>JBIKSZ010000265.1:0-4646 GCA_044348345.1 Roseomonas sp. | reverse complement strand
GACCGTCAGTTCCACCACGCCGAGCGAGGCGCCGAGATGCCCGCCCGTGACGGAGACGGCGTCGATCGTCTCCGCGCGCAATTCGGTGGCCAGCTGCTTCAGCTGGTCGGCGGAGAAGTTCCGCAGATCCTCCGGGATCCTCACCCGGTCGAGCAGCGGCGTGGCGGGACGGGCCATGGTTAGCTCTTCCTCTGCACCGTATAGCCGGCGAGTTCGCGCAGCAGATCCGCGCGCTCCCCGAAACTGTCGAGATGACGGCGCGCCTGGTCAGCCAGACGCTCCGCCTGGATGCGGGCGCGTTCGACGCCGAGCAGGGAGACGAGCGTCGCCTTCCCCGCTTCGGCATCCTTGCCGGTGCGCTTGCCGGTCTCGGCCGCCGAGGCGGTCGCATCCAGCAGGTCATCGGCGATCTGGAAGGCGGCGCCGACATCGCGGCCATAGGCCGCCAGCGCATGGCGCTGCGCGGAGGGCGCCTTGCCGAGGATCGCCCCGGCCTCGGCCGAGAACTCGATCAGCCGCCCGGTCTTGAGCAGTTGCAGCCGACCCACGGCCGGCTCATCCAGCGGCTGCGCGGCCTCTTCGGCCAGCATGTCGAGCATCTGCCCGCCGCACATGCCCCGGGCGCCGGCGGCACGCGCCAGGCAGCGGACCAGCTCGATGCGCACCGCGGAATCGGAATGCGTATCCTCCGCCGCGAGCGCCTCGAAGGCCTGGGTCTGCAACGCATCGCCGGCCAGGATCGCGGTCGCTTCGTCGAAGGCGCGGTGCGCGGTCGGCTTGCCGCGGCGCAGATCGTCATTGTCCATCGCCGGCAGATCGTCATGCACCAGCGAATAGGCGTGCAGCATCTCGATCGCGGCAGCGACCCGCAGCGCGGAGGCGCGCGCAACGCCGAATTGCCGCGCGCCTTCCAGCACCAGGAAACCGCGCATGCGCTTGCCGCCGCCCATGGCCGCGTAGCGCATCGCCTCGAACAGCCGGGCCTCCGGGCCCTCGGCCACGGGCAGCAGGGCATCGAGGGTCTGCTCGATCTCGGCCGCGGCGGCGGGCAGCGCGGCGGCAAGGCCGGTGCGGGTCAGCGTCTCCGACATCTCAGCCGGCATCCCTGAGCGTCGGGCCGCCAGTGGCCTCGACGATCGCCTGGACCTTCTGCTCGGCCTCCGCCAACAGCGCCTCGCAGCGCTTGCGGAGCGCTGCGCCCCGTTCGTAATCCGCCACCGCTTCCTCCAGACGACCCTGCCCCGTTTCGAGCTTGCGCACGATGCCTTCCAGTTCGGCGAGGGCTTCCTCAAAGGACAGGGTGTCAATCGGCCGCAACGCCGAAGTGTCAACCATACCTGACATAATGACTCATTCCCGGCCCCTTGGCCATAGTAAATGGGACGGCCTGGCGCCATGCCAGCCGTCCCCTCACCCCGCCGTCACCGGCAGGCCTTCGGCTCACTCCGGATCGATGCCGGCGGCGCGGATGGCGTTGGTCCACTTCACCGTCTCGGCGGCGACGAAGGTCGCGGCCTCCTCCGGCGTCGAGGGGCGCACAGCCATGCCGAGGCCGGAGGCCAGCCGCTCCCGCAGCTCGGGCTGTTCCATCGCGGCGCGGACGGCGGCGTTCAGCCGCGCGATCGGCAGCGCCGGGGTCCCGGCCGGGGCCGCCAGCACGAACCAGGCGAACAGCTCGTAGTTCGGCAGGTTCGCGGCTTCCGCGATGGTCGGCACGTCCGGCAGCTGGGCCGAGCGCTCCTTGGTGGTGACGCCGAGCGCGCGCAGCGCCCCGGCCTGGACCTGGGGCAGGATCACCGCCTGGTCGGCCACGAACAGATCGACGCGCCCCGCGATCAGATCCTGCACCGCCAGGGGCGAGGAGCGGTAGGGCACCATCAGCATCTTGGCCCCGGCCATGGAGGCCAGCATCTCGGCGGCCACGCGCTGCGAGGAGGAGGCCTGGGCATAGGTGATCGCCTCCGGCCGGGCGCGGGCGGCGGTCAGCAACTCGGCCAGCGTCCGGTGCGGGCTGTCGGCCTTCACCGCGGCGATCAAGGGCACGCTGGCCAGGGTCGAGATCGGCGTGAAGGCGCGTTCCATGTCGAAGGGCACGCGGCGGAACAGGGCGTTGGCGGCGGCATTGGTGGAGTTGGTGCCGAACAGCACCGTCATGCCATCCGGGGCAGCGCGGGCCACGGCCTCGGCGCCCAGCATGCCGCCAGCGCCGGCGCGGTTCTCGATCACCACCGGGTGGCCCAGCGTCGGGCGCATGGCGTCGGCGAAAAGCCGCGCGACGATGTCGGTCGCCGAGCCCGGGGCGAAGGGGCAGATGCCGCGGATGGGGCCCGCGGGCCAGCTCTGGGCCAGGGCGGGCGTGGCGAGGACCGCCGGGGCGGCGGCCAGCAGGGTACGGCGGCGGATCATGGGCGTGCGTCTCCTCCCGAATTCATTCCACCCGGATAAGGCGCATGCCCCGGCCGGGCAAGCGCGGAGCCTTAGGATCCCATCAGCGCCCGGACATGCGCCGCCGCGGAGCTCGCCAGCGCGTCGAGGTCGTAGCCGCCCTCCAGCAGGCTCACCACACGCCCGCCGCACTGCCGCTCCGCCACTTGGCAGATCTCCGTCGTCAGCCAGGCGAAATCCGCCTCCCGCACACGCAGCTGCGCCAGCGGGTCGCGCGCATGCGCGTCGAAGCCGGCGGAGATGATGATCAGCTCTGGCCCGAAGGCCTCGAGCGCTGGCAGCAGGGTGTCGCGCCAGGCGGCCCGAAACGCCGCGCCATCGGCGCCGGGCGGCAGGGTGGCGTTGAACACATTGCCCACACCGCGTTCCTCCGGCGCACCCGTGCCGGGATAGCAGGGCGACTGGTGGGAGCTGGCGAAGAACAGGTTCGGATCGGCCTCGAAGCAGGCCTGGGTGCCATTGCCATGATGGACGTCGAAATCCACCACGGCGATCCGCGCGAGGCCATGCGCCGCCTGGGCGTGGCGGGCGGCGACCGCGGCATTGGCGAAGAAGCAGAAGCCCATCGGCCGGGCGGGCTCGGCATGATGGCCAGGCGGGCGGGTCGCGCAGAAAACCCGCCGCACCTCGCCCCGGCAGACGGCATCCACGCCGGCGACCGCCGCGCCGGCCGCGCGCAGCGCCGCCTCCGCACTCGCCCAGTTCATCACCGTGTCGGCGTCGAGCGCCACGCTGTCATCCGCCTCCGGCCGAATGCCGAGGATCGCCTCGACATAGCGGGGGGGATGGACGCGGGTGAGCTGCTCCACCGTCGCTTGCGGGGCTTCGTCGCGCAGCAGGTCGGAGAACTCCTCCGTCTCCAGCGCGCGCAGCACGGCCCGCAGACGGTCGGGGCATTCCGGATGCTGCGGCCCGGGGTCGTGCTGCAGGCAGACGCGGTGCGTATACAGCAACACGGTCATTTTTGTGTGCCCTCAGGCGCCGGGCGCCGGCTCCGCCCTCGGCGCAGTGCGCCTCGTGGCTTGCGCGCCTCAGGCATGGCGTGCCGGGCCATGCGGGCGGTCGCCGCGCGGGGCCGCATGCGCGGCCCAGGGTCGCGCGCGCGCGATCACCCTGGCTCCTCGCGCTTCTTCAGCGTGAAGCGGAACACGCCCTTCTCCTCGCTGAAAGCCACCAGCGCATGGCCGGTCTCGGCCGCATAGGCCCGAAAATCCTTCACGCTGGCCGGGTCGGTCGCCAGCACCACCAGCCGCGCCCCCGCCGGCAGCGAGCGCAGCGCCTTGTTCGCCTTCAGCACCGGCAGCGGGCAGGTCAGCCCCTGCACATCAAGCGTCGTGTCCACCATCCCCCGAATCCAGCACCGCCCGCGCCCGCGGGCAAGCGCCGCCAGAGGACCGGCGCTTGCCGTGACGCACCCGGACGGGCCACTTTCGCGCCATGACAGAACGGAACGGAGCCTCCCCCGGCTGGCGGCTCGGGGTGGATCTGGGCGGCACCAAGATCGAGATCGCGGCGCTGGACGGCACGGGTACCGCGCGACTGCGCCGGCGCGTCGCCGCGCCCGGCGACTATGCCGGCACCATCGCCGCCATCGCGGGCTTGGTGGAGGGCGCGGAGGTCGAGATCGGCGCCCGCGCCAGCCTCGGCCTCGGCATCCCCGGCAGCGAGAACCCGGCGACGCGGCTGGTCCGCGGCGCCAATTCCACCCATCTGAACGGCCGCCCATTCGGCGCCGATCTCGAAGCCCGGCTCGGGCGGCCCGTGCGGCTGTCCAACGATGCGAATTGCCTTGCGAAGAGCGAGGCCGCGGATGGCGCCGGCGCGGGCTTCGGCAGTGTCTTCGCGGTCATCCTCGGCACCGGCGTCGGCGGCGGCCTGGTGGTGGGCGGGCGCATCGTCGAAGGCCGCAACCGGGTCGCGGGCGAATGGGGGCACAACCCCCTGCCCTGGATGACGCCGGCGGACTTCCCCGGCCCCGCCTGCTGGTGCGGGCAGCGGGGCTGCATCGAGAGCTTCCTCTGCGGCCCCGCGCTGGCCGCCGAGGTCGACGGGCCGGGCGCGCGCGATGCCTCCGGCCTGCCCGCCCGCGCCGCGGCCGGCGATGCGCACGCCAAGGCCGCGCTTGATCGTCACGCGGACCGCTTGGCCCGGGCGCTGGCGGCGGTGGTGAATCTGGTGGATCCGGAAGCCATCGTGCTCGG
>JBIKSZ010000075.1:0-15337 GCA_044348345.1 Roseomonas sp. | reverse complement strand
GGAAGGCCTCCTGCGCGGCGGCTGGCAGCGCCACCAGCGCGCCGAGTGCGGCCCCAAGGATCTTGCCAAGCTTCATGGTCGTTTCTCCCTTTCGCGTGTCAGCCGATATCGGGCAGTCGGTAGAAGCGGGCGGCGCTGCGCCAGAAGAGATCGGCCTTCTCCTCGGCGCTGGCACCGGCCGCGATGCGCTTCATCGCGTTCCAGCCGATGGCATAGGCGTAGCTGCCCTTGTCCACCGGGAAGTTGCTCTCGAACATGCAGCGGCTTGCGCCGAACAGCTCGATGCAGCGCTCCATCCAGGGGCGCCATGAGTCGGCCAGAACGGCGGAGTTGGGCGCCTGCGGCCGCTGCTCGAAGCCGAAGCCGGGCAGCCGCATGCCGAGGCCGCCGAGCTTGACCATGACGTTCGGGCAGGCGGCGAGGTCGCGCATGTGCTCGGACCAGGTGGCGAAGACGGCATCGCGCTGCCCGGCATAACGCCCGATGCCGAGGATGCCGCCGCAATGGTCGAGCACGATCGGCGTCGCCGGGAAGGCCCGCGCCAGCGCCACAAGCCGCGGCAGCTGGTGGAAATAGAGCCAGGCGTCGAAGCTGAGCCCCAGCGCGCCAAGATGCGCGAAGCCGGCGCGGAAACCGGGGCTGTCCAGCATGTCTTCGGCCGGGGCATAGGCCGGGTTCAGCATCGTCGGGTCGGGATCCCAGGCGGCGATGTGGCGGATGCCGCGGAACCGCTCGCCACCGGCGCGCAGATGTGCCTCCAGCACCGGGCGCACGGCATCGCCAAGGCGGAGATCCGCCGCGCCCACGATCCCGGCGCAGGCGCGCAGCGGGCCATAGGTGCCGGAGGCAAACATCGCCGCGACGCCATTGGCGAATTCGGTCTCGTTCACCGCGCGCATCTCTGCCGGCCCGTCGGCGCGCAGCAGGGACCGTGCGGACTGCACATAGACGGTTGCGCGCACGTCGTGGCCGGTGCGGAGATCGGCCAGCAACTCATCCAGCAGGTAGCGCCAGCCAGGCTGATCCCACAGGTGGTGATGCGGGTCTATGATGGGCTGGGCGGGATCGAGCGCCTCCTCCTGCGTCGTGGCCAGCCATGCCGCGCGCACCGGGATCTGGTGCTGATGGGCGGCGGTGCTCACGCGGCGAAGTCCGGATCCTCGAGTTCCGGCGAGATGCTGCCGGGCAGGCCAAGCTCGAAGGTGTTCAGCGTCAGCGCGACCATGCAGTAATAGCCGAGGATGCCGACCAGCTCGACCATCCCGCGCTCGCCGAGCACGGTGACGCCGCGCTCGTACAGCGGCTTCGGCACGCGGGCCGTGGCGAGCAGGGTGCGCGCGATCTCATAGACCGCTTCTTCCCGCTCATTCGCCAGGCTGGGCGCGCGGCGGGCCGCGATGGCCGCGATCACTTCGGGATCCATGCCGGCCTTCAGCCCCTCGCGCTTGTGGGCCACCCATTCGTGGTGCGAGGTCCAATGCCGGGCGCAGACCAGGATCGCGAGCTCCGACAGGCGCGGCTCCAGCGTCGTCTGGTAGCGCAGGAACTCGCCGAGCTTCTGGCCGCGGCGGGCGAATTCGGGGCTCTGCAGCCAGGCGACCATCGGCGCCGGCACGCGGCCGCGGATGCCGGCGACGGCCTCGGCGCAGGCCTCCTTCTGCTCCGGCGTCATCGCGTCCTCAGGCGGCAGGTCGAGGCGTGGCATGGTGGTTCTCCTGGCTGTCAGCCGCGTGCGGCAATCGGTGACGGATCGCCGCCCAGCGCGCGGGTGAGGGCGATGGCTTCGCGCAAGACCAGCGGCAGGCAGAGTGCCTCCGCCGCCGCGTCGAAGCGATAGAGCGGCATGGTGATGCCGATGGAGCCGGCGATGGCGCCGCGCGCATCCAGCACGGGCGCCGCGATGGCCGCGACCTCAGCCAGGCGCTCGCCGCGGCTGACGATGGGCAGGCGCAGCGCCGCCGGCGCTTCCAACGCCACCAATGCACGACCATGCGCGCCGATGCCGAGCGGCGCGACCTCGCCGACGCGGGCGATGGTGCGCACCGGCTGAGGGCTGTCGAGGCGGAACAGGCAGCGACGGGCGGTGCCCTCGCGCACGAAGAAGGCGGCGCTCTCCCGGCTTTCCGTGCGCAGCCGATCGAGCGCGGGCATCACCTGGTCCTCGATCCGTAAGCCGCGTCGGAACCGCTCGCCGAGTACCAGCAATTGCGCGCCGAGCGCATAGCCGCCGGAGGGCACGCGCTGGACGAAGCCCTGCGCCTCCAGCGTGCCGATCAGCCGGAGCGCGGTGGTCAGATGCAGCCCAGCGCGGCGCGCCAACTCGACCAGTGGCAGCGCGGCCTCGTCGTCGCGGAAGGCGAGCAGCAGTGCCAGTGCGCGGTCCACCGCTCGCACATTGCCGTCGGGCTCCGCGGCCGCACGGGCTGGGCGCGCCGGCCTTGCGGGGGCACTGCTGGTCCTGGGTTTCCTCACGCGATCAGCCTATGCCAGAGTTTCGCGTGCCGGAAGCTGGTTGCGCGTGGCGAAAATCCGTCCTTAGCTGCCGGGGAGGGAAGGAAACGGGACGGATGCTCATGCAGCGCCTGACGCGCCGGCACGCCTTGGGCCTTGCGGCCGGCTTGGGCCTTGGCAGTGCCGCTTCTGCGCAGCCGGCCTGGCCGACGCGGCCGGTGACGCTGCTGGTGCCCTTCGCGCCGGGCGGCGCCTCCGACATCGCCGCGCGCGCCTTCAACACAAGGCTGGCGGAGCGGCTCGGTCAATCCGTCGTCGTCGAGAACCGCCCCGGCGCCAATGGCCAGCTGGCCGCGCGGATGCTGGCGCGCGCAGCGCCGGACGGGCACACGATGATGGTCGGCTCGATCGGCGTCTTCGCGCTCAACACCGTGCTGTATCGCAATCCGGGCTATGATCCGCTGACGGATTTCGCGCCGGTGACGCTTGCGGTGACCACGCCGAATGTGCTGGTGGTGAACCCGCAGGTCGCGCCTGTTGCGACGCTGGCCGAACTCGTCGCCTGGATGAAGGCGCGGCCCGGCCAGGTCTTCCACGCGACCAGCGGCATCGGCTCCTCCCCGCATCTGACTATGGAGCTGTTCACCCAGATGACGGGGACGGAGGCGACGCATGTGCCCTCTCGCGGCGGTGCCACGGCGGTAATGGACCAGCTTTCGGGCACGGTGCAGATCTCCTTCCAGGGGCTCGGCTCCATCATCAGCGCGGTGCGCGAGGGCCGGCTGCGCGCGCTGCTGGTCACCGCTGCCGAGCGCAGCCCGCTGCTGCCTGGCGTGCCCACCGCGGCCGAGGCAGGACTGCCGGATTTCGACGTCAGCTCCTGGCAGGCGGTGATGGCGCCGGCCGGAACCCCCGCGCCGCTTTGCGAGCGGATCGCTGCCGAGATCACCGCCATCCTGCGCGAGCCCGCGGTGGCGCAGACGCTGGAGCAGGGCGGCTACACTGTCGCAGGCGGCACGCCCGCGGCCTACGCCGCCTTCCAGCGCGCTGAGATCGCACGCTGGCGGCGCGTGGCGCAGGCCGCGAACATCGTGCTGGATTGAGAACTCTCGCCATGCGCCGTCGCACCCTTCTCGCCGCCGCGCCGCTGCTGCTGGCGCTGCCCGCGCTGGCCCAGACCGACTGGCCCGCGCGGCCAGTGCGCGTGATCGTTCCCTTCCCGCCGGGCGGCAGCAACGACGCCATCGCGCGGCCGCTCGCCGAAGCGCTGGCGCGCGCCTTCGGCCAATCCTTCGTGGTGGATAATCGCGGTGGTGCGGGCAGCACGATCGGCACGGCAGAGGTCGCGCGCGCGCCGGCGGATGGCCACACGCTGCTCGTCACCTCCTCCACCTTCGCGACCAGCGCGGCGGTGCAGGCCACGCCCTATGACGCCACGCGAGACCTTGAGACGGCGGCGCTGCTGGCCTCTGCGCCGCTGGTGATGCTCGCCGCGCCCAGCTTCGCGCCGAACACCATGGCGGAGGCCGTCGCCTTCATTCGTGCGAACCCGGGCCGGGTGCATTACGGGTCCGCCGGGCCGGGCAGCATCGGCCACATGGCCGGCGCGCTGTTCGCGCTGCGCGCTGGGCGGCTCGACATGGTGCATGTGCCTTATCGCGGCACCGGGCCGGTGCTGAACGACATGGTCGCGGGCACGATCGAGCTGACCTTTACCTCCATGCCCGCCGCGGCCGGGCTGGTTGCCGCGGGGCGGCTCAAGCTGTTGGGCTGGACGACGGAAGCCGTGCCTGCCTCGGGCCCTGTCGCGCCGACGCCGCGTAGCTCCGGCCTCGACTACGAAGCCGGCATCTGGTGGGGGCTGATCGCGCGGCGCGGCCTGCCTGAGACGATCCGCACCCGCCTCAACGCCGCGGCCAACGCCGCCATCACCGAAGGCCGCTTTGCGCAGACGCTGGCGCAGGAAGGCGCGACCCCCGGCAACCTGCCGCCTGAAGGCGGCGACCGCTTCGTCCTGGCCGATATCGCGCGCTGGCGCGAGGTGGCGCAGGCGGCCAACATCCGTGTGGAGTGAGAGCATGTCCCGCCGCTTTGAAGGCAAGGTTGCGGTCGTCACCGGCGCGGGCTGCGTCGGCCCCGGCTGGGGGAATGGCCGCGCCATCGCCGTGGGCTTGGCGCGCGAGGGGGCGACCGTCATCGGCCTCGATCGCAACGCCGATGCGATGACCGAGACGGCCGAGCGCATCGCCTCGGAGGGCGGCCGCTTCGAGCCCGGTATCCTCGACGTCACGGACCATGCCGCGATCGCGCGCTGCGTGGCCGATATCGCGGCGCGGCATGGACGGATCGACGTGCTGGTGAACAATGTCGGCGGCTCGGCCGCCGGCGGCCCGGTGGAGATGGCGGAGGAGGTCTGGGACCTCCAGATCGACACCAACCTCAAGAGCGTCTTCCTGATGCTGAAGCATGTCCTGCCGGTGATGGAAGGGCAGGGTGGTGGTGCGGTGGTGAACCTCGCCTCCACTTCCGGCATTCGTTGGACCGGCGCGGCGCAGGTCGGCTACGCGGCGTCCAAGGCGGGCGTGATCCAGCTGTCGCGCGTCGTCGCCGTGCAATACGCGGCCCGGGGCATCCGCGTGAACACCGTGGTGCCGGGGCAGATGCACACGCCGATGGTCGAGGTGCGTCTGGCCGGCCAGCGCGCCGGCGGCGATGTGGAGGCGCTGGTGAAGCAACGCCTGTCCCGTATCCCCATGGGCTTCGCCGGCGATGGGCGCGACACGGCGGCGGCCGTGCTGTTCCTGGCTTCGGATGAGGCGCGCTTCGTCACCGGGACGGAGCTTGTCGTGGATGGCGGCATGTCCGTCCGTTGCGGCTAGAGCGGCGCCCATGCGCTTCGTCGTTCTCCCCGGTGACGGGATCGGCCCCGAGATCACCGCCGCCACGCTGCAGGTGCTCGGCTGCCTCGACCGTCATCTCGGCCTCGGGCTGAGGTATGCGCAGCATGAGATCGGCCTCGCCGCGCTGAAGCGGGTCGGCACGACGATGCCCGAGGGCGTGATGGAGGCGTGCCGCGCAGCCGACGGCATCATCCTCGGCCCCGTCTCCCATGCCGATTACCCGCCGCGCGCGGAGGGCGGGATCAACCTCTCCGGCGAGCTGCGCCTCTCGCTCGATCTCTATGCCAATATCCGCCCGGCGCGTTCGCGCGATGGCCTGCCGCATTACGGGCGCACGCCGATGGACCTGGTGATCGTGCGGGAGAACACAGAAGGCTTCTACGCCGACCGCAACATGCATCTCGGCATTGGCGAGTTCATGCCCACCCCCGATCTCGCGCTATCCGTGCGCAAGATCACCGCCCAAGGCTCCAGCCGCATTGCCCGCGCGGCGTTCGAGCTGGCGGCGCGGCGGCGGGCGAAGGTGACGGCCGTCCACAAGCAGAATGTCCTCAAGGTGTCGGAGGCGCTGTTCCTGCGCGAGGTCCGCAAGGTCGCGCAGGACTTTCCGGACATCGCCTATGAGGAGCAGCTGATCGACAGCATGGCGGCGCTGCTGGTCCGCGATGCGCAGCGCTTCGACGTGGTCGTCACCACCAACATGTTCGGCGACATCCTGTCCGACGAGGCATCGGAACTGTCGGGTAGCCTTGGCCTCGCGGGTTCGGCGAATGTGTCCGACACGCATGGCATGGCGCAGGCGCAGCACGGCTCGGCGCCCGATATTGCCGGGCAGGACCGGGCGAACCCGGTCTCGCTCATTCTCTCGGCGGCGATGCTGCTGGGCTGGCTCGCACGCCGCGCGCCGGGGCGGGAGAACTTCGCTCGTGCCGCCGAGGTGACCGAGCAGGCAATCGACGTGTTGCTGACGGACCCGACGCGCCGCACGCCTGACCTGGGCGGTGTTCTCGGCACCCAGGCCTTCGCCGCGGCGCTCTGCGAGGAAATCGGGCGGCGGCTGGGCTGACGCACCGAACGCGGCCGGGCGCCAGGCCGGTATCGCTGTGCCTCTTTGGCCAGCGGGCACCTGAGTCCTGATCGCCGGCCCGGAGGCTTGCTATCCCTCCCGCCGCACCGCGGCGCGCCGGACGATCCGCCCTCTCGTTACGCCCGGCTGCCGCCGAGCGCGGCAAGACCGGGCAACGTTTCCAGCCGCGACAATTGTTCAAGCAGAAGACCGCCGCCATTCCAGCCGCGCGTGCAGTCGGCGAATTTGGCGTGCAGTTCCGCTTCCGCCATCGGGTTGTGCGCATTGCCGCGCGGGAAGCGGATTTCGCCGCTGTCCAGGACCTCGCCCTTGGTGGTGCGGAGGATGACGCGGTCCGTCTCCGCGAAGGTCGGGTCGATGGGGCAGCGCGTGTCGCGCGTCGTGATGCTCACCTTCGGGAAAATCGCGCGGACCTCCGGCCGGCCGACGAAGCCATCCGTCAATTCGCCAAGCCCGACCGAGCGGGCCACCACGGCGGCGGCGACGGCGAATTCCAGGCTGAACTTCGCCTCCAGCCCCGTCTTGGGCGCGCCGTTCCGTAGCATGGAGGCCTGCGTCTCGCCGATGCTGGCCTCCACAGCGGCGATATCCTCGGGCCGCAGCTCGTGGCGCGTCACGAGGTCGAGAACGCCGTCGATGGTGCGGTGCGTGGCGTAGCACATCGGATAGCGCTTCACATTCAGCCCGATGTCGCGGATGCGCAGCACCTGGCCCAGGCTGTCCGGCCCCGCGCGATCCACGCGCCCCTTCGGCGACAGCGCCGCCAGGAAGCCGGCACGATGTTCGAGCGCATCGGGGGAGGCGGAGAAGCCGCGCGCGGCTAGGCGCACGGCCTCCACCGCCGCCGCGGCGGCCCGCCCGGCATGGAGCGGTTTGGTCATGCTGCCGAAATTGGCGACAAGCCCGCCGGCCATACTGCCCGCAAGTGCCACGGCCTGCGTCGCGCGCGCGGCGTCCATGCCGTGCAGCGCAGCCAGCGCGGCGGCCGCACCGACGGTGCCGAACACCGCCGTGGGGTGCCAGCCCTTCTCATGCAGCTTGTCGGGCTCGCGCGCGACCAGCTCGGCCCAGACTTGGTAGCCCACCAGATAGGCCGCCATGGCGCGTGCGCCGGTTGCGCCGATGCGCTGCGCCTCGGCCAGGATCGCGGGCACCAAGACGGTGGAGGGATGGCCCGCCAGCGCCACATCGTCATAGTCGAGCGCATGCGCCGCCGTGCCGTTGATCAGCGCGGCGTCGGCGGAATGGGCACGTTCCGCGCCGAGCAGCACGGAGGCCTCGGCTGCGGTCGCGCCGCGTTCGGCCAGATGCGCGCGCAGCAGCGCCACGGCCGGCTCGTCGCGTCCCGCGATCATCGTGCCCAGCGTGTCGATAAAGGCGGCGCGCAGCAGCGGCATCAGGTCGGCCGGCGGTGCCTTCGGCGCGCTCGCGGCATAGGCACCGATCGCCTGGGTCAGTCCGGTCATCGCTGTCCTCCTTCAATAGGTGCGCGGCATGCCGAGCACATGCTCGCCTACGAAGGCGAGGACCATGTTGGTGGAGATGGGCGCGGTCTGGAGCAGCCGCGTCTCGCGCCATTTGCGCTCCACATCGTATTCGCGGGCATAGCCGAAGCCGCCATGGCATTGCAGGCAGGCTTCCGCCGCGTGCCAGGAGGCCTCGGACGCTAGTAGCTTCGCCATGTTGGCCTCCGCCCCGCAGGGCAGGCCGGCATCGAACAGCGCGGCGGCCTTGCGGATCATCAGCTCCGCCGCCTCGGTCTCCACATGCGCGCGGGCGATGGGGAACTGCACTGCCTGGTTGCGGCCGATCGGGCGATCAAACACCACGCGCTCATTCACATAGGCCGAGGCCTTGCGGATGAACCAGCGCGCATCGCCGAGGCCCTCGGAGGCGACCAGCACGCGTTCGGCATTCATGCCATCCAGGATGTAGCGGAAGCCGCGCCCTTCCTCGCCGATCAGATTGGCGGCCGGCACGCGCAGCCCATCGAGGAAGACCTCGGTGGTGTTGTGGTTGATCATCGCGGGCAGGGGGCGGATCTCCATGCCCTTCCCGAGCGACTCCCGGATATCCACGAGGAAGACCGACAGCCCGTCCGTCTTCTTCTGCACCTGGTCGCGCGGCGTGGTGCGCGCGAGCAGGAGCATCAGGTCGGAATGCAGCGCGCGCGAGGTCCAGACCTTCTGGCCGGTGACGATGTAGTGGTCGCCCTCTCGCACCGCGCGGGTGCGGAGGCTCGTGGTGTCGGAGCCGCTGGTGGGCTCGGTCACGCCGAAGGCCTGCAGGCGCAGCGCGCCGCTGGCGATCTGGGGCAGGTAGAGGCGCTTCTGCGCCTCGCTGCCATGCCGCAGCAGCGTGCCCATGATGTACATCTGCGCGTGGCAGGCACCGGCGGAACAGCCGCTGGCGTGGATCTCCTCCAGGATCACCGCAGCCGCGCGGATCGGCATGCCGGAACCGCCATACTCCTCGGGGATCAGGGCGCCGAGATAGCCGGCTTCCGTGACCGCGCGGACGAATTCGGTCGGGTATTCCTCGCGCTTCTCCAAATCCCGCCAATAGGCGCCGGGGAAGTTCGCGCAGATGCGGCGCACGCTGTCGCGGATCTCCGGGTAATCCTGTTCAAGGGACATCAGGGCGCTGCCGCCCGTTGTATTTTCGTCCATATCCTACCCCTGCCGCCCGGTGCGGGCGCCTTTGCTTTTCATCGCGGGTGGCGCCTGCGTGATCGCCGGCCTCCGTCGAGACCGGTTCATCCGGGATCGCCGCCGATCAGCGCATTGTCCGCCCCGCGCCGCGGCACCGGGCCACGCGGTTCGGGCCGCTGGCCGTCGAAGGACACTGGCAGGCCGATGGTCCGCACCGCCGTGCCCGGCAGCGCCTGCAACAGCCCGAGCGCCTGTGTCTGCGGGTGGTCGAGCATCGCGCCTGCATCCTGGACCGGCGCGCAGGGGATGCCGGCCTTGTCGAGCCGCGCCATCCAATCCGCGGTCGGGCGCTTCGCCATCTCCGCCTCGATCATCGGATAGAGCGTCGTCTGGTGCGCCACGCGGTCCGGGTTGCTGCGGAAGCGCGGGTCCTCCAGCCACTCGGGGCGCTCCAGCGCCACGGCCAGCGCGCGGAACAGCGCATCATTGCCGGCGGCGACCACCAACTCCCCATCCTGGGTGCGATAGGCGCGATAGGGCACGATGCCCTGCGCGCCCGAGCCCTGCCGTTCCGGCGCTTCGCCAGAGGCGAGGAACTGCGCCACCGGCACGCTCATCCACGCCGCAGCCGTCTCGAACAGCGATACGTCCACGACGCCGCCGATGCCCGTCGCGGCACGGCGCTGCAGCGCGGCGAGGATGCCGATCACCGCCCACATCCCGGTGCCCATATCCACCATGGAGACACCGACCCGCACGGCAGGGCGGCCAGGCTCGCCCGTCACGCTCATCAAGCCGCCGAAGGCCTGCATCAGCGGGTCATAGCCCGGTGCCTGCGCCAGCGGCCCGGTGCGGCCGAAGGCGCCCAGGTTGCAGCAGATGAGGGACGGCTTCGCGGCCAGCAGCGCCTCCGCCCCGAGGCCGAGCGACTCTGCCTGACCCGGCCGCATATTCTGCAGCACCACATCGCCGCGTTCGATCATCAACGCCTTGAGCCGTGCGATCGCCGCCGCGTCGCGCAGGTCGAGGCAGAGGGATCGCTTGCCGCGATTGAGCGCCTGGAAGGTCGCGCTCTCGCCCTCCCAGAAGGGCGGGCCCCAGCGGCGCGCATCGTCGCCGGCCGGCTTCTCGACCTTGATCACCTCGGCGCCCATGTCGCCGAGGATCTGGCCGGCGAAAGGCGCGGCCACGCTGTGGCCGAATTCAAAGACGCAAAGACCTGCGAGCGGCAAGGCCGCCTTTGGCGCGCGCTGTTCCGTCATGCGACGCGGACCGCTTCCCCCAATTCCAGGGCGCGATGCTTCCACCCGCCCCCTGTTGCGTCAATCGCGCACGGGGACTTCCGGTCGGTGCAGTGTTGCGGCTAGGCTCGGGATGCGCCGGGATCGCGGCGTACAGATGCATGACGCCGTGCCCATGCAGGCACGGCGCTTGAGGGACGTACCGATGGAACGCAGGACATTGCTGCGCGCAGCCGCGCTTGGCGCAATTGCCGCGGGGGGCTCTCTGCCGCGCCCGGCGCTAGCACAGGCTTATCCAACACGCCCGCTTCGCATGGTGATCCCCTGGCCCGCGGGCCAGGCAACCGACATCATGGGGCGGCTGATCGCGGAATCGCTGTCGCAGTCCCTCGGCCAGCCCGTGGTGCCGGAAAACCGCCCCGGGGCAGGGGGCACGATCGGCACCGACGTCGTCGCCAAGGCCGCGCCCGATGGGTACACGCTGCTCGCCGGTTCTTCCGGCCCGGTCAGCGTCGCGCCGCTGCTGCAGCGCGTGCCCTTCGACGCAGAGCGCGACCTGCTGCCCGTCGCCATGGCCGGCAACTCCCCGTATCTGCTGGTGATCCGCAACGGCTTCCCGGCGAACAACATGGCGGAGTTCATCCGCGTGGTGCGGGCCAACCCCGGGCGGTACAGCTTTGCCTCCTCCGGCACCGGCGCAACAGCGCATCTGGTGGCGGAGGCGATCAACCGCCGCCTCGGCCTTGATGTGACGCATGTGCCCTTCACCGGCAGCGCCGCGGGCACGGCGGCCGTCGTGGGTGGGCATGTGGACTATGTGGTCGAGACGCTGGCCGCCACCCAGCCGGTCATCCGCTCCAGCAATCTCCGGGCGCTCGGCATTTCGCTGCTCAATGGCAGCACCTTGGCGCCGGATGTGCCGCCGATGTCGCGCGTGCCGGGGCTGGAGGGGCTGGACCTCGGCGCTTGGCTTGGCGTGATGGTGCCGGCGCGGACGCCGGGTCCCATCGTCAGCCGCCTGGCCGGTGCGGTCCGCGATGCGATGCAGAACCAGGCGCTGGTGCAGCGCATGGCGGCCGCGGGCGTGGAGCCGACCTACAAGGATACCGACGGCATGGCCGCGCATCTGCGCGATCAGCGGACGGTGTTCAGCGACGTGATCCAGCGCGCCAATATCCGGATCGATTGAGGGCGAGCCCAGGGCGGCGCCGGCCCGACAGAGGCCGGCGCCCCTTGTGCAATAGGATTGTGCAGATAGCCGATACCGGCTGGGGTTAGCGGCAGCCAAGCGCGGCGGCGAGGCCCGGCATGGGGCGCGCGGCCGGCGTCGTGCGGCGCGCCAGAACCTCGCTCGGCGTGCAGCCGAATTCGCGGCGGAAGGCGCGGGTGAAGCTCGACGGGTCGAAGAAGCCCACGGCCTCCCCGATGCGGCTGACAGTGGCCGGGCCATCGGCGCGCGCCAACTCGCGATAGGCGTGGCGCAGTCGGCGCAACTGGATGACGCGCGCAATCCCGCCGGCTGGTGCGAAGCAGCGGTAGAGTTCCGAGCGCGAGATGCCCGACCGCTCGACGAGCGTCGCCGGGGAAAGATCGGCATCGTCGAGGGCGGCATCCACCAGCGCAGTGACGCGCGCGCGCCGTGCCGCCTCCAGCTGTTGGCGGGTGGAGGCCGGGCGCATCTCCCAATCCATCAGGCAGGCCGTCAGCATGGAGGACAGCGCTGCCTCCAGCCGTGGCGCGTCGGAGGGGGCGATCGCGTCGGCTGAGGCGGCGATGCGCGGCAGCATGCCGCCCAGCATCCGCGCGGCCGGGCTGAGGACCGGCACGGCGCGCGAGCTGGCGAAGACGGGGGCGAGCTGCGGCAGGCGTTCCGGCGGGATGAAGACGCCGCACCACCGCCCGTGCAGCGCCCGCAGGCCGAAGCCGAGCGAGAGGGAGCCAAGGCGGAGCTCCACCGCCTCGCCCGTGGCGTCCGACAAGCGCAGCGTGACCAGCCAGTGATCAAGCCCGTCGCGCAGCCCCTGGCTGCGGGCGCGGCGGTAGCCGGCGGCCTCCGCCTCCGCATCGAGCAGGAGATAGCGGCCAAGCGGCCGCAGGCGAGCATGGCCGCGGAAGCCCATCGTGCCTGTCGGCGGCGCCGCGACATGCACTGTCGGTTCCCAGAAGGCGCGCCAGGCGTCGAAGCGGATCGCGGGCGGCAGGTCGCGCGTTTCCACGGAGAACCGGTCCGCCTCATCGAGGGCGGCGACGGCACCTGCAGCGGCCTCCCGGAGCCGTGTTGTTTCCGTGTGGGGCAAAGCCGACGCGCTCCGACCGAACACGGGTCGGGCGTAGCTTGGAGACAGGGCCCGGGCCAGCGCTCCACGCCATCGCGGGACACGCTGCGCAGGCGGGGGACGTGGCGCAAAGAAGTGAAGCCGTGTGTGGTTCTGCGCTGCGCCGGCCCCCGCAAAGCCTTGAGGCCGGTGGAACGCTACCCGGCGCGGCCGAGCCGGCGCACCGCCCAGAGCCCGAGCAGCGTCACCGGCGCGATATGGCCGAAGGCGAGCGCCCAGCCGAGCACTGCCTCGGGTCCTGCCAAGTCCAGCGCGACGCCAACCCCGATCGGTCCCACGAAGCCGCCCGCATAGCCGCACATGCTGTGCAGGCCCATGGTCGCGCCGCGGCGCTCCTTCTCGGCCGATTGTACCGTGCCGGCGGTCAGCGCCGCACTGTCGAGATAGATCGCCGCATTCCAGGCCAGCACGCACAGCACCGCGAGCGGTGCCGAGACCAGCGCGGAGAGGCCCGCCAACACCGACAGCACCGCGCCCGCACCCATTGCCGCGGCGACGACGCGCGGACGGCCGAAGCGCCGCGTGGTCTCATTGCCCCAGACGGAGAAGGCGACGCCGGCGAGGCCGGCCGCCGTGAACAGAAGGTTCGGGCCCGGCAGCCAGCTCGGCGCGCTCTGAGTGGCAATGACCGCGACCAGGAAGGTCACGCCCCAGGCGCGGAGCGCGCCGAGTTCCCAGGTATGGGCCGTGTAGCCGGCAATCCAGGCCATGGCGGCGCGGTTGCGGAACACCGGCCGGAAGTCGAGCAGCGCCGCCGGTGCTGCGGCGCGGCGCCCCGCCGCACCCGGCATCACCACCGCGCCGATGACGAAAGCGAGTGCCGCGCAGGCGCCGCCGAACAGGAAGGCCGCTTCGGGACCCGCCAACGCGTCCAGCGCGCCGGCCACGGCGAAGGAGGCCGCACCGGCAATGCCGACGCCGGCCGCGTGCCAGGAGACCGCGCGCGTCTGGGCCGCGCCCTCCAGCCGGTCGGTAATGGCCTTCAGCCCCGGCATGTAGCAGCCCGCCCAGCCGATCCCGCCTATGACGCGGAGGATCAGCGCGCTCCAGAACCCGTCGGCGACGACGAAGCCGAGATGCGACAGCGCGGTCGCTGCGGCGCCGACCAAATAGACGCTGCGCGCCGGCAGACGATCCGTCAGCGCCACCAGCACCGGCACGGCAAGGACATAGGCGGCAAAGAAGGCGCCGACGAGCCAGCCGGCCTCTGTCGCCGAGAGCGACCAGCGGTCCATGTACACCGGCAGCAGCGCCGGCAGGCTGAAGGCGCCGATCTGCACCAGCACCTGGGCCGCGACGATCCAGGCGGTGAAGCGCGTTTCGGTCAAAGGGTCATGTCCCGCGTCCGGGGTGCGAGCCTATCAGCGGCGATCCCGCCTGGGGAGCATGCCCGCAGCTACAGGTGGTTCATGCCGAGCTGGCGCAGCAGCGGCAGCAGCTGGTCGCGCGCGCGGACTCGATGAGCCTTTGTCTGTTCGCGTGCTGTCTCGGCATCGCCCTTCCGGATCGCGCGGAGGATGGCGGCGTGGTCGCGCACCGAGCCCGCCGGCTTCGGCCGCAGTCTGAGCGTCAGCATGCGGGCGCGGTGCGACTGGTCCATGATGGTGTGGAACATCCGCGCGAGGCGGCGATTGCCGCTGCGCTCCACCAGCAACTGATGGAAGCGCCCATCGGCCTCGGCCCAGGCGACGAGCTTGTCGGCCGCCAGCGCCGCCTCCATCGCGGCATTGACGGCCGCGAGTTCCTCCGCGATCGGCGCGCGGCGTTCGGGCGGCATGGCGGCGATCAGCTCGGCTGAGGCGCATTCCAGCGCGATGATCACCTCATAGATCTCGCGCATGTCGTCGGGCGAGATGGCTGAGACCAGCACGCCCCGCCGCGGCAGGACGCGCAGCAGCCCTTCTTCCTGCAGGCGGATGACCGCTTCGTGCACCGGCGTGCGGCTCATGCCGAGCTGGGTTGCGATCTCCTGCTCCGATCCCTGGTAGCCGGGCGGGAAGACATTGTCGCGGATCGCCGATTTCAGCGCGTCATAGGCGTTCTCGACGAGCGAGGCCTTGGCGGGCGGGGCGGCGGCGTCGCTGCGCAGGGTGACCATGGGATCCTTCCTTCCCCCTGGCTGGTCCGCGGGGACGGGCGGCGGATTGACCTTCGCCGGCGGCACCGTCTATCACGCATGCCATCTTGCATGGAAGATGGTGTGCCAGGTCAAGCGCGGCCCGAGAGGGATGGCGGGCCGGCGCCGGCACGAAGAAAGGAAGCCGAGCATGCGCAGCTATCGGATCGCCGCGATGGGCGGGGATGGAATCGGGCCCGAGGTGATCTCGGCCGGCGTCGAGGTGCTGAAGGTCTGCGCCGAGCGCGATGGCGGCTTCGCGCTGGAGTTCACCGATTTCGACTGGGGCTCCGACTACTACCGGAAGCATGGCGTGATGATGCCGGCCGATGGCGCCGATCAGCTGCGCGCCTTCGACGCCATCCTGTTCGGCGCGGTGGGCGCACCGGACATCCCCGACCATGTCACGCTGTGGGGGCTCCGGCTCGCGATCTGCCAGCCGCTCGACCAATACGCGAATGTCCGCCCGACGCGCATCCTGCCCGGAATCGTCAGCCCGCTGCGGAACGTCGCGGGTCCGGAACTCGACTGGGTGATCGTGCGCGAGAACTCCGA
>JBIKSZ010000264.1:0-4685 GCA_044348345.1 Roseomonas sp. | reverse complement strand
AACCTCGACAAGGCGCGCCGCTTGCTGTGGCCGATCAAGCAGAAGTACGGCAACACGATCAGCTGGGCCGACCTGTTCATCCTGGCCGGCAATTGCGCGATTGAGGATATGGGCCTGAAGCCCTTCGGCTTCGGCGGCGGCCGCGTGGATATCTGGGAGCCGGAAGAGGACATCTACTGGGGCACCGAGGACAGCTGGCTCGGCGACAAGCGCTACTCGGGCGATCGCCAGCTTGAGAACCCGCTGGCGGCCGTGCAGATGGGCCTGATCTATGTGAACCCCGAAGGCCCGAACGGCACGCCCGACCCGATCGCCTCCGGTCGCGACATCCGCGAGACCTTCGCGCGCATGGCGATGAACGACGAGGAGACGGTGGCCCTCGTCGCGGGTGGTCACACCTTCGGCAAGGCGCATGGCGCCGGCCCCGCGCATCATGTCGGCCCTGAGCCCGAGGCAGCGCCGCTCGAGGCGATGGGCTTCGGCTGGCTCAGCACCTTCAAGTCCGGCAAGGGCGGCGATGCCATCACGTCGGGCATCGAGGGCGCGTGGAAGCCGAACCCCACCACGTGGGACATGGGCTATTTCGACATGCTGCTCGGCCATGAGTGGGAGCTGCACAAGTCCCCGGCCGGTGCGAATCAGTGGCACCCGAAGGACCGCGCTGCCTGGACGCTGGTCGAGGACGCGCACGACCCGTCCAAGCGCCACCCGCCGATGATGACCACGGCGGATATGGCGATGAAGATGGACCCCGAGTACCGCAAGATCTCGGAGCGCTTCCACAAGAACCCGGACCAGTTCGCCGATGCCTTCGCGCGCGCCTGGTTCAAGCTGACGCATCGCGACATGGGGCCGAAGGTTCGCTACCTCGGCTCCGACGTGCCCGCCGAGGAGCTGATCTGGCAGGACCCCGTCCCGCCGGTGACGCACAAGCTGGTGGATGCTGCCGACATCGCCGCGCTGAAGGCGCAGATCCTGGCCGCGGGCCTGACCGTCTCGCAGCTCGTGCAGACGGCCTGGGCCTCGGCTTCGACCTACCGTGGCTCCGACCGCCGCGGTGGCGCCAATGGCGCGCGCATCCGCTTGGCCCCGCAGAAGGATTGGGCGGTGAACCAGCCCGCCCAGCTCACCGCGGTGCTGGCGAAGCTCGAAGGTGTGCAGAAGGCGTTCAACGCCGCTGCCACCGGCGGCAAGCAGGTCTCGCTGGCTGACCTCATCGTGCTGGGGGGCGCTGCGGCGATCGAGGCTGCGGCGAAGGCGGCCGGCCATGCGGTGACGGTGCCCTTCGCGCCGGGCCGCACGGATGCGACCGCCGAGCAGACCGACGCGGCGTCCTTCGCCGTGCTGGAGCCGGAGGCCGATGGCTTCCGCAACTACCGCAAGGCGCGCTTCACGGTCCCGGCCGAGGAGCAGCTGGTGGACAAGGCACAGCTGCTGACGCTGACGGCGCCCGAGATGACGGCGCTGGTCGGTGGCCTCCGCGTGCTCGGCGCCAACCATGCCGGCTCGCCGCATGGCGTGCTGACCACCCGTCCGGGCCAGCTGACGAACGACTTCTTCGTCAACCTGCTCGACATGGGCACCGCCTGGTCGCCGACGGATGAGACGGCGGAGGAGTTCCAGGGCCGCGACCGCGCCACTGGCACGGTGAAGTGGACCGGCACCCGCGTGGATCTCGTCTTCGGCTCCAACAGCCAGCTGCGCGCGCTGTCGGAGGTCTACGCCCAGTCCGACAACCAGGCGAAGTTCGCCGCCGACTTCGTGGCGGCCTGGACCAAGGTGATGAACCTGGACCGCTTCGACCTGGCGTGATCCCGGGACGGGCCATCGGGCGCAGCCGCGCCCGGTGGCCAACATCGCCATAGGATGCGGACGGCGCCGGAGGGGACCCTTCGGCGCCGTTTCTGCGTCCTGGGCGGGCGGGTCTGCTTAGCGACTGGTCAATCCGCCGCCGCGGAGGCGTGCTGAGCACGGCTGGTTGCGCCGCGGCCCGCACGGCACGAAGGTTGCTCCTCCGGCTGCCATTCCGTCCGTAGGCCGTGGAGCACTGGTGGTCCGATGAGCATCGAATTCGACGCCGAAGCCTATGCGAAGGCGGCCGCCGCGGCGGTCGGCCTGCCGCTCGATGATCGCCACCTGCCAGGTGTCGCCGCCAATCTGAAGCTGGCGGCGCGCATGGCCGCGCTGGTCGAGACGCTGCCCCTCGGCCCGGCCGATGAACAGGCGCCGGTCTTCGTGGCCGGGCGGGAGATGCCACCCGGGAGCGGCGCATGATCTCCGCCGTCGCGACCGCGGCTGCGATCCGCGCCGGCAAGCAGCGCGCCGCGGACCTCGCCGAGCAGGCCATCGCCGACATCGCCGCGCGGGACCATCGCTTCAACGCCTTCACCGAACGGACCGCCGCGCGCGCGCGGGCGGAGGCCGCGGCGGTGGATGCGGCGGTTGCCGCCGGGCGCGACCCGGGGCCGCTCGCGGGCGTACCTTACGCGGTGAAGAACCTGTTTGACCTTGCTGGCGTCACGACGCTCGCCGGTTCCGTGATCGAGCGCGGCCGGCCGCCGGCGGCGCGCGACGCCTTTCTGGTGCGGCGCCTGGCTGCGGCGGGCGGGGTCTGCCTCGGCGCACTGAACATGGACGAATACGCCTATGGCTTCACCACCGAGAACAGCCATTACGGCCCAGCGCGCAACCCGCATGATGTGACGCGGATGGCTGGCGGCTCCTCGGGCGGATCGGCGGCGGCGGTGGCGGCGGGGATGGTGCCGCTCTCGCTGGGCTCCGACACCAATGGCTCGATCCGCGTGCCGGCCTCGCTGTGCGGCATCTTCGGGCTCAAGCCGACCTATGGACGGCTGTCGCGCACGGGGTCCTATCTGTTCGCCGGCAGCTTCGACCATCTCGGCCCCTTTTCCCGAGATGTTGCCGACCTCGCGCTGGCCTATGACGTGCTGCAAGGCGCGGATGTCGATGACCCCGCGCAGCAATGGCGTCCGGCCGAGCCTGTCTCAGGCCTACTCGGTGCAGGGACCGAGGGGCTGCGGATCGCCATCGGTGCGGGGCATTTCGCGCGGAACGGCCATGCCGAATGCTTCGCCGCGGTCGAGATCGTGGCGCGCGCGCTCTGTGCCACGCAGCGCGTCGAGGTGCCGCACGCCGCGCAGGGCCGTGCCGCGGCGTTCCTGATCACCATGGCCGAAGGCGGCAACCTGCACCTGCCCGATCTCCGCACCCGGCCCGATGACTTCGACCCGATGACGCGCGACCGGTTCCTGGCCGGTGCGCTGCTGCCGGCGCATTGGCTGCTGCAGGCGCAGCGCGCCCGCGCGGCCTATCGCGCCGCGGCGCTGCGCCTGTTCGATGACGCCGATGTGCTGGTGCTGCCGGCCACGCCTTATGTCGCCCCACCGATCGGGCAGGAGATGATCGAGGTGGATGGGGAACGGATTCCCGTTCGCCCCAACCTTGGCGTCTTCACCCAACCCATCTCCTGCATCGGCCTGCCGGCGCTGGTCGTGCCGCTGGCCGATCCCGCCACCGCCGGCGCGCCGGCTGGCCTGCCGATCGGCGTCCAACTGGTCGCGGCCCCCTGGCGGGAAGCCGATCTGTTCCGCGTCGCCGCCGCGCTGGAACGCGCCGGCGTCGTCGCATCCCCCAATCCGCCGGAGTGAGCGCCATGGAGATCAATATCCCCGAGGTTGTGGCCGAGGTCACCGCCCAGTTCATGCGCTACGAGGCCGCGCTGACCACCAACGACGTCGCGGTGCTGGACGAGCTGTTCTGGGACAGCCCGCACACGCTGCGCTATGGCGCGACCGAAAACCTGCACGGCTACGACGAGATCAAGGCCTTCCGGGCTGGCCGCAGCCCGGCGGGGCTCGCGCGCGAGCTGGTGCGGACGGAGATCACCACCTACGGGCGCGACTTCGCCACCTGCAACACCACCTTCCGCCGTGTGGGCAGTGACCGGGTGGGGCGGCAGAGCCAGAGCTGGGTGCGCATTCCTGGCACCGGCTGGCGGGTCGTGGCGGCTCATGTGAGCCTGCTGCAGCCGCCGGGCTGACGGGGCCGCCACCGGCCCGGCGGGTGGGCAGACGCGGCGCCGCGGATCTGTTATGCAGGCAGCGACCGCAGCGCAGACCAGAAACGAAACGGCGCGCCGCAGCTGCGGGCAGAGCGCAGCCGGACCTTGGGAGACGTCCT
The DNA here is from genome assembly GCA_044348345.1 of Roseomonas sp. Lineage (GTDB taxonomy): Bacteria > Pseudomonadota > Alphaproteobacteria > Acetobacterales > Acetobacteraceae > Falsiroseomonas. The sequence continues at coordinate 485 of JBIKSZ010000264.1, read as the reverse complement.
CGTGCAGACCCGCCGTCGCACCCTTTCGCTGGCCCTGGCCGCCGGCCTTGCCCCGTCGGTCGTCCGCGCCCAGCCCGCCCCGGCCTGGCGCCCGAACCGCCCGATCCGCCTGATCGTCCCCTTCGCCCCCGGCGGGTCGAACGACATCGTCGGCCGCATCGTCGCCGAAGCCGCGAGCCAGTCGCTCGGCCAGCCGGTCGTCGTCGAGAACCGCGCCGGCGCCGGCAGCGTGATCGGCTCCGAGCATGTCGCGCGGGCGGCGCCGGATGGGTACACGGTGCTGATCAACAGCTCGCATTCCACGGTGCCCGCCATCGTCGCGCGCGTGCCCTACGATACGGTCAGGGACTTCACCGGCGTGGCCGTCGCAGGCTTCTCCCCCTATGTCCTGGTCGTGAACCCGCAGATGGCGCCCCGCACGGGGCAGGAGCTGGTCGCCCTGCTCCGGGCCAATCCGGGCCGGTTCAATTTCGCGACGGCCGGCA
>JBIKSZ010000074.1:0-15363 GCA_044348345.1 Roseomonas sp. | reverse complement strand
CATGGCCGGCTCGCGCCAATTGATGGTGGGGTCCGGGGACGATCATCGTCCCCGGCGGGAGCGCGAGGGCAGAGCCCTCGCTTCTACGTCTCGCGTTTCTGCCTCATCGCGGCTTGGCGGGACCAGTAGGCGTCGGGCAGGCCGTCAATGTCGTGGGCGCTCGGCATCACGATCGGCACTTGCAGGCAGAGCGATTGCGCGGGCAGCACGTCCCGCCATTGCTGCACCAGGCGCTTATAGGCTCGGCCGACGGGGCGGATGCGGCGGTCGAGGTCATACAGGCCGACCTTGTCCACGTTCCCGCGCGGCTCCCGCAGGGCGGTGTCCCAATCCACCTGGTCGGTCAGCGAATACCAGGTGAAGCCGATCACCGGCACGCCGTCATTCCGCACGCGCAGCACATTGGCCCATTGCTTCCACAGCCAGTTCTCCGCGCTGCCGTCGGGGTCGTCGCGCAGGTTGGTCTCGGTGTGCATCACGGGCAGGGCGTAGCGGTCGTGGTATTGGCGCGTGAGGACGGCGTAGCCGAACACCTCGCCGCTCGCATGCGTGCGGCCATCGGGGGCCACCAGGTGTTCGTTGGTGCAGTAGTAGTCGTTGCCCATGATGCAGTGGCGCTTCATCGGCGAATTCGCGAGGAAGAAGTGGTATTCCGCGCGCGTCAGGCCGTTGTCCATCAGGTATTCGTACATCGCGCTGTCCACGCGGCGGCCGTAGTTGAGATCGAGCGAGAGGAAGCGTTCGGCGTTGCGGAGCTCGGCCGGGCCGATGGCGGCGGGGCTTTCGGCGTGGAAGTATTCCGTGCTCTCGGACTGGATGAAGATGGCGTCGGGGCGGTGGCGCAGGATCTCGTGCATCGCCTGGATGTTCGCCTGCACGACATGCTTCAGCGCGGTGACGAAGGCGCGGTCCGACGTCAGCTGTTCGTTCCACCAGCCATAGCGGGCGGAAAACAGGGCGGTGATGTACATCTCGTTCACGGGCGTAAACAGCTGCACCCAGGGAAAGCGGCGCGCGAAGGTGCCGGCATAGTCGGCAAAGAGCCGCGGGAAATCCGGGTTCTGGAAATCGCCGATCCAGTCCGGCACGCCGAAATGGCAGAGATCCACGATCGGGACGATGTCGCGCCGGTGCAGCTCGCCGAAGGTCTGGTCGGCGAAATCCCAGTCATGGCGGCCGGGGCCGAGCAGGGTGCGGTGGATGGGCGGGCCGTAGCGAAGGAAGGTCAGGCCAAGCTCCTGCACCAGGTCGAAATCCTCGCGCCAGCGGGCGTAATGGCCGCAGCGTTCCATCTCATCCACGCGCAAGCTGCCGCCCTGGATGCGCGGGTTCGAATTCTCGATGCCGGTGGCGAAGAGGAAGGCGGGCGGGCCGGGGGTGGGCAGGGGGGGCATGCGCGTCCAACGCGCGGGCGGGGTGCGGGTTGGGCCTCACGCGCCGCTGCGGCGGCGCTCCACCAGCGGGCCCTGGAACAGGCGGAAGCCGACCTCCCAGCCCCAGGCGACGGCGGCGGGGCGGTCCACGCCGGTCAGCACCAGGCGTTCGGGGGATTCGGCCAGCAGGCCCTGCAGCGTGTCCGGCATGGTGGTGGGCAAGGCCGGCGTCCAGCGCAGCCGCACCAGATCAAGCCCAAGGCGCGCCGGGGGCACGAGCGCGAGGAAGCCCGCCGCCGCGTCATCCAGCGCCAGCCGGAATCCGCGCCGCCGCAGGCTCGGCAACAGGCGCGCGGCGGCCGTGGTGTCGGCCAGCAGGTCGCTCGGGCGCAGGCCGAGCGTGAGTTCGGCATGGCGGCCGGCGGGCAGCGCCTCGGCAAAGCGCTCGAAGGCGGCGCTGTCGAGGGTGGCGAGCGCAACGGCAAGCCCGACCGGGCGCCGCTCCGACTGCGCGGCGGGGCGGGCCAGTTCGGCCAGCAGGCGGGCTTCGGTGGCCCGTGCCAGGCGCCGCATCAGGCCCGGCGCGGTGGTCAGGTCCCGGCCGGGCAGCAGGACGGCGATCAGCGCCGGCCAGTCAACGCGGCGATCCTCCCACAGCGGCTCCAGCGCGCCGCCATCGGGGGGCAGGCGGCAGACCGCCTGGCCGAGGGTGAGGGCACTGAGATCGGCGGCGGCAAGCGCGCGTTCGGCCGCCGCCAGCTCCGCACTGCCGAAGGGGACGCCGCCCTTGGCGGGCGGGGGCTCGGCGGTCGCGGCGCCTTCGAGGCCAAGGCTCTGGGCCGCCGTGCTGAGCAGCAGCGCCGCATCCTCCGGCAGGCGCAGCCGGCGCAGGACGGCGGCGGGCAGGGGGTCGAGCAGCCGGTGCAGCGCCGCCGTCACGCTGTCCAGCATCGGGGCCGGCGGGCGGGCGACGGCCACCAGGTCGCCATTCGGCAGGTCGAAGACGCGGACGCGGGAGGGGTCGAGCGCCGCATCGAGCGTCTCGCGCAATTGGCGAAGGTGATGCGGCTGGCGCAATTCGGGGCCGACCGCGCCAAGGCGGAGATGCAGCACGTCCCGCGCCGCATCGGCGGCCACGACCTCCCGCACCAGGCCGGCGAGGTCGAGGGCGGCGCGGGCGGCACCGAGGGCGATGGGTTCGACGAGGGCGTTCACGGCGCCTCCGTTTCCACGAAGGCGGTGCCGAGGCGGCTGGCCTCAGCGGGCGTCGCACCAGAGAGCACGATGCGCTCCGGCCCGAAGCGCGCGATGGTCTCGGCGACCGAGGGGGCTTCGAGCGCGGGGCTCCAGCGCAGCCGCAGCAGCGCATCGGGCAGCGCGGCGGGGTCCAGCAGGCGGAGCGCGGCGGCGTCCAGCCCCTCGATCTCAAGGCCGATGCCGGCGGCGCTGAGGGCTTTCTGCCGCTTGGCCAGCGCCTGCGGCTCGGCCAGGGCGGCCAGCGGGATGGTGGCGACCAGCAGCCCGGGCGGCAGCGGCTGGCTCGCTTGCGGCCGCGAGCCGATGGGCATCGGCATGTGCAGGCGGGGCGCCGCCACCGGCCCGATCATGGCGCGCAGCTCGGCCGGCTCGGCGATGGCCGCGAGCACGCGCGCGGCAAGGCGCGTGGCGGCATGGTAGAGCAGGTCGTGATCCTGACCGAGCGCGCCGAGGGCAGCGGCCAGCCGCGGGCGGTCGGGCTCGAGGCGCAGGAAAGCCGGGCGCTTGCCGGCGCCGGCGACCGGCCAGCCCTGCAGGCGGCGCAGCACCGTGGGCAGCGGAAGCGCGGTCAGGACATCGTCGAGACCGGCGAGGTCCGGGCCCTCCGCGATCGGGCGCGCGGGTGGTGCGGCGCTGCCCGCGGCATAGGCCAGCAGCCGGGCCGCGTCGCGCTCGAGCGAGAGGATGTGTGCCGCCGCCGGCGCGATCAGGCGTTCCAGCAGCTCCAGAAGCCGCGCGGCGCGGGCTGCCTCGGCGCCGACCAGCCACACCTCGCCGCCCGGCCCGTCCAGCACCTGGCCCCCGGCGGCGAGCGCACCTTCCTGCAGCGCGGCGCGGGCCAGCTTGCGCAGATGCGGGGCGGCATCCTCGACGCGCAGCACGACGCGGCCGCGCGGCTCGCGCAGCGCGCGTTGCAGCGCCCCGCCGAGTGGCTGGGGAGAAGCGGGCGATCCGGGGGGCGCGAGCGTCCCTGGCATGAAACTCCTGCAGCTGTGTCGCACGCCGGTTGTTCCGGCGCGGATGCCCTCGCCTTCGGCATCCCTGGCCCATGCGTCGGTGCCTGCGTCTCCGCCGCATGTGTCCCGCGCCGACCCCGGGGGGATGGGCGACGGGCCGCCAGAAGGGCGCTAGATTTGCCCTGGTGATCCTTGCGGAATCCTTATCGCCCGGTTGGCTTCCACCAGGGCTGCGCGTCTATGCGATCGGCGACCCGCATGGCTGCGCCGCGCGCCTTGCCGCGCTGGAGGCGCAGATCGCGGCCGATGCCGCTGCGCGGCCGGTCGCCGAGGTCGTGCTGGTGCGGCTTGGCGACTATGTGGATCGTGGGCCGGACAGTGCGGGCGTGCTGGCGCTGCTGCGGCAGCCCTGCCCGCTGCCGGGGGCGCGTGTGGTGAACCTCGCCGGCAATCACGAACAGCTGATGCTGGCCGCGCTCGATCCCCGGGCCGAGGCGGAGGTGGTGGAGCTCTGGCTCGACAATGGCGGGGGGGCGACGCTCGAGAGCTATGGCGCCGATCCGCGTGACATGCGGAGCTGGGTGGCGGTGCCGGAGACGGACCTCGCCATCCTGCGCGGGCTGCCCTGGCAGGTCGCGCTGGGCGGCTATGTCTTCGCCCATGCCGGGGTGCGGCCCGAGGTGCCGCTCGACCGGCAGGACCCGATGGACCTGGCCTGGATCCGGGAGCCCTTCCTGTCCTGGCGGGGGCGCCTGCCGGCGGTGGTGGTGCATGGCCACACGCCCTCGCGCCTGCCGGAGGTGCTGGATCACCGCATCGGGATCGACACCGGCGCGGTCTACGGCGGTCCGCTGAGCTGCGCGGTGCTGGAAGCGGACCGGGTGGGCTTCCTGTTCGGGTAGGATGGGGGCGGCGAAGGGGGGGGCACACCGCCCCTTGCCTTGCGCCCCCCGTGGCGGGTGCGCTACGCGAGGACCATGCAAGGCTCCGCGCCCGGTGACCGTCCGATGCCCGAGATCCCCGTCTCGGAGCTCGCCGCGGCGATCCGCCAATTCCGTCGCGCCTCCGTCCTGGTGGTCGGGGACGCCATGCTCGACCGCTATGTGTACGGCCAGGTCACGCGCGTCTCGCCCGAGGCGCCGGTGGCCGTGCTGGCGGTGGATCGCGAGGTCGCGATGCCGGGCGGGGCGGGCAATGTCGTGCGCAACCTGACGGCGCTCGGCGCCGCGGTGGCCTTCGTCTCGGTGGTGGGCGACGACCAGGCGGGCAGCGACCTGACCGGGCTGATCGGCGGCCAGCCCAATGTCGAGCCCTGGCTGCTGGTGCAGGGCGGGCGGGCGACCACGACCAAGACGCGCTTCCTGGCCGCCGGCCAGCAATTGCTGCGCGCCGACCACGAGCAGCATGGCCCGATCCAGCCGCGCCTCGCTGACCGGCTGGTGCGGATCGCGACCGACGCGGTCGCCGCGACCGCGGTGATGGTGCTGTCCGACTACCAGAAGGGCGTGCTGGGCGGGGAGACCGCGAGCCGCCTGATTGCGGTTGCGCGTGCCGCCGGCCGGCGCGTGGTGGTGGACCCCAAGGGCAAGGATTACAGCCGCTATGCCGGCGCCGACCTGATCACGCCGAACCGTGCCGAGCTGGCGGCCGCGACCGGCATGCCGGTGGGGTCCGAAGCCGATATCGTCGTCGCCGCCACCACCTTGCGGGAGGCGCATGGCTTCGGTGCCGTGCTGGTGACCCGCAGCGAGGACGGGATGACGCTGGTCGAGGCCAATGGCGTGCGCCATTTTCCCGCCGAGGCGGCGGAGGTGCACGATGTCTCGGGTGCCGGGGATACGGTGGTCGCGACCGTCGCGGCTGGCCTCGCCGCGGGTCTAGCGCTGCCTGTCGCGGTGCGGCTGGCCAATATTGCGGCCGGCATTGCGGTGGGGAAGGTCGGCACCGCGGTCGCGCGGGAGGGCGACCTGCTCGATGCGCTCTCGCCCGAAGGCGGGGCGCTCCGGAAGGTGATGGGCCACGCCCAGGCGGCCGAGCAGGTGGAGCGCTGGCGCCGGCGCGGCTGGCGCGTCGGCTTCACCAATGGCTGCTTCGACCTGCTGCATCCGGGCCATGTCCATTTGCTGGAACAGGCGCGCGGCTGGTGCGACCGGCTGGTGGTTGGGCTCAATTCCGATGCCTCGGTGAAGCGGCTGAAGGGCGAGGCGCGGCCGATTCAGGGCGAGGCGGCGCGCGCGGCGGTGCTGGCTTCCGTCGCTGCGGCGGACCTCGTCACGGTGTTCGACGACGACACGCCGATCGAGCTGATCAAGCTGCTGCGCCCCGATGTGCTGGTGAAGGGCGCGGACTACACCGTGGCGCAGGTGGTGGGCGGCGACCTTGTGCAGGGCTGGGGCGGCGAGGTGAAGCTGGCGGAGCTGCTGCCGGGCCAGAGCACCACGGCGACGGTCGCGCGCCTGCGGGGCTGACCGATGGACTGGCGCGCGCTGTTCGAGACGCGGCGCTTCGCCGAGGACGCGGCAAAGCAGCGTCCGCATCGCAGCCCGTTCCAGATCGATCAGGACCGCATCGTCTTCTCCCGCCCCTTCCGGCGCTTGCAGAAGAAGACGCAGGTTCATCCGCTGCCGACCAACGCGCATATCCGCAACCGGCTGGTGCACACGCTGGAAGTCGCCTCCGTCGGCCGCTCGCTCGGCTTCACCGCGGGTGAAAAGCTGCGCGACGTGCTGGCCGCCATCGGGCGGGTGCCGGATGAGCTTGGTTATCTGGTGCAGGCCACCTGCCTTGCACATGACATCGGCAACCCGCCTTTCGGCCATGCCGGAGAGGAGGTGATCGCCGACTGGATGGCGGAGTTCCTCGGCCGCCATGGCGATCTTGGCCTCGATCCCGACCTCGCGCATTTCGACGGGAATGCGCAGGGCTTCCGGATCCTGACGCGCGCCGATGGCTATCGCCAGCGCGGGGGCATGCGGCTGACGATCGCAGCGCTTGCCGCCTTCCTGAAATATCCCTGGGAAGCCGCCGATCCGCGCGCTGTGCGAGGCGGCCGGCCGGGCGTGAAATTCGGCGTCTTCGCCACTGAGCGCTCGGCCTTCGACGAGGTGCGCCACGCTGCCGGGCTTGCGGGGCCCAATCCGCGCCACCCGGCCGTGTGGCTGATGGAGGCGGCGGATGACATCGTCTACTCGCTGGCCGACCTTGAGGATGCGGTCGAACTCGACATGGTGTCCTTCGACACCTATCGCGAGCTGGTCTCCGCCATTCCGGACAGCGTGCGCAGCCTCGACCTTGAGGAGACGGTGCCGCAGAAGATCGCCTATCTGCGCGCCAAGGCCGCCGGGCGGTTGATCGAGGCGGCGGCGGAGGCCTTCGTCGCCAATCTCGACGCGATCCTGGCCGGCCGTGTGCCGGCGGGCAGCGACCTGTTCGACCTGTTCGGCGAGCGCGACGCCGGCGCAGCGCGCGGTCTGAAGGCGATCAAGGAGTTCAACCGCCGGACGATCTACTTCCACCCGCGCAAGGTGGAATTCGAGATCGCGGCGAGCGATGTGATCGGCAAGGCCCTCGACGTTTTCGTCCCCGCCTGCCTCGCCTTCGCGCATGCTGGCGGGAAGGATGGGATGCGGCACCGCGACCGGCAGATCCTGTCCCTGATGCAGGATTACGAGCCGCGCGCGGAGTTCACCATGTCCGAGAATATCCGCTGCGCGATCGACTTCGTGTCGGGCATGACCGACGATTACGCGAGCTACCTCGCGGCGCGGCTGCGGGGGCTCGATCCGGCGGGATGAGGGGCGCGGGTCGGCGCTACTCCACGCGCAGCGCCGCGCGGAGCTCGGCGGCGCCGGACGGGTCCTGCAGCGCGGCCAGGCGGCTGGCGGCGGTGACCGCATAGCGGTGCAGCAGCGAGCGTCGCCGCGCTGGCGCCAGCGGGTGCAGCGGCGCCTCGCGCAGCCGCGTCGCATCCGGGCCCTCGGTGACCAGCAGCCCGACCTCCTCCGGGATCAACGCCTGCGGGAAGTCGAGATCCACGGCGAAATAGAGCCGGTCGCAGAAGTCGCGGTACTCCGGCCACTTCCCGTCCGAGAGGAAGTCGCGCGCGCAGGACTTCACCTCGATCACCGCGAAGCCGCCATCGGGTAGCAGGGCGAGGAGGTCGGCGCGCCGTCCGTTCGGCAGCGGCACCTCCGTCAGCGGCGCCCAGCCGAGCCGCGCGCAGAAGCGCGACGCCGCGCGGCAGACCGCGAGGGTGCGGGCGGCGGGTGCGAGGGGCGGGGGCTCGGCAGGGAGGGCGACGAGGCCGGTTGGCATGGCGCATGTTCGCGCTCCGTTCGCGCAACGGTCAAGCGGTTGCGAGGCTTGGCGGGAACCGGCCCGGTGCCGGTGGTGTTGGCAGTGGCATGGTTGCCACGCGCTTCGCGGTCGCCCTGCATATCCTGCTGCTGCTGGCGGCCGACCCGGCGGGCCAGGCGACCAGCGGCAGGATCGCGCAGAGCGTCGGCACCAATCCGGTGGTGATCCGCAGGTTGGCCGGCCAATTGGCGCGGGCGGGGCTGGTGCGCATCCGCCGTGGCCCGGGCGGGGCGGAGCTGGCCCGGCCGCCGGCGGAGATCACGCTGGCCGATGTCTGGGCGGCGATGCGCCGCCCCGGCCTGCCGCTGCTGCCGACCCATCCTGGCCCGCAACGCAACGGCGAGGCGCTGGGGCGCGCCGTGCCGGGGCTGCTGCGGGCCGTGCTGGACGAGGCCGAGCGGGCCATGGAGCGGCAATTGGCCAAGGTGACGCTGGAGGCGCTGGTCGGGCAGCTGCCACGGCCGTGATGCGGCGCCCGCCCGCCCGTCGGCACCCTGCCGTTGTCGCCCTATGGCCGGAATTTCGTTTGAACCGCGCCCAGCGTCGCGCGCATGGTCCGACGATCGCGTGGCCGGGAGCGATCCGATGGATCCGCTGGAGATCGTGACCGATCGCTGCATCCGCCGCGGGCTTGGCTTCGCGGGCCTGGCGATCGGGCTGGTGATGCTGGCGCTGTCCTTCGACCTGCCGCTGGCGCTGCGCTGCGGCGCCGACCTGGCGTCGCTGACGGCGGTGGCGATGCTGTTCGGCGCTTGGCGCGCGCCGCGCCGTGACATGCGCCACACCGAGATTTGGGCGACGCTCAGCGATTGGCAGCCGGAGATGGTGCGCGGCCGGCCGAAGCAGGTCGTGCAGGAGGAGATGCGGCGCGTGCTGCGCCGGCGCCTGCTGTGGCATGCCGAGCAATTCGGCCTGGTGGCGCTGTCGCTCTATGCGGCGCTGGGCGTCACCTGGATGGTGAGGCTGCTGTAGAGCAGGACATCCGGAATCCAGGTGGCCCCTCAGCGCCGCGCGGCTCAGCCCGGCAGGCTGCGGTCGCCCTCGCCGAGGGTGCGCTGCATGATCACGACATCCAGCCAGCGGCCGAATTTCAGCCCCGCGCCCTTCATCACGCCGATCTGCCGGAAGCCGCAGGCCGCGTGCAGGCCGATCGAGCCGACATTCTCGGAATCGCCGATCAGCGCATACATCTGCCGCAACCCCGCGGCTTCCGCGCGCACCAGCAGTGCCTCGACCAGCGCCTTGCCGACACCCTGGCCACGCACATCGTCGCGCACATAGATCGCGTCCTCCGCCGTGTGACGATAGGCGGAGCGGTCGCGGAAAGGCGCGTGGTAGGCATAGCCGAGCAGCGTGCCATCCGGCGCCTCGGCCACCAGCCAGGCCCAGCCCTGGCCGGTCACGCGCGCGAAGCGCGCCGCCATCTCCGTCGCATCGGGCGGCACTTCCTCGAAGGTGCCGGTGCCGTGCAGCACGTGATGGGCATAGATCGCCGTGATCGCGGGGACGTCGGCTGTGGAGGCGTCGCGGATCAGCATGGGTTGGGGATAAAGCGCACCGCCACGCCCGGCAAGCCGGGCCGGGGCCTCAGCCAGGCAGCCCGGCTTCGGCCGCCACGCGCTCGGCCAGCGCCAGCAGCGCGCGGTCGCGCCCCGGCGCGGCGACCAGCGACAGCCCGACCGGCGCGCCATCCACCTTGGCGGCGGGGATCGTGACCTCGCACAGCCCGGCGAGGCCGGCGATGGCGGTGACGCCCATGGTCCGCTCCCGCACCGCCTGCTGGCCCGCCAGCGGCGTATCCACCCGCGGCGCGGGCATGGGGGAGGTGGGGTAGACGAGCACCGCGCCACCCTGCAGCAGCGCGCGGACCCGCGCGCGGAAGGCGTCGCGGAAGCGCCGGCCGGCCATGGCCTTGGCCGGGTCGGTCGCCTTGGCGGCGGCGAAGCGCTCGCCGACACCGGGGCCGAAGGCGGGCTTCGTCGCGTCCACCCAGGATCCGAGCGTCGCCCAGGCTTCCTCAGCCTGCGCATGGCGGAAATGCTCGAAGACGACATCGAGCGATTCGGGGACAAGGCCCACCGACAGCGCCTGGCCGAGCACGCGCTCGGCGGCTGCGAAGGCGGGGGCGAGCGCGGCGGCGGTGGCGGGCTCCGCGTTGCTCCAGGCGTCCTGGACCTTGAGCAGTGGGCCGGAGGCGCCCTCGCCGCCTGGCTGAAGGATCACCTCGCCGACGCGGCGCAGCACGCTGGCGCTCGCGGCGAACCAGCCGGCGGTGTCGAAGGTGGGGCCGAGGCCGCAGGCGCCCGTCAGGTTCACCGCGCCCCAGGAGGGGCGGATGCCGAAGACCCCGCAATAGGAGGCCGGGATGCGCACCGATCCGCCGGTGTCGGAGCCGAGCGCGAAATCCACGAGCCCTGCCGCGACGGCCGCGGCCGATCCGCAGGAGGACCCGCCGGGGAAACGCTCGGGTGCTGCGGGGTTGATCGGCGTGCCGTGCCAGACATTCTCGCCGGTCAGGCCATAGGCAAGCTCGACCGTCTTGGTCTTGCCGCGCAGGTGGGCGCCGGCTTCGAGCAGGGCGGTGACGACCGGGGCGGTCGCTGCCGCGATCGGATGGGTGCGCGCCCAGTCGGGATTGCCATAGGTGGTCGGCGCGCCGGCGATGTCGAAGAGGTCCTTCACCGCGAAGTCGAGGCCGGCGAGCGGGCCGCTGGCCGCGCCCGGGATTTCCACGCGCGGGCCGGGCACGAAAGCGCCCACACGGTCCTCGATCATGCGCGGCATGCGGCTGCTCCCTTCGGTCGAACTGGCGCGGTCGTCCGATAACTGCGGCAACGTACCGCGAAAGACAATGCGCGGTCGCGGCGTGGGGCAGGCGGTCAGGGCGCCGGACGGGCGAGCGCGGCGGTCGCGGCCGAGAGCGAGCTGCGCGGCGCACCGGCATGATCCCAGTTGGCATCGTCGAGCCAGGCCGCGATGGCATCGCGCCGCGCTGGCCATTCCTCCTCAAGGATGGAGAAGAAGGCGGTGTCGCGCCGGCGTCCCTTGACCACCAGATGCGCGCGCAGCGTCCCCTCTGCCACGAAGCCGAGCCGCTGCGCGGCGGCGATGCTCGGCGCGTTCAGCGCATTGCACTTCCACACCAGCCGGCGGTAGCCGAGGTCGTCCATGGCATGGCGCATCAGCAGGAACATCGCCTCCGTCGCCGCGCGGGTCCGCTGCAGGCGGGGCGAGAACCAGATATGGCCGATCTCGATGGCCGCGTTCGCCGGCTGGATCTCCATCAGCGTTAGCCAGCCCTCGACGCGGCCGGACCGGTGCGGGCGGATAGCCCAGGCCATCGGGTCGTGCTGAGCGGCGAAGCTGGCGACGTGGCGGGCCATCGCCGCGGCATCCGCGAAGGGGCCGTAGCCCAGATAGGCCCAGGACACCCCCGCCGCATCCGCCTGCGCCGCCGCCCAGAGATCCTCGGCATGGCGCGGGGCGAGGGGTTCGAGCGTCACCGCCGCGCCGCGATGGGGGATGCGGGCGGGCAGGGGGCGCGGGGTCGGGTCCACCTCGGGGCCGAGGGGGGCTGGGCGGGGCGTCGGGTGCATAGACGGATCATGGCCCGGCGCGGCAAGTTGCGCCATTGCAAGGCCGGACGGCCTCTCGCGTTGCAGCATCCGCGCGAGAGGCGCACAACAGGAGCCCCATGAGCAGCACCGCCCCCGCCGATGCGGCCAGCGCCGCGCCGCCCGTGACGCCCCCTGGCTTCTTCCAGGAACGCGTCCTGACGGTCCATCACTGGACCGACCGGCTCTTCTCCTTCACCTGCACGCGCGATGCGTCCTTCCGCTTCGGGGCGGGGCAGTTCGCGATGATCGGGCTGATGGTGAACGGCAAGCCGCTGGTCCGCGCCTATTCCATGGTCAGCCCCCCCTGGGAGGAGCACCTGGAGTTCCTGTCCATCAAGGTGCCGGACGGGCCGCTCACCTCGCGCCTGCAGCATATCCGGCCGGGCGATCATGTGCTGATCGGGCGCAAGGCCACGGGGACGCTGCTGACGGACAATCTGATTCCCGGCGGGACCTTGTGGTTCTTCGCCACCGGCACCGGGCTCGCCCCCTTCATGAGCCTGATCCGCGACCCCGACACCTATGAGCGGTTTGACCGCATCGTGCTGGTCCACACCGTCCGGGAGGTCGCCGAGCTGGCTTATCGCGAGCTGATCTCGACCGAGCTGCCGGGCCATGAACTGCTGGGCGAGCTGGTCGCCGACCGGCTGACCTATCTGCCCTCCGTCACGCGGGAGCCCTTCGCGCGGGCCAAGCGGATCACGACGATGATCGAGGATGGCAGCCTGACCGGGGATCTCGGCCTGCCGCCGCTCGACCCGGCGCGGGACCGGGCGATGCTCTGCGGGTCGGAGGCGATGAACGCCGATGTCCGCGCCCTGCTGGAGGCGCGAGGCTTCGTGGAGGGGTCGAATAACAGCCCCGGCAGCTATGTGGTCGAGAAGGCCTTCGTGACGAAGTAGCCGGCCCTTGGGGGCTCGCGAGGGGCGCAAAAAAGGGGGCATTGCGCGCGCGCCCCGCGATCCGTAAGGAAGCGCAGGGACAACCCGCCGAACCGCGGGATATGCGGGCGGCACGCCTGGAGGGAACGATGACCGAAACGACCCCGTCGAGCGCTGGCCGCCGTGGCCTGCTGAAGGCCGCCGCCGTCGGCGCCGTGGGCACCACCGTGCTGGCGACGCCCAATGTCAGCCGCGCCCAGACGGTGACGCTGCGCTTCCAGTCCACCTGGCCGCAGCGCGACATCTTCCATGAATTCGCGCAGGACTACGTCACGCGCGTGAACAACCTCGCGGGCGGGCGTCTGCGGGTCGAGCTGCTGGCGGCCGGCGCCGTCGTCGGCGCCTTCCAGCTGCTGGACGCCGTGCATGCCGGCACGCTCGATGGCGGCCATGGCGTGTCCGCCTACTGGTTCGGCCGCAACCGCGCCTTCAGCCTGTTCGGCACGACCCCGCCCTGGTTCAACGAGGCGAATCACTTCCTCGGCTGGTTCTACTATGGCGGCGGCGAGGCGCTTTACCGCGAGCTGATGCACGACATCCTGCGCATGAACGCGGTGGGCTTCCAGACCGGCCCGATGCCGACCCAGCCGCTCGGCTGGTTCCGCAACCCGATCGAGCGCGCCGAGCAGATCCGCGGCCTGCGCTACCGCACCGTCGGCCTCGCGACCGACCTGTTCCAGGAGATGGGCGCGGCGGTCGTGGCCCTTCCGGGTGGCGAGATCGTGCCGGCGCTCGAGCGTGGCGTGATCGACGGCGCGGAGTTCAACAACCCGTCGTCTGACCGCGTGCTGGGCTTTGCCGACGTGGCGCGCAACTACATGATCCAGTCCTTCCACCAGCGCGTCGAGACCTTCGAGGTGCTGTGGAACCGCCAGCGCTATGAAGGCCTGCCGCAGGAACTGCAGCAGGTTCTGCGGATCTCGGCGGAAGCGGCTTCGGCGGATATGAGCTGGAAGCAGCAGGACCGCTACTCGCGCGATCTCGTCGCGCTGGCGCAGGCCGGCGTGAATGTGCGCCAGACGCCGCGCGCGATCCTGGATGCGCAGCTGCAGGCCTGGGACCGCGTGATCGCCCGCCAGGAAGGCGACAACTCCTCTCCGGCCGCCGGGCCCTTCTTCAAGAAGGTGTGCGACAGCCAGCGCGATTGGTGCCGCCGCGTGGGCGGGTTCTACCTGCGCTACGAGGCGAGCCCGGTCATCAGCTACAACCACTTCTTCGCCCGCGGCTGAACCGGGGCGTTGCGTGACCTGGGCCGGGGTGGCAGGATGGCCGCCCCGGCCCTTCTTGTGTGACAGGCCGGGGGCAACGGCATGACTGATCGCGGAACCGTCTTCCTGCTGATCGCCGTCGTCGCGGCTGCGATCCTGGGCGGCATCGTCTTCGCCAACCGGGCCTGGGTGCAGCGCGGGCTGCTGGCCATCGACCGGCTGTCGACGCTGGTCGGGCAGGCCGGGTCCTGGACGATCCTGATCCTGACCGCCGCCATCGTCTATGACGTCACCGCCCGCCGTTTCTTCCGCGCCCCGACGGATTGGGGCTACGACGTCTCCTACATGCTCTACGGCACGCTGTTCATGCTGGCCGGGGCCTATGCGCTGTCGCGCAACGGACATGTGCGGGGCGACTTCCTGTACCGCAACTTCTCCCCGGCCCTGCAGGCGAAGTTCGACCTGACGCTGTATATCCTGTTCTTCTTCCCCGCGATCATGGCCTTCATGATCTCCGGCTTCCACTTCTTCGAGCTGAGCTTCATGCAGAATGAGCGCAGCTCGGTCTCGCCTGGTGGGCCGATCATCTGGCCGTTCAAGTTCCTCATCCCCGCCGTCGGCCTGCTGCTGTTGCTGCAGGGGCTGGTGGAGGTGGTGCGCTGCGTGCAGTGCATTCGCACTGGCGCCTGGCCGCAGCGGCTTTCGGATGTCGAGGAGTTGGAGAAGACCATCCTCGCCGCCGCCGAGGCCAAGGGCGCCGAGGCGCTGGCCGCCGAGCTGGCGCGCGGCGGCGAAGCCGCGCTGGTCGAACTGGCCCAGCGGACCGAGGCCGCGTCCGGCCGCGACACAGCCCCCCGTCCCCCGCAGTCCTGACGCGACGCAAGCCGCAGCAGCCCAAGGCACGCGCCCATGCTTCCGCAAGAACTCCACCAGTATTTCGGCCTGGCACAGCTGGTCCTGTTCCTCGGCTTCATCATGCTGGGCTTCCCGATCGCCTTCACGCTGATGGCGATGGGGCTGATCTTCGGCTATTTCGGCATGGGCGAACGCGTCTTCGACCTGCTGGTCCAGCGCACCTATGCGGTGATGAGCAACGACGTGCTCATCTCCGTGCCGCTCTTCGTCTTCATGGGCTACATCATCGAACGGGCGAATATCCTCGATCGCCTGTTCCGCTCGCTGCAACTGGCCTCCGGCGGCCTGCCGGGATCGCTCGCGGTCGCGACGCTGCTGACCTGCGCGCTGTTCGCGACGGCGACCGGCATCGTCGGCGCGGTGGTGACGCTGATGGGGCTGCTGGCCTTCCCGGCGATGCTGCGCGCGGGCTACGACCCGAAGCTCGCGGCCGGTGTCACCTGCGCGGGCGGGTGCCTTGGCATCCTCATCCCGCCGTCCATCATGCTGATCCTCTATGGCGCAACCGCGGGCGTCTCCGTCGTGCAGCTCTATGCGGCGGCTTTCATCCCCGGCGTGACGCTGGCGATGCTCTACATCATCTACGCGATCGCCATCGGCATCATCCGCCCCGAGATGGCGCCGCGCCTGCCCCCCGAGGAGCGCAACGTGCCGGCGCTCAAGATCCTCTGGGCGCTCGCGACGTCCTTCCTGCCGCTGGCGCTGCTGATCGCCTCCGTCCTCGGCTCCATCATCATGGG
>JBIKSZ010000073.1:0-15397 GCA_044348345.1 Roseomonas sp. | reverse complement strand
GCGATAGGGCACATGCTGCAGCCGGAGGCCGAGCGCGCGCGACAGCAACTCCCCCGTGAGGTGGTTCGAGGTGCCGGGACCGACCGAGGCGAAGGGCTCCTCCGGCCGCGCCCGCAGCCATTGCACGAAGGGCCCCCAGGCGGCTGGCACCTCCATGGAGCCGACAAGGACATTCGGCTGGTCCCAGATATGGGCGAGCACGGTGAAGTCGTTCGCTGGATCGTAGGGTAGGCGGCCCGGCGTCAGCGCCGGGTTCACCGCGAGCGGCCCGACGGGGGAGAGGCCGATTACCGTACCATCCGGCGTAGCCTTCGCGACCGCGTCCACCGCGATCTGCGCGCCGGCGCCGGGGCGGTTCTCTACCACGACGGGCTGGCCGAGGGGGCCTGAGAGCGCCTCCGCCAGACGTCGCGCGACGATATCCGCGGCACCACCCGGCGGGAAGCCGACCATGAGCCGCACCGGGCGCGTGGGCGCCCAAGGAGACTGCGCTTGCGCCTGACCGAGCGCGGGCCGCGCGAAGGGAAGCAGAACGAGGCCGGCCAGCGTGGCGCGGCGGGTGGCTGGGCGCATGCGGGTTCCCCCCCTGGTGCGGATCACGCGCCAGCCTGACGCGGCGCGCCGCGGTTGGGAACCCCGCCCGGGTTTAAACGCCGCGCTGCGAGGTCCAGTCTCCGCTGGCAGTCCGGGCGCAGTTCGCCGCGCGCCCTGCAAGGATGCTGACCGCCATCATCGCCTTGGCGGCCATGCCGCGGAACCGCGCGGGCAATCTGCTGAAGCCGGAGCGCGCCACCCTCCTCAGGGCGCGTCTGGGGCGTCGAGAAAGCTGCTGAATAGACGGACCGTCTCGGCCAGCGCCTCCGGCGTCGCGATACCGGGGGTCAGCGCCCGCGCCGCGCCTGGGACCAGCGCGGCGAACTCCTCGAACATGCGCGCCAGCATGTCTGTGCGCGCGCAGGCGGCGAGGGTGGGCACGGCGAGTTGCGGGAAGCGCGCCCGCTTGTCGTAGCCGAAGGCCGCGCGGTAGCTTTTGTGGTAGGTCGTCAGCGACTTCAGCACCTCCACCAGCTTGTCGTGCAGCGCCTCGGCCGGGGGCAGACCGAGCGGGCGGCGATGCGCGGCATCCGTCGCGTACCAGGGCCAGAAGACGTAGGTGTCGCGCACGAAGTGCCAGGCCCACATCAGGTATTGCGCCTGCTGGTCGGGCCGCATCGCCGGCGCGTAGCGCGCCAGCATCTCCGCCTGCTCGGCCGTCGTGTAGAGTCCGACGCCGTCGAGGATCAGGCGGCGCACGCGCGTGGGTGCGGTCAGCGCGATCTCGGCCGCGATGGAGGCGCCGGTATGCGTGCCATAGAGGTCGAAGCGGTAGAGGCCGAGGGCGTCCAGCGCGGCCAGGTGGTGCCGCGCGAAGGCAGCGATGTCCGGCGTCTCCGGCAGGTCCACGGCGCTGTCGCCGTTGCCCGCCGTGTCGGGTGCCACGGCATGCCGCGTCGTGCCGAAGGCCGCGACGATGGGCGCCAGCATGAGCGAGGAACCGGGCGAGGCATGGATCAGCACCAGCGGCCGGCCGCGGCCGCGCCCGGCCTCCCGGTAGTGTATCTGCCCGCCGGGCACCTCCACGAAGCCGCGTCGCACTGCCATGCGTTCCTCCCGCAGCAGCCACGCTAGCCCGGTCGCCTGGCAGGGCCTAGGCTTTGCGCGACGGCATGCATCGTGCGGATGGGTGGGGGCCGGATCGGCTTTGAGATCGGCGGCACCTTCACCGCCGCCATCCGCCCTTATGGATTCGAGCGCAGCTACGCATGGCATCTTTTGCCGCATTGCCGGCCATGGTCATGCAAACTAGGGTTGCCCACCGGAGATGCGGCGGATGCCGCAAGGAGCCCGTGGATCGATGAGCGCACGCTGGCGGATCGGCTTCGATATCGGCGGAACCTTCACCGATTTCATTCTTGCGGATGCCGAGGCGGGGTCCATCCGCCTGCACAAGTGCCTCACCACGCCGGCGGATCCCTCGGTCGGCGCGCTGGCAGGCCTTGAGGAGATCACCGCCGCGGCGGGCATCGCACTGCCCGAGGTTGCGGAGATCATCCACGGCACGACGCTTGTCACCAACGCGATCATCGAGCGCAAGGGCGCGCCGCTCGGCCTCATCACCACGCAGGGTTTCCGCGACCTGCTCGAGATGGGGACGGAGCAGCGATACGACATCTACGACCTGTTCCTGCGCTATCCGGAGCCGCTCGTTGCACGTCGCCACAGGCTTGAGGTGCCCGAACGCGTGGATCGCGACGGCCGCGTGGTGACGCCGCTCGACGAGGCGGCGGTCGAGGTGGCCGCACGCAAGCTGGCCGCCGAAGGCGCGGAGGCAGTCGCCATCTGCTTCCTGCACAGCTACGCCAATCCCGACCACGAGCGCCGCGCCGCGGCGGTGGTGCGGCGTGCGGCGCCGGGCCTGTCCGTCTCCGTCTCCTCCGACGTGGTGGCGGAGCTCTGGGAATATCAGCGCACGGTCACGACCTGTGCGAACGCCTATGTCCAGCCATTGATGGACCGCTACGTTACGCGGCTCGAACGTGAATTGTGGGCCCGCGGCTTCCGCGGTGCGCTGCGCCTGATGCACTCGGCGGGCGGCCTCGTCAGCCCCGCAGCGGCACGTGCCTTCCCGATCCGGCTTCTGGAATCGGGGCCTGCCGGCGGCGGGCTCGCCACCGCGCTGTTCGGCCTGCGTGCGGGGCATCGGGACGTCATCTCCTTCGATATGGGCGGCACGACCGCCAAGGCCTGCCTGATCGAGGATGGACGTGCCGAGATCGCGGCGATGATGGAGGCGGGGCGCGTGCACCGCTTCAAGAAAGGATCCGGCCTGCCTATCAAGGCGCCCGTCATCGACATGATCGAGATCGGCGCCGGCGGCGGCTCCATCGCACGTATCGACGAGGTCGGGCTGCTGCGCGTTGGCCCGCACAGCGCCGGGGCTGATCCCGGGCCGGCCTGCTACGGCCGTGGCGGGACGGAGGCCACCGTTACCGACGCGAACCTCACGCTCGGCTGGTACGATCCGGGCTTCTTCCTCGGCGGGCGCATGACGCTTGATGCTGCGGCGGCGGAGACGGCGGTGGGTGCGCTGGGTGCGAAGCTCAAGCTCTCCCCGGTCGAGACCGCCTGGGGCATCGCCAAGGTTGTGACCGAGAGCATGGCCGCCGCCGCGCGGGTGCATCTGGTCGAGAAGGGTAAGGACCCGCGCCGGTATGCCATGGTGGGCTTTGGTGGCGCCGGCCCGGCCTATGCCGCGATGGTGGCGCGTGCGCTCGGCGTGCAGGAGGTGATCGTGCCGCCGGCCTCCGGCGCCGCCTCGGCGCTCGGTTTCCTGGTCGCGCCGCTCTCGTTCGAGCAGGTGCGCTCCATGCCGCTGGTCATGGAAGCGGGCTTCGATCCGGCGCCGGTCAATGCGACGCTCGCTGCGCTCGAGGCCGAGGGACGCAGTCTGCTCGCCGAGGCGGGCGTTCCGGCGTCCGAGATCCGTGTCGAGCGTTCGGCAGATATGCGCCTCGTCGGGCAGGTGCACGAGATCACCGTGCCGTTGCCGGACGGCCCTATCGACGACAGCCGCCTCGCCGGGATCGGTGCCGCCTTCGCGGCTGTCTACACCGCCCGCTACACGGCCGTGTTCCAGGGCGCGAAGCTGGAGGCGATTTCCTTCCGCGTCCGGGTCGTTGGGAAGGAGCCCGAGCTCTCCCTGCAGCAGGCCGGCGCCGACGCGGCGGGGCGCCCCAAGCGCAAAGGCACGCGCCGCAGCTACTTTGACGGCACCTGGTACGAGGCCGGTGTGTGGGACCGATACGCGCTGACGGATGGCGACCGCATCGAGGGCCCGGCGATCATCGAGGAGCGCGAGGCGACCACCATCGTGCCGCCGGGCGACGTCGTGACCGTGGATGCGGGCGGCAACCTTCGCATCGCGGTCGCCTCGGCGCCGATCCCCGATGCCGTTGTCACGCGTGATATGCCGCTTTCTGAGGCGATGGCGCGGATCGAGGCGGACCCGATCGCACTCGAGATCATGTGGTCGCGGCTGGTCACGGTGGTGGAGGAGATGTGGCTGACCGTCTGCCGCACTGCCTTCAGCCTCATCATTTCCGAGGCGCAGGATTTCGCCTGCGAACTGCTCGATCCGGAAGGCGAGACGCTGGCGCACAGTCCGCGCGCGATGCCTGTGTTCAACCTGACCGTCCAGCGGGCTGCGCGGGCACTGCTGCAGAAATTCCCGCCCGAGACGCTGAAGCCGGGCGACGTGCTCTGCACCAACGACCCCTGGCTCTGCGCCGGGCACCTGTTTGACATCGCGATCGCGACGCCGGTCTTCAAGGATGGGCGGATGGTCGCGCTGATGACCTGCGTCGGCCATGTCAGCGACATCGGCGGCACCAAGGACAGCCTGCGCGCGCGCGAGATCTATGAGGAAGGCCTGCAGATCCCGCCGATGAAGCTGTTCCGCGCCGGGACGCCGAACGAGGATCTGTTCACGCTGATCGAGGAGAATGTCCGCAACCCGTGGCAGGTGTTGGGCGACATCCACTCGATGGTCGCAGCCAACGCCTTGGGGGCGGAGCGGCTGGTGGCCTTCATGGCCGAATACGGGATGCACGATCTGAAGGCGCTGGCCGCCGTGGTGCAGAACCGCGCGGAGGCCGCGATGCGCGACGCCATCCGCGCGCTGCCGGATGGCACTTACACCTCATCGATCAGCAACAACCCACTCGGCGAGGTGCTGACCTACCCGGTGAAGCTGACGGTTGCTGGCGACGAGATCGAGATCGACTTCGCAGGCACGCCGCCGCAGGTACCGCGCGGCGGATTCAACTGTACCCTGAACTATACCGAGGCGCATGCCACCTATCCGCTGAAGTGCATGCTCTCTCCGAACGTGCGCGGTAATGCGGGTTGCTACCGGCCGTTCCGGGTAAAGGCCCCGGAAGGCTCGATGCTGAACGCGCTGAAGCCGGTCGCGGTGAACCTCCGCACTCGCACGGGCTGGTACATTGCGCCCAACATCTTCCGCGCGCTGTCCGAGGCCGCGCCGCGGCAGGTGCAGGCGATGACGGGGCTTCCCGTATCCGTCACCATGTATGGCCATGATACGCAGAAGCGACTTTACTCGGATCACCTGTTCATGGGGGGCGGGCAGGGCGGCTCGGCGCAGGGGGATGGCAAGTCGTCGCTGCTCTGGCCGACCTCGGCGGCGAACACCTCGATCGAGTTGCTGGAGCAGCGCGTGCCGGTGCTAGTTGTCGAGAAGGCCTATGTCGCCGACACGGCCGGGCCCGGCCGGCACCGCGGGGGGCTCGGCCAAGTGGTGCGCGTGCGCAAACTCGACGACGACGGGTTGCCGACGCTGACCTCGCTCTATCCGGAAGGCGTCCGCGTGCGGACGCCGGGCCTGTTCGGCGGCGGGCCGGGGGCGCCAGCCTGGGGCGGCGTCCGCGATCCGGGCGGTGCGGTGCTGCGGGACACGGGCACGGGCGAGCTGGTGACGGTGACGAGCACGCAGGAGATCGCGGAAGTGCAGCTTTGCGGTGGCGCCGGCTACGGCGACCCGCGCGAGCGCAGCCTGGCCGCGATCGCCGCCGACCTTGCCGATGGCTACGTGACGCCGGATGCAGCCGTACGGGACTATGGCGTTGTGCTGCACGCCGATGGCACGTTGGACAAGGACGCAAGCCGCCGCCTGAGGGGCAGCGCTGCAGCGGATTGAAAACACGGGAGAGGAGGGTAGAGGATGCACGATCTTACCATCGGCCGACGCGGCGCGATCACCGCCGGCCTGGGCGCCGCCGGCCTGCTCGCTGCAGGCTCCCCCGCCGTCGCCTTCGAGCGCGACGGCAACCGCAAGATCATGGTCTTCGCCGGGGGGCAGCCCGTCCCGGTGCTCGACCCGCATGTGCGCTATGACTGGTCCACGCGCATGATTCAGCAATCGGTCTACGACGCGCTGGCCAAGTACGTGAACGACCCGCCGCAGATCGTCCCCTGGCTGGCCGAACGCTGGGAGACCAGCGCGGACCAGAGGGTCTGGACCTTCCACCTCGTCGCAAGTGCGCGCTTCCACAATGGCGATCCGGTGGACGCCGAGGCCGTGCGCTATTCCTTCGAGCGCGGGCTACGCCTCAACAAGGGCGTCGCCTGGATGCTGAAGGACGTGCTGGCGCCGGAGGCGATCGAGGCGGTCAATCCCCGCACCGTGCGCTTCACGCTGACCCGCCCGATGCCGAGCTTCCTGACCTTCATCCCGCTCTGGTTCATCGTGAACCCCAGGCAGGTTCAGGCGAATGTCGCGAACAACGACTATGGCGAGGCCTGGCTGACCAGCAATGCCGCGGGTTCCGGCCCCTTCCGTCTGCGCCGCTTCGAGCCGCAGTCGGTGATCCATCTCGACGCCGTGCCCGACTACTGGAAGGGCTGGCCGCAGGGCGATGCGCGGCGCCTGTCGGGCTTCATCTACCGCATCGTGCGCGAGCCCGCGGCAAGGCGCGCGCTATTGCAGCGCGGGGAAGCCGACATGATCACGGAGATCCCGGCCGACGATTTCGAGCAGCTGCGGAGCGCGCGTGGCATCCGGCCCGAGGACCATCGTGGCCTGACGACCTTCGCCATCACCATGAACACGACGAAGGGGCCGACGGCCGACATCAACGTCCGCAAGGCCATCGCGCATGCCTTCGACTATGACGGGCTGATCCAGATCCACAACGGCGCCGCGACGCTGATGACGAGCCCCTTCCCGGAGGCGATCCCGGGTCATGTGACAGTGCCTGGCATGCCGCGTCGCAACCTTGATCGTGCGCGGCAGTTCCTGGCACAGAGCCGTTTCCCGAATGGCGGCTTCGAGCTGGAATACGTGCATGTGCAGGGGCTTGAGGATCCGCGCCGCATCGGCCTGCTGCTGCTGAACTCCCTGCAGGCGCTCAATATCCGGGTGAACATCGTCGCCCAGCCCTGGCCCACCATGGTCTCGCGCGGGGCGCGAGCGGAAACGGCGCCCGACATGGTCAGCGTCTATGTCACGCCGGTCTCGACGGACCCCGACGTGATCGCTGGTAAGTACCACACCCGCGCGCATGGCAATTTCTGGGGCATGCACCACCTGACCGACCCGCAGATTAACGCCTGGGTGGACGCCGCCCGGGTCGAGACGGATGAGGCGAAGCGCAACGGGATCTACGCCGATATCCAGAGGCGCGCGGTCGAGCTTCAGCCGGAGGTCTTCGGGATGCTGGCCAACCGGCGGTGGCTGATGCGCGACTATGTGCGCGGCTTCGCCTATTGCCCGCTGCGCCTGACCGGGGAGATCGACACCCACCCGATCTGGATCGACGCGGCCTGAGGAGGGGCGCTTGCTCCTTTTTGTACTGAAGCGGGTGGCGCTGACGGGGCTGATGCTGTTCGGCCTCGTCTGCATCACCTTCACAGTGTCGAATGTCGCGCCATCCGACCCTGCCGCGCTTGCGGCGGGGCCGGATGCCACGCGCGATATGGTGGAGACGATCCGGCGGGAATACGGGCTTGATCGCCCGCTGCCGGAGCAGTTCGTGCGCTATGTGGGCGGGCTGCTGCAGGGCGACCTCGGCCGCTCGATCGTCACCACTCGCCCCGTGACGCAGGACCTTGCGCGCTATTTCCCGGCGACGCTCGAACTGGTGCTGCTGTCGATGACGCTCGGTGTGCTTGTGGGTGTGCCCATGGGCATGTTCTCGGCTGTGCTAAAGAACCGCGCGCCGGACCACGCAACGCGCTTCGTGGCGGTTTCGCTCGTCGCGCTGCCGGCCTTCTGGTTCGGCATCCTGCTGCAATTGCTGTTCTCCGTTCACCTCGAATGGCTTCCGACCTCCGGCCGGCTTGAGGTGGCGACGGCGCCGCCGCCGCCTATCACCGGGATGCTGCTGTTTGACAGCGCCGTGGCGGGGCAGTGGGCGACGTTCGGCGACGCGCTGTCGCATGCCGTTCTGCCGGCTCTCGTGCTGTCCTTCCCTTGCCTCGCGTCGATCCTGCGGGTGAACCGCGCGGAGATGATCGAGGTGCTGTCTTCGGACTATGTCACCGCGGCGCGCGCCCACGGCATCTCCCGCCTACGGGTGGTCTGCGTGCTGGCGCTGCGCAATGCCATGCTGCCGACGCTGGCCATCATCGGGTTGCGCTGGGGCTGGATGCTGGGCTCGACCGTGCTTGTGGAGACGGTGTTCGATTGGCCGGGGATCGGGCTCTACGCGGTGTCATCGGCCATTGCGGGGGACTTCAAGCCCGTCATGGGAGTTACGCTGCTGATTGGGCTCAACTTCATGATCGTGAACCTCATCGTGGACCTGCTCTACGGGGTGCTCGATCCACGGCTGAGGGCGGCGCGATGAGCATCGCTCTGCGCCGTCCCCCGTTTGCGGAACGGCACGCCGCCACGCTGCGGCAGTTGCGTTTCTACGCCTGGAGCTTTGGGCGCAGCCCTTCCTCCCTGCTCGGGCTGGCGATCGTGCTGGTCTTTTTCGCTCTGGCCGCCTTCGGGCCGTTGATCGTGCCCTATCCGCAAGACGCAACGGGCGCGATGAACCTCGGCAACCGTCTCAAGCCGCCCTCGGCCGCGCATTGGTTCGGCACGGACGAGATGGGGAACGATCTCTACTCGCGTGTCGTACTCGCCACACGCACCTCGCTCTGGGTCGGGCTGACGATTGTCGGCATCGCGACGGTGGTCGGCGTGCCGCTCGGTATCGCGGCGGGGTACTTCGGCGGCACGATCCGCAGCGTGATCATGCGCGTAACGGACGTGTTCCTCTCCGTGCCCGGCATCGTGCTGGCGCTCGCCATCGTCGCGGCGCTGGGGCCCGGGATACTCAACGGAATCGTCGCGCTCTCTATCGTTTGGTGGCCGGGCTATGTGCGCCTGGTCGAAGCGAAGGCACTGGCGCTGCGCAACGAGCCCTTCGTCGAGGCGGCGCGCGCGGTCGGCGCGAGCCATGCGCGGATCCTGGCCGTGCACATCCTGCCCAACTGCACCTCGCCCATCATCGTGAAGGCGTCGATGGACATGGGGCTCGCCATCCTGGCAGCGGCCTCGCTCGGCTTTATTGGGCTTGGCGCCAAGCCACCGGCGCCGGAATGGGGCGCGATGATCTCGGTGGCGCGGACCTACATGCCGAACTGGTGGTGGTACGCGGTGTTTCCCGGCTTCGCGATCTACCTCACCGTCCTCGGCTTCAACCTGTTCGGCGACGGGCTGCGCGACATCCTCGACCCGAAGAGCAGCCGCGGGTGAGCGCGCTGCTGGAGATCACCGGCTACCGCCTCGCCTTCGATGGCTTCGAAGGGCGCGCCCAGGTGCTGGACGGCATCGACCTCCGCGTCGAGGCCGGTGAGACGGTCGGCATTGTCGGAGAGACGGGCTGCGGCAAATCAGTGCTGGCGCGTTCCATTGCGCGCCTGGTGGACATGCCGCCCGGCCGTGTGCTGGGCGGGCAGATCCGCTTCGCCGGCGAGGACGTCTTCGCCATGGACAACCGCGCACTGGGCCGCCTTCGCGGCCATGGTGTCGCCATGATCTTCCAGGATCCGATGACCTACCTGAACCCGGTCTTCTCCGTCGGGACGCAGATGGTGGACGTGATCCGCGCGCATGATCGTGCGGCTGGCCAGCGGATGCGCCCCCGCGCCGCGGCGCGCGCCGCGGCGGTCGAGGTATTGGCTGCAGTGCGCCTGCCGGAGCCGGAGCGGCTGCTCGACCGCTATCCGCACGAGCTTTCGGGTGGGATGCGGCAGCGCGTACTGATCGCCATGGCGCTGACCGGCAACCCGCGGCTGCTGGTAGCGGACGAACCGACGACCGCGCTCGACGTCACCATACAGGCGCAGGTGCTACGGCTGATCGCGGAACTCGTGCAGGCGCGGGTCATGACGCTGATGCTGATCAGCCACGATCTCGGCGTGATCGGCGCGCTCTGCCGGCGCATCGTAGTGATGTACGCCGGCACAGTGGTGGAGGACGCCGCGGCGACGACGCTGTTCGGCCAACCGTGCCATCCCTACACGCGGGGGCTTCTCGCTGCGGTCCCGGACCTCGCGCAACCGGATCATCGCGCGCAGCCCATTCCCGGCCACATCCCGAACCTGCTCGCGCCGCCTTCGGGCTGCCGCTTTCATCCGCGCTGTCCCCTCGCGGTCGATCGCTGCGCGCGGGAGAAGCCGGCCCTGCGCGAGGTGGAAAGTCGGCGCGTCGCCTGCCACCGCGCGGAGGAAGCGCTCGCATGACCGCGCCGCTGCTCGAGATCGCGGGGCTGGCGAAGCACTATCCGCTGAAGGGCGGCCGTGTCGTGCGGGCGGTGGATGGCGTGGACCTGGCGCTACGGCCGGGCGAATCGCTCGGCCTTGTCGGCGAGTCAGGCTGCGGCAAATCCACCGTGGCGCGGCTCGCGCTGCGCCTGGTGCCGCCGAGTGCCGGCGCGATCCGCTTCCAGGGACAGGACATCGCCCCGCTGTCGGATGCCGCGCTTCGCCCGCTGCGGCGACACATGCAGCTGATCTTCCAGAACCCCCACGCGGCGCTCAACCCCCGCCGCACCGTCTTCGCCTCGGTGTCGGAGCCGCTGGTGGTGCAGGGCGTCGCGCAGGGCGACGTGACGCTTGCGCGCGTCACCACGCTGCTGCGCCAGGTCGGCCTGCCGGAGAGTTTTCTCTGGCGGTACCCACACGAGCTTTCGGGTGGGCAGAAGCAACGCGTCTGCATTGCCCGCGCGCTCGCGCTTGAGCCGAAGCTGTTGGTGCTGGACGAACCGACCAGTGCGCTCGATGTCTCGGTGCAGGCGCAGATCCTGGACTTCCTGCAGGACCTTCGCAGCCGCTTCGGCCTCACCTATCTGTTCATCAGTCACAACCTCGCCGTGGTGCGCCAGGTCTGCGACCGCGTGGCAGTGATGTATCTCGGGCGCATCGTCGAGGAAGCGCCGGTGGATGCGATCTTTACCGCGCCCCGGCATCCCTACACCCGTGCATTGATTGCCTCCGTCCTGCCGCCAAGGCCTTCCGGCATTCCGGCAGCGCCACTGGGCGGGGATGTGCCGAACGCGGCTGACATCCCGCCTGGTTGCCGCTTCGCGCCGCGCTGCCCGGTGCGGATGGAGCGCTGCACGCGGGAAGACCCGATGCTCGCCGGTGCTGCGCATCGCGTTGCCTGCTGGGCAGCCACGCCAGAGGGACCTGACCATGCCCGCAACTGAGCCAGCCGTTCTCGACGTGTTGGTCATCGGGCAGGCCCCCCGCCCGGATGTGGAGGCCGAAATCCGCGCGGCGGTGCCCGGCCTGGCCGTCCGTATGCAAGGCGCACTCGACAGCATCCCGCGTCAGGGCCTTGATGCGCTCGCGCCGAAGAACGGCGCCGATACACTCTTCACCGTGCTGCCCTCCGGCGAGGCCATCACAGTGTCCAAGGCGGCGGTCACGGCGCGGCTGCGCGAGAAGCTTGGCGCGTTGCGCGGCCCCGTGCTGCTGGCCTGCACCGGCCACTTCGAGGGATTGCCAGAGCGGCCGGGCCTTGTGCAGCCGTCGGAGGTGCTGAACGCGCTGGCCGGCGCGTTGCTGCCGCGCGGGCGCCTCGGCCTGTTCCTGCCGCTTGCGGCACAGGAGGCAGCGCTTGGAGGCGCGCGGGCGCGTGAGGGCCTCACGGTGACCACGGTCGCGCTCCGTCCGCACAGCGACGATGCCGCGCGGCTCGCTGCTGCGCATCGCATGGCGGCGGCGCGGCCGGATCTCGTACTGCTCGACTGCATGAGCTACGTGCGGCGCGACAAGGCGGTGCTTTCCACCGTGCTCACCTGCCCGATCCTGTTGTCCATCTCGGTCGCGGCCCGTGCCGCGGCCTCGCTGCTGGCGGAAGACTGATGCGCGAACTGGAGCTGGACGAGATCGAGGCCCTGGCGGTCGGCGCTTGGGTGCTCGGCACGGGGGGAGGGGGCTCGCCCTATCTCGGGCTTCTCAATATGCGGCGCCTCTACGCCGAAGGGCACCGCGTCAGCCTGATTCCGCCGGAGGACCTTGCCGATGACGACCTCGTCGCCGTGGTGTCGAACATGGGCGCGCCGCTGGTCGGGCAGGAGAGGCTGACGGACAGCCACAACATCGCGCGCGCCGTGACGTTGATGGAGGAGTATCTTGGCCGACCCTTCCGCGCGATCATGTCGGTGGAGATCGGGGGCAACAACGGCATCCAGCCGCTGATGGCGGCAGCCCATCTCGGCAAGCCCGTCGTGGATGCGGATGCGATGGGCCGTGCCTACCCCGAGGCGCAGATGACCAGCTTCGCGGTGGCCGACCTGACGCCCTGGCCCCTCTCGCTGGTGGATCCACGCGGCGTCGAGGGCATCGTCGCCAAGGTGCCGAGCTGGAAGTGGATGGAACGGCTCTCGCGCAAGATGTGCGTCGAGGTCGGTTCGATCGCGGCCACCTGTAAGGCTCCGCGGACAGGGGCGGAGGTGAAGGCCTGGGGCATCCCGCACACCACCACCCAGGCGATCGCGCTGGGCCAGGCGATCCGCCGCGCGCAGCGGGAGCACCGAGACCCGATCCAGGCGATCCTGGACGCGGAAGACGGGCGGCTGATCTTCCGCGGCAAGGTCGCCGATATCTCGCGCCGCACGACGGAGGGGTTCCTGCGCGGCGCCGCGAAGCTCGACGGGCTCGATGGCTGGCGCGGCAACGGCTTGGAGCTGGCGTTCCAGAACGAGTGGGCCGTGGGCTGGCTTGACGGCGTTGCGCGCGTGATGACGCCCGACCTGATTTGCGTGCTGGACAGCGTGACGGGCGAGGCGATCGGTACGGAGACGCTGCGTTACGGCCAGCGCGTGACTGTCGTCGCGCTGCGCGCGCCGAAGGTTTTTCTCTCGCCGCGGGGGCTGGAGTTCGTCGGCCCGCGGGCATTCGGCTACGACCTCGATTTTGTGAGTGTCTTCGACGAGCCCGCGCCGGGGGGGCAGATGTCATGAGGCGTCGGATCGGTATCGATGTGGGCGGCACCAACACGGATGCGGTGCTGCTCGAAGGTGACCGCGTGCTGCAGGCGGTCAAGACGCCGACGACGGCCGATGTGCTGACTGGCGTGAAACTTGCGCTGCAGGGCGTGGCGCCGGCGATCGGGTCGGCCGGCGTACAGGGGGTGATGATCGGCACCACACATTTCGTGAATGCCGTGGTGCAGCGCCGCGACCTGGCGCCCGTCGGGGCGCTGCGCATCGGCTTGCCGGCCGCGGCCACGCTGCCGCCCTTCTGCGACTGGCCCGATGACCTGGCCGCCATCGTGCGCGGCCAGGTGCACATGGTAGAGGGCGGGCACGATTATGACGGACGCCCGATCATGCCGCTTGACGAGCGCGCGATCGCGGTCGCCGCGCGGGAAATGCGGGCGGCAGGCATCCGGTGTGTCGGCGTCTCCTCCATCTTCTCGCCGCTCGATCCCGCGATGGAACTGCGCGCGGCGGAGATCGTGCGGCAGGAGGTGCCGGATGCCGCGATCACCCTGTCGCACGAGCTTGGCCGGATCGGCCTGCTGGAGCGGGAGAACGTGGCGCTGCTGAACGCCGCGCTCGCACCGCTCGCGGCGCACACCGTCCGCGCCTTCGAGCTTGCGCTGGCGGAGACCGGCATCGCCGCGCCGCTCTATATCACGCAGAACGACGGCACGGTGATCCGTGCGGAGCTGGCGGCGCGCTTCCCCGTGCTGTCCTTCGCCTCGGGGCCGACCAACTCGATGCGCGGCGCGGCCTTCCTGACCGGCGTAATGGACGCCCTGGTGGTGGATGTTGGCGGCACGACGAGCGACCTTGGGGCGCTGAAGGCGGGCTTCCCGCGAGAAGCGAATGCGGTGGTGCAGATCGGCGGCGTGCGCACCCTGTTCCGGATGCCGGACCTGCTATCGATCGGCCTCGGCGGCGGGTCGCATGTCGCGGCGCAGGCGGACGGGCGCGTCGCGATTGGTCCGCGCAGCGTCGGCTTCCGGCTGCCCGAACTCGCGCGCGTCTTCGGCGGGCCGCAACTGACCATGAGCGACGCCGCAGTGCGGCTCGGCATCCTGGGTCTCGGCGATTCAGCCCGCGTGGCCGACCTTGATCCGGACTTCGCACGCGCCGTGCTTGGGCAGGCAGCACGGATGCTCGAGGATGCGGCTGACCGCATGAAGACGGAAGCCACCGCGGTGCCGCTGTTGGCCGTCGGTGGCGGTGCCTTCCTTGTGCCGGACGCGCTGCCTGGTATCTCCGAGGTGCTGCGCCCGGCACATGCCGCCGTTGCCAACGCGGTCGGCGCGGCCATCGCACAGGTGAGTGGCGAGGCCGACCAGGTGTTCCAGGGTCTCACGCGGGCGGAGGCGCTGCAGGAGGCCGAGCGGATCGCCCGCGCGCGGGCTGCGGAGGCCGGGGCAGAGCCGAACAGCCTCCTTCTAGTGGATGTCGAGGACCTCCCCATCGCCTATCTGCCCGGCGGGGCGCTGCGTGTGCGTGCCCGCGTCGTGGGCGAGATTGCATCGGACTGAACTCGGCCGACGCGGTTCGCCGTTCGTCCGGCCGTTACCCTTGTGCAGGCATCATGAAAGTGCCGTGCTGCTTGGCAGCCGTGCGGGCGCCCGGATGCATTTCAAGCCCGGCAAGCCAACTGCAACTGTCGGTGGCTGCCTGTCCCCGCATCCCAAGCGCGTCCCACAAACGCCGTTCTCCATAAGGAGAGCGGCTTTTTTTGCGCCCGGCGCCGACTGCAGCACCACTGCGCCGTGACCTGCTACCCATCCTTGGACCGCCCTGGCGGGCGTCTACCAGCGCTATTCGGGCAGCGTGGGCCGTGTGCCGCTGAGCGATTTCACGAGGCTCGCCGGCGGTTTGTTGCCGACCCCGCTATGCGGCCGAACCTCATTGTAGTCTCTACGCCAATCCTCGCACTTCGCCCGTGCGTCGTCGAGGCTCATGAACCAGTGCGCATTCAGGCACTCGGCCCGGAACTTCCCGTTCAGGCTCTCGATGAACGCGTTGTCCGGCGGCTTCCCCGGCCGTGAGAAATCGAGCGTCACACCGCGCTGGTACGCCCAGAGATCCAGCTCGCGTGACACGAACTCGCTGCCCTGGTCGACGCGGATCGCCTGCGGAAATCCATGCTCGCGCCCAACACGCTCGAGCACTTCGATGACGTCTCGCGCTCGGTAACCAAACCGCGGCTCGATCGCCGGCGCATAGCGCGTGAAGGTGTCCACGATCGTCAGCACGCGGATCTTCCGCCCCGTCGCCAACTGGTCGTGCACGAAGTCCATCGCCCACGTCTCGTTGGCCCGCTGCGGCGGTCGCCGATCATCGCGCAGCCTCGCCTTGACCCGCCGCTTCGG
>JBIKSZ010000263.1:0-4735 GCA_044348345.1 Roseomonas sp. | reverse complement strand
TGATCTACCTGCCGCGGCATTTCCTGGTGAACATGCAGAAGGGCATCGAGGCCGCCATCGGCCCCGAGGCGTATCGGGAGATCCTCTACGCCTCGAGCGACCTCTCCGCCCTTCAGTGGTGCCGGGCGGAGGCGAAGACGCACGGCCTGACGCCGGTCGAGACCTTTCGCCACTACCTCAAGCGGTTGTCGCAGCGCGGCTACGGTCAGCTCGATATCACCGCGCTGGACGAAGCCGCCGGCACGGCGACTGTCACTGTGCGGCATTCCGTCTTCGCGCTCGGCTATGGGCACGAGACGGGGCGGCACGTCTGCTACACCTTCGAGGGCAGCTTCGCCGGCGGCATGCGCTACGTGCTGGAGATGGCGGGACGCGCGGGTGAGCCTGTCTGCCGCGAGGTGGCCTGCGCCGCGTCCGGGCATCCCGAATGTCGGTTCGAGCTACGCTGCGACGCCGTCGTGTGAGGCGGCGGAACCCCGCGCCGCGGCGACGTCGGCGAAGGTGCGGTCCTCGCCATCCAGCACCGCGGCCTCCCCGGTTACTTCCTGCCAGCGCCGGACGATGACGTCGGCATAGGCGGGATCGATCTCCAGCAGTACGGCGCGCCGCCCCGTGCGCTCTGCCGCGATCATGGTGGTGCCCGAGCCGCCGAAGCAGTCCAGCACCGTGTCGCGCGGCTTGCTGCTGTTGCGGATGGCGCGTTCGACCAGCGCCACCGGCTTCATCGTCGGATGCAGGTCGTTCCTGGCCGGCTTGTCGAAGTGCCAGACATTCCCCTGGTCGCGCGCGCCGCACCAGTAGTGCTGGGCGCCAGCCTTCCAGCCGTAGAGCATGGCCTCGAACTGCTGGTGGTAGTCGGCGCGGCCGAGCGCGAAGGTGTTCTTCGCCCAGATGATGGTGCTGGACCATTTGCCACCCGCTTCCTGCCAGACGCGATGCAGGGTCGGCCATTCGGAGGAGGACATGCAGACGTAGCAGGCACCTTTGGTAACCGAGAGGAGGTTGGCCAGGGCTGGCCGCAGGAACTCGGGAAACCCGCCGCCGAGCGCGTCATTGGCGATGGTCATCTTGGCGGCAGTGCCACCCTCGTAGGCGACATTATAGGGCGGATCGACGAAGCCCATATCGGCCAGATGGCCGGCGCCGAGCGCGCGCTGCACGTCCTCGATCCGGGTGGCGTCGCCGCACAGCAGACGATGCTCGCCGCAGCGCCAGAGGTCGCCGGTCCGGCTGATCGGCACCACCGGCGGCGGCGGGGCTTCATCGGCGCCGTCCCCGAGGCCGGCATCGGCAGCCGCCAGCAGCCGGTCGAGCTCCATCCCCGAGAAGCCGAGCACGTCCAGGTCGACCGCTGCCTCGTCGCGGATGCGGGCGATCTCAGCGGCCAGCAGCGCCTCGTCCCAGCCCGAGTTCAACGCGATCTGGTTGTCGGCCAGGCGCAGGGCACGCGCCTGCGCCGGGGACAGATGGCCGAGCCGCAGCACCGGCACCGTGGCGAGCCCGAGCTGCTTCGCCGCCATGACGCGGCCATGGCCGGCGATCAGCACACCCTCGACGTCGACCAGCACCGGGTTCACGAAGCCGAACTCGGCGATCGAGGCGGCGATCTGCGCCACCTGCGACGGGGAATGTGTCCGCGCGTTCTCGGCGTAGGGGACCAGCCCCGCCACCGGCAGGGTTGAGACGACGAGGTCAGGCTGCACTGGCGGTGACCTCCGTCCGCGCCGCGGCCACGGCGTCGTAATCGCGCCCGTCATCGGCCAGCGTCACCGGCAGGTCCGGATGCAGCATGCGCCAGCGCGCCACCGCCAGGTCGACATAGGCTGGCGCAAGTTCGATCGCCCGCACGCGACGGCCGGTGCGCTGGCCTGCCAGGATGGTGGTGCCGGAGCCGCCGAAGGGCTCGAACACCACTTCGCCTTCGTCCGTGTACGCCCGCATCAGGAACTCCGGCAGCACCACCGGGAACACCGCGGGGTGTTCGGTCTCGATGCCGCGGCCCTTGTGGCGGGTCAGGCGCAGCACGTTGTCGGGGATCCGGAAGTCCTGCACGGGCAGGCCGGCATGCTGGTACTCCGAGATGGTGCCGTCGGCGGCGCGCAGCCCGCTGCCCTTGTTCGGCGTGCCGGCCCATTTGCAGGGCACGATCTTGTTGGCCTGGCGAGCCTGGCGGTTGAAGTGGAACACCAGCTCGAAGGCCGGCGCGAGGCGCCCGTTCCAGTCGCCCGGCAGGCCCGGCCCCTGATCCCAGGTGTAGAGGCCGAACCGGCGCCAGCCGCGGCCGCGCATCCAGTCGAGCCAGACGGACCAATACGGGATCCATTCGCTGTCGCGGTGGATCAGGCCGAGGTTGACCAGCACTTGGCCGTCCGGCCGCATGGCCATGTCGAGGTGCTGAAACACGCCCTGCATCAGCGCATCCCAATCGGTGCCGCCGCCGGTGGTGTAGTCCCTCTGG
Source organism: Roseomonas sp. (assembly GCA_044348345.1). Taxonomy (GTDB): domain Bacteria; phylum Pseudomonadota; class Alphaproteobacteria; order Acetobacterales; family Acetobacteraceae; genus Falsiroseomonas. Next base: position 2,277 of record JBIKSZ010000263.1, on the reverse strand, counting down.
TTCCCATAGGGCGGGCTGGTGAACAGCAGCGCGGCGCGGTCCTCGCCGATCACGCGCGCCACGCTGGCGGCATCGGTGCTGTCGCCGCAGAGCAGGCGATGCTCGCCGAGCAGCCAAAGATCGCCGGGGCGCGTGACGGCCTGACGCGGCGGTACCGGTTCGGTATCGGCGGGATCGTCCGCCGCAGCCTGATCACTCGGAGCGCCAGCATCATCGCTCACCGCGCTTCCGCCAGTCGCGACAGCGGGCTGATCAGAGACCTCTGCGACGGCCTCCTGCGCCATGGCGATGATGTCAGCGATCTCCGCTGCCCCGAACCCAGTGAGTTCAAGCTCGACAGCATGATCGACCTGCAACCCGGCGAGCGCATCACGCAGCAGCGCCTGGTCCCAGGTCGCGTTCTCCGCAATCCGGTTGTCGGCGAGCCGCAGCGCCTCCTTCTGTGCCGCGGACAGATGCCGCAGCACGATCACTGGCACCTTGGCCATGCCGAGCGCCGTCGCGGCCTCGAGCCGACCATGGCCGGCGATCAACACGCCCGCCTCGTCCACCAGCAGCGGATTGGTGAAGCCGAAGGCCAGCATGCTGGCCTTGATCTGCTCCAGCTGCTCGGCGCTGTGCACGCGGGCGTTGCCGGCATGCGGACGCAGCTCCGCCACCGGACGCAGCAGGATCTTCGCCGCCATCCAGGGGAGCGTCATCGGGCCATCCGAGTTGTGATGTGGGGCGCAAGCGGTGCCGATGGCGGCGGGGAAGCCCGCGACGCCATGGTTTGCACTTATCGCGTGGAAATCATTGGAGAAACGTGCAAACCAACCGCGGGGCGGGGGCACGCCGGGTGCAAACCACATGGGCCATGGTTTGCGGGCTAACTATCTGATCGCCCGCGGAAAAGGGTGCAAACTGCAAACCATGTTTTCGGCCTGGCGCTAGCGAAGTCGCGCGCTTCCGCCCCCCGCATACGCCGGGCCCAGGAAGGACCCTGCGGCTGGAGAGCCACTGTCTCGATGCAGCGACGCTGTGGCTGGTGAGTCGCGACGCGGTCGCAGTTCAACGAGTGTCCAAAGATTACCCCAAGCGAGTTCCAGCGATCAACGCGACATCTCTGCGCATCGGTTCGCTCGGACTCGCTCACTTCGAAACTCAGAAATCCGGCTTCATCTCGGTCCGACGACGACGTTCGACGTTCGCCGTCTCGGTCCTTATCGACGAGCCCAGGACGCGATGCACCTTGAGGGACGAAACATCAATCTTCAGGGTAGGCTCCCTGTGGTCTGCCCCAAGCAGATCCGCCCGCCCGAACAAGGTGCTGAAATCCGGCGGCCAACTCGGCTTCGGCGGTCGTTTGGCGGCCGACTTCGGTATCTCCTCCCAAACAACATAGTCAGACTCACTCGACTCATCGTCCTCGTCCGAATGACTCGTCTGGATAACTGTCAGCTTTGTGTCGCCAGGGATCTCAAGCTCTTCGACTCTGGCAGCCTTGTTGAACAGCACCACGTTGGCGCCCTGGCCAGCAACCTGTGCCGAGGGATAGAGCAGCCCGTCCAAACCGTGCTCGTGCCTATCCGCGAGGAAGTCCGCCATCGCTTGGGTCACGAGGTATTCGAAAGGCTCGTCATTTGGCATGACGGGTCTCGTGATGCGTCTGCTCAGCGTTTCCAGGAACTTCGCTCGCTCCAGTCGTCGCGCAAATCCTGGCTCGAAGATGCTGCCTGTGACCAGTACCGACTGGAGCGCCGCGATGTCGAGAAGTCTGACTGGCCGGAGAAAGTCGAAGCGTCCAACTACGACGCGGCTGCCGACTGGCGGCCGCACCTCGGCGATCGCGACCGCTTCGTCAGTGGCGCCGTAGAAGACAGACACTCCACGGGCGTTCATACGACCCGCCGCAGCAACCTCGGTGGGTGGCGGACCAATTCCCTTGTCGGGGCGCTTCAAAGCTTTCTCGAATTCGCCGTTCGTCTGAAAGACGCGGGCGCGGTAGACTCCACGAAGTTCGAATCCTGGTCCGACATCCCTGACGATGGGTGCTCCATTACGTGTTGGTGCGTCGAATACCCCATCAAAAATCATCTCCAGCGTTGATTCAGCTCGACGGCTGAAGAAGCGGACCTCGCTCTTTAGGCTCCGCTCGAAATCAGCCCACCGCTCTCGGAACTCAGCGTCGTCCACTTCCGCAGGCTCGTAGTGCGTTTCCTGATCGAAGGGGCCCTCGTCACCCAGTTTGTCGCGTTCAATGTCCTGGTGGCGCTCTTCAAGAACGAGCCGGATGTC
>JBIKSZ010000262.1:0-4736 GCA_044348345.1 Roseomonas sp. | reverse complement strand
AAGCTGCATGCGCGGCCAGTGACCGTTGGCCGGCGTCCACGCCAGGTCGCTGCGCGCAATGTGGAAGGCGGCGGTGGTGTGCAGCACGAGGACCGCCGGATCATCCCATTCGATGAGGCGCAGGATGCGATGCCACGCCGCCTTGCGCACCGCCGGGTCGATGGTCGCCATCATCTCGTCCCCGAGCCGGTCGACCTCGTCATTCTGCCACCACCGGTGAGTCGCGGAGACGAAGCCGCCACGGCCGAACTGGCCCAGGATCGGGAATGGATCGGGGAAGTCGTCGTAGTTCATCGACGTATTGCGGAGGTCGAGCGGTGCAGTGTTCACCTGCGCCCGGTTCTCGACCACGTTGAGCCGCACATTGATGCCCACGGCGCGCCACATCTCGACCATCGCCTCGGCGGTGGCGACCTCGTTGATGTAGTAGTTGTTCATCAGCGTCCAGTTCAGCGGCTCGCCCCTGTAGGCGGAGGTCGCCAACTGCCGGCGCGCTTCATCGGGATCGAAGGTCGCGGCATGCGGCCAGTCGCGACTCTCGATGCGTATCGCGCCCATCGTCGGCCATTGCATGCCCTCGGGCACGGTCGGGTGCCCGCCCCACAAGGCGCGGGTGATGCGCTGGCGGTCGATGGCGAGGCCGAGGGCGCGGCGCAGCGGCACGTCGCGCATCAGCGGGTTGTCGCGCCGCGACAGGTAGATCGCGCGCATGTTGTTGACCGGGCCACCGACCGCGCGGGCTTCGCGGCGCCCCTGCACGCGGCGCAGTTGATCCACCGGGATGTCCGCCGCGATATCGAGGCTGCCGGCGATGACGCCGGAGATGCGCGTGGAGACCTCTGGGACAACCTGGAAGACCAGACGCTCGAAATGCGGCTTCGAACCCCAATAGGCCGCATGGGCGTCAAGGATGACATGACGGCCCGGCGTCAGTTCGCGCAGGCGATAGGGGCCGGTGCCGACGCTCGCGCGCATCCAGGCTTCGAAGCTGCCGGCCGCGAGGTAGGCGCGGCGGTTGATGATCGCGGCTGCCCATTGCGCGAACAGCGCCTCGATCACCGGGTTGTCGGCGTGCATCACGACCCGGGCGGTGTAGCGATCCACGGCCTCGACGCGCTCGATCGGGCCCATGTAGCGGCCAAGTTCCCCGCGCGTCGGCGCATCCGCGTTCAGCAGGCGCTCCGGCCCGAAGGTGAATGCCACGTCCTCGGCGGTCATCTCGTCGCCATTGTGGAACATGACACCGCGCCGCAGATGGAAGTCCACGGTGCGGCCGTCGACGCGATTCCAGCGCTCGGCAAGGACGGGCTTGAGGCGGCCCGGCGAGTCGAAATCCACCTCGACGAGGTTCTCGAACATCTCGCCGACCACCTTGGCCTGGTGGATGCCGACATCGAAGGCGGGCTCGGCGCCCACCGAGACTCGGTTCACGCCGATGTTCAGCACGCGGGGCGTCTGTGCGGCGGCAGTGCCGGGCAGGAAGGCGCCTGCGGCCAAGGCTGGAAGCAGACCAAGCTGGCGTCGTGTCGGCATCATTGCGGGTACCTCCTTTTCGAACCTACTTGGTCTGCGCGATTGCGGCGTGACTCGTCGGCGAAGATCGCGTGACGCGTGCTACGACTCCTTCGGCCGCACAGCCGCAAACGCTGCACGCAAAGGCGGTGCCTGCATCGGGCCGCCGTGTTCGAGCGACACGACATAGCTCTCATGCCGCGTCAGCCAGTCGCGGCCGAGCAGCCGCTGGCGCGTGCGCCGTCCTTCGAGGCGATGTTCCACGAAGCCCACCTCGCGCAGGCCCCAGTTTCGTGTTGTCGGCGCCCCGTTCACCGAGGCGGTGGAGGGCGCCCAGACATGGCGCACCCCATCCAGGTCGAACGCGCGCCACTGGTGCTTGTGTCCGCTGGCGACCAGCCGCAAGTCACGCCCGGCCAGCATCGCCAACAACCCGTTGCGCGCTTCCAGATCCAGCGAGGACTGATCCATCGCCGTCTCCGACGGGTGATCCATGAAGAGCGGCTTGTGCAGGAACAACGCCACCGGCGCCGCCGCAGCGGCGCTGTCCAGCACCGCCCGCAGCCATGCCTGCTGCTCAGCCTCAGCGGCGAGGCCCGGCGCGTTCAGGATCTGCGCATTGAGCCCGAGCAACAGCCACCCATCCATGCTGAGCGACCAGCGATCCGCGCCGAAATGGCGCTGCCATCGCGCAAGGCGTGCCGCATCCACGCGCTTGGCCATGGCGCCGGAGACCCAATTGTCGCCGATGTCATGATTGCCCGGCAGCACCCGCCAGGGGGCCGGCAGGCGGTCAAGCTGTTCGCGGGCGAAACGGTGGTCATCCTCCTCATCGGGGTCGGAGAGCACGACATCGCCGGTGACCACGATCAGATCGACAGGATCGGCGGTCAGCGCCTCCAGCACCTGCTCCCAATTATCCTGGTGGAACGGCCTGGACGCCGAAAGATGCGGGTCTGAAAGCTGCATGATGCGCAGGCTCAACGGGAACTCCTTCAGCCCTTCAGGCCGGCACTGACAAAGGTTTCAAGGATGCGGCGCTGGAACCACAGGAATACCGCCATGGCCGGCAGGCTGACCAGCACGACACCCGCCATGAGCGGGCCGAGATCGTCGCCGCGCTCGGCATCCAGGAAGCGGCGGATGCCGATCTGCACGGTCATCGCGTGCTCGCTCTCAGTGATGACCAGTGGCCAGAAGTATTCGTTCCAGCAATCGATGAAGAGCAGGATGGCGATGGCCGCCAGTGCCGGCTGGATGTTTGGCAGGATCACCAGCCACAACGCGCGCCACGGCCCCGCGCCGTCGATCGAGGCCGCATCCAGCAGGTCGCGTGGGAAGGCGAGCATGTGCTGGCGCAGCAGGAACACGCCGACCGGCGCAGCGAGGTTGGGCACGATCAGCCCCCACCAGGTGTCGAACCAGCCGAGCCAGGAGATCATCAGGTAGGTCGGCAGGAAGGTGAGGCTGTGCGGCAGCATCATCGCGCCGAGCGTCAGGGCGAAGAGCAGGTCGCGCCCGCGGAACTCGAAGCGGGCGAAGGCATAGGCGGCGAGCAGCGCGATCACCAACTGGCCGCCGACGCGCAGCGACGTTGTCGCCACGCTGTTCCAGAAGTACAGGCCGAGCGGAATTTTGTCGAAGACTTCGAGGTAGTTGCCGCCCGTGGGCGATTGCGGCCAGGGCAGGCCGCCATGGATCTCGATCGTCGGCTTAAGGCTGGTTGCGATGACCAGCAGCAGTGGCACCACGATCGAGAGCGAGGCCAGGAACAGCATCATGTTGCCCAGCGCCCGCCAGGGCGGCGTCAGCGTCAGCGGCGCGACGTCACGCATAGTGCACCCGCCGGCCGAGGAGCCACGCCTTCAGCGCCGCCAGCGCGCCGAGACCCACGAACAGCAGCAGCGCGGTGGCCGACGCGAAGCCGATATTGAAGCTCTCGAAAGCCATCTCATAGGCAAGGTAGAAGAGATTGGTGGTGGCGTTGGACGGCCCGCCGCCGGTCATGATGTTGATCGGCGTGAACACCTGCTGCACCGTGAACAGCACCGAGGTGATCGCCACGAAGTAGATGGTGGGCGAGAGCAGCGGCAGCAGCAGGCTGCGGGTAATGCGCCAGTCGCTCGCGCCGTCGAGGCGCATGGATTCGACCAGCTCGCGCGGGATGGAGGCGAGGCCCGCGAGGTAGAGCAGTGCGTTGAAGCCGATCACCTTCCAGGCGGAGATGCCGATGATCGCGTAGATCGCGGTCGCCGCATCGGACAGCAGGGGTGGCATCTGCAGCCCCAGGGGCCGCAGGCCCGACTGAAGCATGCCCATGACCGGGTTCAGCATCCAGATCCACACGATCGAGACCACCACGAAGGACAGCAGCGTCGGCACGAACAGGATGGAGCGATGCAGCGCGGCCATGCGGGCGCCGGCGCACCAGACGAAGACCGCGATCGGAATCGGCAGCAGGACCTTCAGGGGCAGCGACAGCGCGATGTAGATCAGCGTGTTCCAGGCCGCCTGCGCGAAGGAGGGGCTGCGGAGCAGGCCGCTGTAGTTGGCCAGACCGACGAAGCGATCGGGCTCGAACAGACGGACATCCACGACGCTGAGATAGATCGTGTGCAGCAGCGGCCAGTAGGTAAAGACCGCCAGCAGCAACAGCAACGGTGAGAGCAGCATCCAGGGAAGCAGGCGCCGCAGGCGACGCGCGCTGGCCGGCCGTGCCCGGCTGGCAACGGCAGGCAAAGTGAGGGCGACGCTCACCGGCTTTCGGCGATGAGTCGCGTGATCTCCGCCTCGGCCCGCGGCACCAGCGCGCTTGCCGGGCCGCCGCCCTGCATCAGCGCCTGCACCATGTTCTCCAGCACGATCTGGATCTCGACCACGCGGTTCCCGGGCCAGCGCGCGGTGATGACCGTGTCCTGCATCTGCGCCACCGGGATGCGCCAGCGCGGCTCACGTTCCAGGTACTCGCGCAGGCTGGCATCCTCCAGCGGGTTGGGCGCCAGCGGCAGGTAGCCCGAGGTCCAGGACCAGCGGCTGGTGATCTCCGGCCGCATCATGTAGGCGAGCAGCTTGAAGGCGGCGGTGCGGCGCTGCGGATTCTGCGCGAAGATCATCAGCGCGGAGCCGCTGTTCGGCACGCGGCGCGGCAGGTCCTTCCACAGCGGGTAGTGGCCGACGCCGAACTCGAAGCGGCCGGCCGTATCGCGCAGGAAGCCTTGGAAACT
>JBIKSZ010000072.1:0-15571 GCA_044348345.1 Roseomonas sp. | reverse complement strand
ATGCACCTGGTCGCCCTTGTAGTTGCCGGTGAGCGCGTACATCACGAGGTTCACGCCGAAGCGATAGGCCAGCATGCGCTGCCGCGCGCCGCCGGGGATGACCGCATAGGGGTTGTTGCCGCGCGCATCCATCGCCCAGGCCGCGGCCCAGTCATGGCCGCCGATGATCACCGGGCTCACGCTGTCATTCGCGCGGTCCTGCTCGCGCGCCACCCACACCACGCCGCCGGTGAAACGGCCGGGCAGGTCCTGCAGGAGGTAGAAGGCGCGGCGCAGCACATGCTCCTCTGGCACCGGTGCGAGCGGCGGCACGGACAGGTCGCGTGTCACGCGCCGTAAGGCGGTGCGCGCGCCGGGCGAGAAGCCCTCGCCCGAACCCTCGTCGCGCGTGTCGAACAGGATGATGCCGCCCTGGCGCATGAAGCCGTTCAGCGCGGCCGCCATCTGCGCATCCGGCTGCGGCGCATCGCCCAGCACTGGCCAGTAGAGCAGCGGGAAGAAGGACAGATCGTCGCGCCCCGGCACCACGCCGACCGGATCGGCGAGCGCCGCCGCGGTGCGGCGGTTCACGAAATCCGACAGCCCCGCCAGGCCCTGGCGCGAGATGTCGTCCACCTCGGCATTGCCGGTCTGCACATAGGCCAGCCGTGTCGCCAGCGCCGCGCTGCCATCCTGCGCGAAGGCAGGCGTCGCGCCGAGCAGGAGCAGCACCGGCACGGCGCGCGCAAGCGCCGGCGCCGCGCGCCCCAGCACGCCGCGCAGCACCATCGAGACCAGGAGGTCCGCCACCAGCAGAAGCGTCGCCAGCGCCAGCAGCCAGGGCCCGAGGTCGCGTTCCGCCGGCACGCCGCCGATCGCCGCAACCCGCGCCGCGGCCGGTGGCGGCGCGGCAAGCCGCGGCCCGGCGATGCCCGCGCCGAGATTGAGCGCGCGGCGCGGTGCGCCTTCTGCCGCCGCGGCGCCGGTGCCGTACCAGCCGGGCGGGTGGCGCGGGCTTGCCGCTTCTTCGCCGATGCGCGACGCCGCGATGGGCTGCGCGCCTGGCAGCGGCGGGCCAAGGCGGCCGAAACCGTCCAGCGTCTCGAAGGGCGCGAGGGGCGCATCGCCTTCGGTCCCAGCCACGCCGGCCGACAGTGCGACGATCCGCCGCAGCATCTCCACGAACAGGCCAGACAGCGGCAGCGACGACCAATCGGCATTGGCGGTGACGTGGAACAGCACGATGCGCCCCGCGCCGCGACTGTCCTGCGTGACCAGCGGCGTGCCGTCCGCGAGCCGCGCCCAGCTGCGCCCCGCGAGCCGCGCGGAGGGCTCGGCCAGCACCTGGCGTTCCACCGTGACCTCCGGCGAGGGCGCGAGGCCGGCGAAGGGCGAGCCTTCGGGGAAGGGGGCCAGCGTCTGCGGCCGTTCCCAGCTGAGCGCGCCACCGATCTGCCGCTCGCCGGCGCGCAGCGGCACGGGCAGCAGCGCATCCGGCGCTTCCGCGACGCGCGCGCCCGCGAAGCGCAGCAGCGTGCCGCCTTCCTGCACGAAGCGGGCGAGCAGATCGGCTTCCCGCGCATCGGTGATGGGCCTGTCGGCCAGCACCAGCACCGAGATGCGCCGCTGCAGCAGCTGCTCGACGCTGCCGCGGCGGATCTCGGCGAAGGGCGACAGCGCGCGGTCGAGGTAGAACAGCTCGCCGATCAGCGGCACGTCGGCGGCATTCTCCTCCCCGCCCGCGATCAGGCCGACGGGACGGCGGCGGAAGCGCTCATCCAGCAGCACGGTCGCATTGGCGCCGATCACGCCATCGAGGTCGAGCCGCACCACCTGGTTGCGGATCTCGAGCGGCAGCGGCAGCGCGGCCTCGGCCTCCGTCGCGCCGGCGGGGATGGGGATGACGGCGCGATCCAGCGTGCGGCCATCGCCAGTGCGCGCCAGCACCACGGCTTCGGTGGCGATGGGCAGCGGCGTGGTGCGCAGCGCGACGATCAGCCGGTCGGCTTCGGCGCGCGGCGGCGGCAGCAGCCGCGTCGGGCGGCCTTCGGCGCGCGCGACGGTCAGCGCGCCGCCTTCGGCCAGCGCCGCGCCGAAGCGGCGGGCGGCGTCGGTGCCATGCTCGATGCCATCCGTGATCCAGAGCGCGGCGAAGGCGCCAGGATGCGACTGCCGCCAGGCGGCCAGCGCGTCGAGCGCGGCGTCGCGGTCGCTCGGCCAGGGTTTCGGGCGGAGTGCGGCGATGCGCCCGCGCAACTCCTCGGGCGGCATGAGCGGGCTGGCGCGGAGCGGCTCGGGGCCGGCGGCGGGCGCGGTGAGCAGCAGCGCGGCGCGGCGGCCATCGCGCGTCGCGGCAGTGAGCGCGGCTTCGGCCGCGGCGATGCGGTCCGGCCAGTCGGCGGCGGAGGCCCAGCCATCATCGAGCGCGATGAGCAGTGGCCCTTCGCCGGCGCCGCTGGCCGTGGGGCCGGAGACCGGGCGCGCGAGGCCCACGATGATCAGCGCAGCGGCGAGAAGGCGCAGCAGCAGCAGCCACCAGGGCGTGCGGTTCGGCGTTTCCTCGGGCGTCGGCAGGTCCTGCAGCAGCGCGATTGCGGGGAAGTCCTGCCGCTTCGGCGCCGGCGGCGTGACGCGCAGCAGCCACCACAGCACCGGCAGCGCCGGAAGCGCGAGGAGCAGCCAGGGTGCCGCGAAGGCGATGGGGCCGAGGGTGAGCATCAGCCGGGCGCCAGTGCTTGATGCAGGGCGAGCAGCGCGGCCTCGGGCGGATGATCCGTGCGATGCGTCGCGAAGCTCCAGCCAGCGGATTGCGCGAGCGCGGCCAGCGCTGCGCGATGCCGTGCGACGCGCTCCGCATAGACCTCCCGCACGGCTTCGACGCGCGGGACCAAAGCGGGGGCGATCCCGGCGCCCAGCCCTTCGAAGCGGACGCGGCCGGCATAGGGCAGCGTCTCCTCCGCCGGGTCGAGCACCTGCAGCAGATGCCCGCGCACGCCCTGCGCGGCGAGGGCCGCGATCGCCGCGCGGGTCTGCTCCAGCGGTTCCCAGAAATCGCCGAACAGCACCGCACGCGCATGGCGCGCGATGCGCGGATCCTCCGGCCGCGGCGTCATCTGGCCGAGCTGGTCGGCGATCGCCGGCAGCGCATGCCGCCCCGCGAAGGGGCGCGGTAGGCCGAACAGCCTCACACGCTCGCCGCCGCGCAGCAGGAGGGCGGCCAGCGCCAGCAGCAGCACCTGCGCGCGCAGCGCCTTGCTCGGGAGATCCTGCGTGCTGCGCCACGCCATCCCAGGACCAGCTGCGTGCCAGAGTGCCACGGTCTGCGCGGCCTCCCATTCCGTCTCGCGGATGAAGAGTCGGTCGGACTTGCCGGATTGCCGCCAGTCGATCCGGTTGGCCTGGTCGCCCGGGACATAGGGGCGAAACTGCCAGAAGGCCTCGCCCGGGCCGGCGCGGCGGCGGCCATGCAGGCCGGGCATCACGGTCGCCGCGACGCGCTCGGCCTCCACCAGCAGTGGCGGCAACGCCGCGCCGAGTTGCTCCGCCCAGGGAACGGTGAGCGAGGCCGCGCCCTTAGCCAAGGCTGGCCTTCAGGCGATCCAGCACTTCGGACAGATGCACACCATCCGCGCGGGCGGAGAAATTCAGCGCCATGCGGTGGCGCAGCACGGGCTCAGCCAGCGCCAGCACATCCTCGACCGAGGGCGAAAGGCGGCCATCCAGCACGGCGCGCGCGCGGGTGGCCAGCATCAGCGCCTGCGCCGCGCGGGGGCCGGGCCCATAGGCCAGGTGGCGCCGCACGGCTTCGATCTCTGTCGTCTCCGGGCGCGCGCCGCGCACCAGGCGGAGGATCGCGTCCACCACCGCCTCGCCCACCGGCAGGCGGCGGATCAGCATCTGCGCCGCCAGCAATTCGGCGCCGGTCATGGCCTGGACGGGCCGGGCTTCCGACGCGCCGGTGGTGGCCAGCAGCATCGCGCGTTCCGCCGCGAGATCGGGGTAGGAGACGTCGATCTCGAGCAGGAAGCGGTCGAGCTGCGCTTCGGGCAGCGGATAGGTGCCCTCCTGCTCGATCGGGTTCTGGGTCGCCAGCACATGGAAGGGTGCGGGGAGGGGGTGGATCTCGCCGGCGATCGCGACCTTGTGCTCCTGCATCGCCTGCAGCAGCGCGGATTGGGTGCGGGGGGAGGCGCGGTTGATCTCATCGGCCATCAGCAGCTGGCAGAAGACCGGGCCCTTGATGAAGCGGAAATGACGCCGTCCGTCGGCGTCCTCCTCCAGCACTTCGGAGCCGAGGATGTCGGACGGCATCAGGTCCGGCGTGAACTGCACGCGCCGCGCATCGAGGCCGAGCACGGTGCCGAGCGTCTCGACCAGCTTGGTCTTGCCGAGGCCCGGCACGCCCACCAGCAGCACATGCCCGCCCGATAGCAGGGTGATCAGCGTGCGCTCCACGACCTGCTCCTGGCCGAAGATCACGCGCCCGACCGCCTGGCGGACCTGGCCCAGCCGGCTGGCAAGCGCCTCGGCCTCCGCCACCAGGGCGCTTGCTTCTTTCGGGTCGGCCACTTCAACCATCGGGGTCGGGCTCCCTATATCCGTCCGGCGTGCATATTGGTCCGAGTATCCACGCTGCCACCTCCGACCGCCAGCATGGTGACGCGCGGCGCTTCGAAGAGTGGCGGGGCTGGCCTTGTGGCGCTGGCCAGGGGATGCTCGGGGTGACGTGCTTGGGTGGCGTCGGCTTCAGTACCGGATGGCTTTGGCAGTGATGCGGAACGTCTCATGAAGGATGGTCGGCCGGAGGCAGCGACGGCAAAGGCCCCGGGGTCCGCGCCGCGTCATGGCCTGGCCCGTCCGGCGCAGGATTGCGGCGACTTCTCGATCCGCATCGGCCGCGACGGCACCTGGTACTACCGGGGCAGCCCGATCGGGCGGAAGGAGCTGGTCTGCCTCTTCGCCTCGGTGCTGAAGCGCGAGGCGGATGGCAGCTTCGTGCTGGAAACCCCCGTCGAGCGCGGCCGCATCGAGGTGGAGGACGCGCCCTTCGTGGCGGTGGAGATGTTCTGGCGCGACTGCGCCGACCCCTTCGCGCCGCAGCCTGTCTCCCGCCAATGCCTGACGTTCCGCACCAATCTCGATGAGATGGTCACGGCCGATTCGCAGCATCCGATCCGGGTGGTGGTGGACCCGAAGACGCGCGAGCCGCGCCCTTACATCACCGTCCGCCCGGGGCTTGAGGCGCGGATCTCGCGTGCGGTGTTCTATGAGTTGGCCGCGCTGGCCCAGCCGGAGACCGTGGAGGGGCGGCAGGTGATGGGCGTCTGGTCGGAGGGCGTCTTCTTCCCGATTGACGAGGCGCCGGAGGACCTGACCCCCCGCCGGGCGGCGGAGTGACGCACCCCGTCTCACGCGCGGAGATCGCCGCGCGGCTTCAGGATACGGAGCGGCTGGCCCGCATCGCGCCCACCAGCTTCGATGACGCCGAGTCCCGCGCCGCCCTCCCCGCATTGCGGGAAGCGGCCGTGCTTGTGCCGATCGTCTGGCACGCGGCCGGCCCTTCCATCCTGCTGACACTGCGCGCGGCGAACCTTGCGGCCCATGCCGGGCAGGTTGCCTTCCCGGGCGGACGGATCGAGCCGGGCGAGAGCGCGGAGGACGCGGCCCTGCGTGAGGCAGCGGAGGAGGTCGGCCTCGACCCCCGTCTGCCGGAGCTGGCGGGCCGGCTGCCGCAGCACCTGACCGGTACGGGCTATCGCGTGACGCCCATCGTGGCCGTGCTGCCGCCGCCGCTGACCCTGACGCCCGACCCGGGCGAGGTCGCGGCGATCTTCGAATTGCCGCTGGCCACCGTGCTCGACCCCGCCGCGCCGGAACGCCGGCGGGCGGAGTTCCGCGGGCGGATGCGCGAATTCTGGGTCTGGCCGCATCCGGAGCACCTGATCTGGGGCGCCACCGCGGCGATGCTGGTGAGCTTGGCCCGCGTTTTGAGATAGCTGCCCTCGCGCGCGGCGGGTCTATATCCTTCCCGTCATGGCCGCCTTCGTCGCGATCCTCCTCGTGCTGCTGCCCTTCGGGCTCTACCTCGCCTGGCGCCGCTTCGGGCCAGCGCGGGGGGAGCCGTCCTCGGGCATGGTGATCGCGCTGCTGCTCGGTGTCGGGCTGATGCTCTCGGGCGCGGTCTGGTTCGGGCTGTCGCGCAGCTTCGACCGCGGGGTTGCCTATGTGCCGGCGACCCTTGCCCCCGACGGGACGGTCCAGCCCGGCCATGCGGAGCCGCGCCGGTGACGGATCCCGATCCGCCGGTGGCCATCATCGCGCCGCCCGATTTCCTGGCCGCGCCGGCGCCGGCGGCGGTGCTCGCCGCGCTGCCCGGCGCGCGCGCCGTCGGCGGCTGCGTGCGCGATGCGCTGGCCGGGCGCGCGGTGCATGACGTGGATGTCGCCGCGCCCTTCCCGCCTGAGGAGATCGCGCGGCGCCTGCTGGCCGCCGGGCTCAAGGTGTTCGAGACCGGGCTCGCCCATGGCACCGTCACCGCCGTGCGCGACCGCCAGCCGGTCGAGGTGACGTCGCTGCGCCGCGATGTCGCGACCGATGGCCGCCACGCCGAGGTCGCCTGGACCACCGATTGGCACGAGGATGCGGCGCGGCGGGATTTCACGATCAACGCCATGTCCCTCGCCCCCGATGGGCGGCTTTGGGATTACTTCGGCGGGCGGGCGGACCTGGCCGCGGGGCGGGTGCGCTTCGTCGGCGACCCTGCGACGCGGCTCGCGGAGGATTACCTCCGTGGCCTGCGCTTCTTCCGCTTCTGGGCCCGCTACGGCCAGGGCGCGCCCGATCCGGCAGCGCTGGCGGCGATCCGCGACGCCGTGCCGGGGTTTCGCGCCCGGATCGCGCCCGAGCGCATCTGGATGGAGTTGAAGCGCCTGCTGGCCGCGCCGGACCCGCTGGCGGCGCTGGCGCTGATGACCGAGACCGGGCTCGGCGCCGCCGCGCTGCCTGAGGCGGGCGGGAGCGGGGCGCTGTCCCGGCTGGTGGCCCTCGGCGCGCCCGCTGATCCGCTGCTGCGTCTGGCGGCGCTGGTGCCGGCCGGCGCGGTGGCCGGGCTCGCCGAGCGATTGCGCCTGTCGGGCGCCGAGCGCGCCCGGCTGCACGCACTGACGGCGGTTTCGGACAAATGCGCTGGCCTGCCCCAGGGCGCGGAGCCCGGCCGGCTCCGGGCCTGGCTCGCCGGGCGCGGCACGGCGGCGGCACTCGATGCGCTCTGGCTGGCGGAGTCCCAGGACGGGCAGGACCGCGCCGGCTTGCGCGCCACGGTCGCGGCGATGGAGGTGCCGGTCTTCCCCATTCAGGGGCGCGACCTGCTCGCGCTCGGCCTGCCGCCCGGCCCGGCGGTGGGCGAGTTGCTGCACGGCGTGCAGGAATGGTGGATCGCTGGCGGCGCCGAAGCGGATCGCGCGGCTTGCCTCGCCGAAGCGCGGCGGCGGATGGACGGCGCCGGGGCGGCGTACGGGTCCGCCACCCCGGCTGATCCAAAGGCGGCTCTGCGTCGCGGGACCTGACAGGGGCGCGACGCCCAGCCGACTCTGCGTGAACGAAATGAGAACTAGCCGATCCCGGGGCCGCTGGCAAGCCTCGAAGCGGGTGGTGACCCTCCCGCTGCGGGCCGGGCCGGTCTAGAGCAGACGCATGGCTCGCCCCGCCTTCGACGCCGCCTCCCTCCCGCTGGTCCGCCGGCTCTGGTCCGAGCATGTGCGGCACCAGCCGCGGCTGCTGGCGCTGGCGGCGCTCTGCACCATCGCAGTGGCGGGGACGACGGCGCTCTACCCCGTCATCATTCAGCAGGCCTTCAACCGCTTCGCGGCGGGCGATTCCACCGTCGTGTGGCTGCTGCCGCCGATCATCATCGCCGTCACCTCGGCCAAGGCGCTGTCGCAATACGGCCAGGCGGTGGCGACGCAGACCGTGGTGCAGCGGGTGGTGGAGGGGCTGCAGAAGCGGCTGTTCGCGGCCCTCACCCGCGCCGACCTGGCGCAGGTGGCGCGCGAGGCGCCGGCGCGCCACGCCGCGCGCTTCACCACCGACGCCGCGCTGATCAGCGAGGCGCTGGGCAAGGGCATGGGCGGCGTTGCCAATGTGCTGACGGTGATCGGCCTCGTCGGCTCGATGCTCTGGATGGATTGGCAGATGGCGCTGCTGGCGGCGCTGCTCTACCCGATCGCGATCTGGCCAATCCTGGCCATCGGCAAGCGTGTCCGCCGCGCCTCGGCAGGGATGCAGGATAGGGTCGGGGAGACGGCGGCGCTGCTGGCCGAAAGCCTCGGCGCCGCACGCGTCGTGCGCACCTATCGGCTGGAGGCGGCCGAGCGGGCCCGCGCAGAGGCCGCCTTCGCGCGGCTGCGCGAGAGCAACATCACCATCGCCCGCACCCGTGCGCGCGTTGATCCCGTGTTGGAGGCGCTGGGGGGGCTCGCGGTTGCCGGCGTGCTGGCCTTCGTCGGCTGGCGCGTCTCCTCCGGCCTCGGGACGATCGGCGACTTCACGGGCTTTGTCGCGGCGCTGCTGATCGCGGCGCAGCCGGCGCGGTCGCTCGGCAATCTCAACGCCGCGCTACAGGCGGGGCTGGCGGGCCTTTCCCGGGTTTTCGCCACCGTCGATGACCATCCGCGCATCCAGGACGCGCCGGATGCGGCGAAGCTGCCCGAGGGCAAGGGCCGCATTGTCTTCCAGGATGTCGGCTTCGCCTATGACGGCGTCGCGGATGCGGCGCTGGCGGGGCTTTCCTTCATCGCCGAGCCGGGGCGGACGGTGGCGCTGGTCGGGCCGTCGGGGGCGGGGAAGTCCACTGCGCTCGCGCTGGTGCCGCGGCTTTATGACGCGACGGCGGGGCGCATCACGCTCGATGGCGCGGAACTGCGTGCGGTCACGCTCGATTCGCTCCGCGATGCCATCGCCTATGTCGGGCAGGATGCGGTGATCTTCGACGACACGGCCCTGGCCAACATCGCCTGCGGCCGCCCCGGCGCGACGCGGGCCGAGGTGGAGGACGCCGCGCGCGCCGCCGCCGCGTATGGCTTCATCGCCGCGCTGCCGGCGGGTTACGACACGGTGCTGGGCCCTGGCGGGTCGCGGCTGTCGGGCGGGCAGCGCCAGCGCATCGCGCTGGCCCGCGCGCTGCTGCGCAACCCCCGCGTGCTGCTGCTGGACGAGGCGACGAGCGCGCTGGACGCCGAGAATGAGGCGCTGGTGCAGGAGGCGATCGCGAAGCTCCGCGCTGGCCGCACCACGCTGGTGATCGCGCATCGCCTGTCCACGGTCCGCGATGCCGATCTGATCCTGGCGATGGAGGCCGGGCGCGTCGCGGAGCAGGGGACGCATGCGCAGCTGATGGCGCAGGACGGGCTCTATGCAAGGCTGGTCCGGACGCAGGCGTTCAGCGCGTGAGCGTGTTGCGCTGACCCCTGCCGGATCGGGATACGATCCACCCTATCCCGTGGCTGGACCGCGTCGTGCTCCTGCGGCTTCTGCTGGCGAGGCGGGGCGAGACGGCGCCCGGCAATGTCGAGATCAGCGCGTGCAGCGACTACGACGACGCCAACCACGCGATGGCAGGGCCGTCCACCTACCCCCTCGGCATCATCCGCGGCGCGCCTAGCTGTGCGGCGGGCGCGACGCGCGCTCTGTCGAGCTTGAGTGGGCAGTGCCGCCCACACACAGCAATCCGGCTCAACCCTGCAATTCGATGTCGCCCGGCTTCCAGCTCTTGTCGAACCAGGGCTGCAGCGGTCCGTAGAGCCGCAGGATGACGAACCACGACTTGCCGGGGATGGTCTGCACCCAATTGCTTTCGCGCCCCGCCGGCGCGGTGGGGCCGAACCAGACATCCACCGAGCGGTCGGGGTTCACCTGCAGGTCCGGCTTCTGGCTGCTGACCGAGGGGAAGCGGTTGTCGGTCTGCAGCATGGAACGCGTCTGGGTGTCGTAGACGATGGTGGACCAGAAGGTGCGCACCGGCACCGGGCCCGGCAGGCGCAGGCGATAGGTCTTGCCGCCGTCGAAGGCGTTGCCGTTGGAATCCTCGGCCGTCCAGGGATAGGTCGAGCCCTCGCCCACCACCTTCGTGTCCATCGCCGGCGTCACGCCGGTCGCGGCGAAAAAGTAGAAGGAGCGTGCGTTGAGGTTCGGCACGCCGGCCTGGCGCTCGAACTTGTAGCCGCCGACGAAGGCGAACTTCCAGCGACGGTCGGGGAAGATGATCCCTTCGGGGTCGCGCATCCGGTAGAACAGCGCGCGCGCCGTCGCGTCCCCCGTCGCCGCCGCCTCGGTCAGGATGCGGCGCATGCGCTCGTCGGGCTGGAATGGGCGGCCCTTCTGGATGCCCACGGCGGCGAAGTAGCCGAGGCTGGTCGGGTCGGTCGCCGCGAGCGGCTCCTCCTGCACGACCGTGTTCAGCAATTCC
Organism: Roseomonas sp.; assembly: GCA_044348345.1. Lineage (GTDB taxonomy): Bacteria > Pseudomonadota > Alphaproteobacteria > Acetobacterales > Acetobacteraceae > Falsiroseomonas. Next base: position 5,130 of record JBIKSZ010000072.1, on the reverse strand, counting down.
CAGAAGCGGAAATCGGCGGGCCCGACCATGTTGAAGGGCCGTGTCGAGGCATCGACGAAGGTCAGGCGCGGCGGGTTCGCGGCCTGCGCCAGCGGATAGACCTTGGTGTGCTGCTTCACGGCCTCAACGCCGGGGCGCGGATTGCCGTTCTCGAGAAAGCTGCGCCAGATCACAAGATTGGAGAAGGTCGCCGGGCGGACGACAATGAAGCCATCCGGCACCGGGCCGGTATGGCCCGGCGGCAGCAGCAGGTACCGGCCACCCCGCCCGCGATCCTCGCCGGTCAGACCAAGATCGGCAGTCCAGAAATAGTACATGTCGTTGATGACGCCGAGCACGCGCGGCGGCACCTCGATCACCAGCGGCCCGTTGCGCAGGTCGATCCAGAACCAGGTGTAGGGTGTATTGTCGTTGGCGGTCAGCTCGACCGTGCGGCTGTCCACCAGCTGCTCCCAGATCGGGATGGTGGTGTTGTCGGGGCCGAAGCTGCGGATGGCCTGGCGGTTGAAGGCCTGGTTCACCGCGGGGATGCCGAGCAGATAGGCCTGCACCGCCTGCTGGAAGATGAGGTTGTCGTAGATTGCGTCGGTGCTGGGGCCGTCCGGCACGCCATCGAAGAAGTTCAGCCGGCCGAAGCGCGTCTCGACCGAGGGGGGTGAGGCGACGCCGGAGGGCATGGGCGTGGTGTAGCGGAAGGCCGGCGGCGTCGGCGTGCCGGTCAGCGGCTGCGCCTGCGCCGTGCCGGGCCCGAAGGCGCCGCGCAGGGTGGCGGCCGCGGCGGCCAGCATGGCGAGTTCACGTCGTGTTGTCATGAAAGCCGACCCTCCCAGGATGCCCGACCCTATCCCGGCGATTTATGAATCGCAATCGCAACAAGATCGCCCGGTTCGGCATGGCCGTTCGGACCGTGAGAGGGGCGAAGCCGGCGCCAGAACGCCTGAAACCCCGCATGGATGCCGTCAGCCTGGGGGCGCTCCGACGCGGTGCTGTACGGTCCGGGGGCGCTTCGTGATCGCCTATCGCGCACTCTTCGGCGACACGCCGTCGGCGACGTTGGCGAGGCGCCGCTGCACGGCGCCTGGTGCCGAGCCAGCATCGCCCGACCTGCTACTCCCGCCGCAGCACCCCATCCACGATGCGATCAGCCCAGGCCTGGCTGCGGAAACGGGTGCGCAGCGCGGCTTCGTCGTAATCCTCGCGCAGCCACTGAAGAAAAGGCTTCGGGCCGCGCGCGGCCAGGAAGGCTGCGTAGTCGCGGAAGAAGGCGTCGAGGATGCCGGTCTTGCTCGCCGCGATATGGCCGAAGCGCCAATGCAGTTGCGCAATCGCCGCCTCCACCGGGCGGCCCTGCAGCAGCAGCCAGATGCCCGCCACCAGCCCCGTTCGGTCCGCGCCCGATTTGCAATGGATCAGGATCGGCTCCGGCAGTTCGGCAAACAGCGCCGCCAGGCGCAGGATGCGGTCCTTCTGCGGGGCGCCGCGGCTTTCGAAGGGCGCATCGGCGTGCACCAGGCCGAGCGTCTCTGCCCGCGCCCGCCCCAGCGCATCGGAGCCGCAGATGGGGCGGTGGCCGCGCAGGTTGAGCACCGTGCGCAGCCCATGCCGCCGCTGCGCCTGCGCCAATTGCCACGGCAGGGGATGGTTCGAGCGATAGAGCCGCCCGGCCTCCACCACGCCCCAGTTCCGCCAGGAGATGCGGAGCACGGCGTGGTCCACCAGCAGGCTGTTGAGCCAGGCACCGCGGCGGCCGGCAGGCGTTGAGAGGTTGCGCACGGCTCCGATATGGCCGGGCCGGGCGCGGAAGGCCAGCGGGGGCCGATCCGGCGGGGCAGGGCGGGCGGCCCGCCCCCCGCGGTGGCGGGGGCGCGGAACCGCCGCCAGCATCAGTCGAGGCGGGCGCCGGAGATGCGGACGACCTCCTGCCACATCGGCCGCTCGCGCGCGACGCGGGCGGTGACTTCGGCCGGGGTCGAGAAGACCGGGCGCGCGCCGGAACGCAGGAAGCGGTCGGCGAAGGCCGGGTCCTGCTTGATCTCGCGGATCGTGGCCGCGGCACGCTCGACGATCGGGGCGGGGACGCCAGCGGGGAAGGCCATGGCGCACCAGGAGGTGACCACCATGTCCTGCACGCCGGCCTCGGCCATGGTCGGGATGTTGGGCAGCGTCGGCCAACGCTCGGCACCCGTCACCGCGAAGGCCTTCACGCGGCCTTCGGCGATCACCGGGATGTAGCTGGCCAGGTTGTCGATGGCGAAGTTGAGGTCGCCCGAGAGCATCGCCGGGATGATCTGCGCCGCACCGCGGAAGGGCACATGCGTGCCGTCAATGCCAAGCCGGCTGGTGAAGAGCGCGCCGGTCAGATGCGCGGTCGTGCCGACGCCCGGCGAGCCATAGGAGGCGCCGTTCCGCTGCGCCTTCGCCCAGGCGATAAATTCCTGCAGGTTGTTCGCCGGGTTGTGCTGCGCCGAGACCACCAGGACGTTCGGCAATTCCCAATGCATCGAGATCGGCTGGAAGTCGCGCTGCGGGTCATAGGGCAGGCGCGAATAGAGGAACTGGTTGATGTGCCAGGCGCCGAGCGTCAGCGGCGCCATGCTGTAGCCATCGGGCGCGCTCTTCGCGAGCGCATCGGCACCGATATTGCCGCCGGCGCCCGGGCGATTCTCGATGGTGAAGGGCTGGCCGAGGCGCGCCTGCATCTGCTCGCAGAGCAGCCGGCACAGCACATCGGTGGAGCCGCCCGGCGGCCAGGGGACGATCACGCGCACGGGGCGGTTCGGCCAGGCGCCCTGCGCGGCAGCAAGGCGCGGCGCGGCGAGTACGGCGGCACCGGCGGCGAGGAGTGTGCGGCGGGTCGGCTTCATTATGTTTCCTCCATTGTTTGATCGGCCGAGGATAGGGGGCGTGGCCCGCTCCGCAAAGCCGCGAAGCGGTTTTGCGCTGAATTCTCAGGGCCAGCCGGTCTCGGGGGGCAGCGACATCAGGATCGCCTCCACATTCCCGCCGGTCTTGAGGCCGAAGATGGTGCCGCGGTCGTAGAGCAGGTTGAACTCCACATAGCGCCCGCGGCGGACCAGCTGGTGCGCGCGCTCGGCCTCGGTCCAGGGCTCGTGCATGCGCTTGCGGACGATGGCGGGGTAGGCGGCCAGGAAGGCCTCGCCCACGTCGCGGGTGAAGGTGAAGTCAGCGTCGATTCCCTTCCCCGGCGTGCGGTCGCCGAGCCAGTCGTAGAAGATGCCGCCCAGGCCGCGTGGCTCGTTGCGGTGGGGCAGGAAGAAGTACTCGTCGCACCACTGCTTGAAGCGCGGGTAGTAGGTCTCGTCATGGCGGTCGCAGGCGGCCTTGAAGGCGGCGTGGAACTCGGCCGCGTCTTCCTTCGAATGGGGCGCGGCGTGGTCCATCGGCGTGATGTCGCCGCCGCCGCCGAACCAGGCCTTCGTGGTCACGATGAAGCGCGTGTTCATGTGCACGGCCGGCACGCGGGGGCTGCGCTGGTGCGCGACCAGGCTGATCCCGGTGGCCATGAAGCGCGGATCGGCCTCGGCGCCCGGGATCTGCTTGCGGAATTCGGGGGAGAATTCGCCGAAGACGGTGGAGACGTTGACGCCCACCTTCTCGAAGACGCGGCCCTTCATGACGGACATGACGCCGCCGCCACCCTCGGGCCGGTCCCAGGCGGTGCGGACGAAGCGGCCGGGTGCCAAGTTGGCGTGGGGGCCGGAGGCGAGCTCATTCTCGCAGGCTTCGAAGGCGGCGCAGATGCGGTCGCGCAGCGATTCGAACCAGGCCCGGGCAGCCGGGGCCATCGGATGGTCTTGCGGAGCGGGGCTGTCGGCCATGCGCGTCGTATTCCTTTGGGCGGCGCGCCACCCCGCCCGGGGCGTTGCGTCGCGCGGGGGGAAGATTGGCAGGGCATTGCCGGAAGCGCGACCCCCGCTGTGCGGGGTGCGATGCGGTTTGGAATTGCTACGATTTCAGGACCGGGGCCGGATTTACACCATGCCAACCCGCCCCTTATATGCCGCCAAGCGCCGCCCGTGGCAGGACCGGGACGCGCGCGCTCGCCTCGTTTCGGCGCGCGCCCGCCCCCGCGCCGCCCGTGCCGGCACTGAGATGGCGGCTAGCACGTGCCGCGCCGGCAGGCCTGGAAGGGCGGCTGGTGCGCCGCGGAAAGGGACGACAGATGGCCGAGACGATGGCTCCGCAGGGCGGGGCCTCACACGCGGGCGCCCCGGGCGAGACCCGGCGGGACTTCCTGAAGCTGACGACCGGCGCCTTTGCGGCGGTCGGTGTCGGCGCGATCGCGTGGCCGTTCATCCACTCGATGAACCCGGCGCGCGACGTGCTCGCGCTCGCCAGCACCGAGGTGGACCTCTCGCCGATCGCGACGGGCCAGGCGGTGACGGTGATGTGGCGCGGCAAGCCGGTCTTCGTGCGCAACCGCACGGCCGAGGAAATCCAGCAGGCCCGCGCTGTGCCGATGAACGACCTCAAGGACCCGCAGGCCGACCAGGCCCGCGTGCAGCGTGAGAACTGGCTGGTGGTGCTCGGCGTGTGCACGCATCTTGGTTGCGTGCCGCTCGGGCAGAAGCCGACGGATGCGCGCGGCAATTACGGCGGCTGGTTCTGCCCCTGCCACGGCAGCCATTACGACACCTCGGGGCGCATCCGGCTTGGGCCGGCGCCGACGAACCTTGCGGTTCCCGAATACGCCTTCACCTCTCCCACGCAGATCCGCATCGGCTGACGCGGGGCCAGGGCGCGGTATGGTCCGCGCCCGCCCTGCCGGCTGATCCAACCCGAGGAGCCAGGCTCAGATGGCCATCGGCCTTCATAATTCCGACTTCAAGAACCCGGTCGTGCGCTGGATCGACAGCCGCCTGCCGGTCTTCACCATGATGCAGAAGGAGTACGGGACGTTTCCGACGCCCCGGAACTTCAACTACTTCTGGAATTTCGGCGCGCTCGCCATGGTCAACCTGCTGATCATGATCGCGACCGGCGTGTTCCTGTCGATGCACTACACGGCGCACACCTCCTTCGCCTTCGACAGCGTCGAGCGGATCATGCGCGACGTGAACTTCGGCTGGCTGCTGCGCTACATCCACATGAACGGCGCCTCGATGTTCT
>JBIKSZ010000071.1:0-15581 GCA_044348345.1 Roseomonas sp. | reverse complement strand
CTCGGCTACAGCCATGAAATCCGCTACCCGGTGCCGCCCGGCATCAAGATCACTTGCGAGAAGCCGACCTCCGTGAAGGTGGAAGGCATCGACAAGCGGCAGGTTGGCCAGGTCGCGGCCGAGATCCGTGCCTATCGCGGTCCCGAGCCCTACAAGGGCAAGGGCGTGCGCTACGACAACGAGCAGATCCTCCGGAAGGAGGGTAAGAAGAAGTAATGGCCGACAAGCTCGCACTGCAGACGCGCCGCCGCGCGCGCCTGCGCTACCAGCTGAAGATCAAGAGCGGCGGTCGTCCGCGCCTTTCGGTCTTCCGCTCTGGCAAGCACATCTACGCTCAGGTGATCGACGACAAGCAGGGCCGGACCCTGGCTGCCGCGTCGAGCATGGAGAAGCCGATGCGCGAGAGCCTGAAGACCGGCGCCGACAAGGACGCCGCGACGGCAGTGGGCAAGCTGGTGGCCGAGCGCGCGCTCGCCGCTGGCGTCACCGAGGTCGTGTTCGACCGCGGGCCCTATATCTATCACGGCCGCGTCAAGGCGCTGGCGGAGGCTGCCCGCGAGGGCGGCCTGTCGTTCTGAGGATCTGAACCATGGCACGTGAGCCGAGGACGGGCGGCGAAGGCGGCGAGGGTGGCGATCGCCGCCGTGGCCGCGGGCGCGATCGCGAGCGGGAGAACCGGGCGGAGCGGACGGAAGGCGATGAGCTGAAGGACAAGCTCGTCACCATCAACCGCGTCGCGAAGGTGGTGAAGGGCGGCCGGCGGTTCAGCTTCGCCGCGCTGGTCGTCGTGGGCGACCAGAAGGGCCGCGTCGGCTGGGGTGCCGGCAAGGCGCGCGAGGTGCCGGAGGCGATCCGCAAGGCGACCGAGCGGGCGAAGCGCGGCATGATCCGCGTGCCGATGAAGGAGGGGCGCACGCTCCACCATGACATCGTCGGCGACTTCGGCGCCGGGCGCGTTATCCTGCGTGCGGCTCCGGCGGGTACCGGCATCATCGCCGGCGGCCCGATGCGCGCGGTGTTCGAGACGCTCGGCATGGGCGACGTCGTCGCCAAGTGCACGGGCACGACGAACCCGCACAACATGGTGAAGGCGACCTTCGCCGCGCTGTCGCGCACCACCAGCCCGCGGGCTGTTGCGGCGCGCCGCGGCAAGAAGGTGACCGATCTGCTTGGCGCCAAGAAGGACGCCGAAGCGGCGGCGGAGGCGGCCAATGGCTGATCAGAAGAAGACCGTGAAGGTGACCCAGACCGGGTCGCCGATCGGCCGCAAGCCCGGCCAGCGCGAGACGCTGATCGGGCTCGGCCTCAACAAGATGCACCGGTCGCGCGAGCTGGAGGATACTCCGGCGGTGCGGGGCATGATCCGCAAGGTCGCCCACCTGGTGAAGGTGGAGGGCTGACATGCCGAAGCTGAATGAGATCCGCGACAACGACGGCGCGCGGGACAAGTTCAAGCGCATCGGGCGCGGCATCGGCTCGGGCAAGGGCAAGACCGGCGGCCGCGGCGTCAAGGGTCAGAAGGCGCGCACGGGCGTGCGCATCAATGGCTTCGAGGGCGGCCAGCTCCCGATCTACCGCCGGATGCCGAAGCGCGGCTTCGTGAACCCGTTCCGCAAGGAATACGCGGTTCTGAACCTGGGCTCGCTCGACAAGGCGATCGAGGAAGGCCGCCTGCCGGCCGGCCAGCCGATCGACGAGGCGGCGCTGAAGGCGGCGGGCATCGTGAAGACCTCCTCGAAGCTGGCGGGCGTGCGCCTGCTCGCGAAGGGTGAGATTAAGCGCGCGGTCACGCTGACCGTCACCGGTGCCTCCGTTGCGGCCATCGCCGCGATCGAAGCCGCGGGTGGCAAGGTGACCGTGACCCAGCCGGCGGCCGAGGCGGCCGAGGGCTGACGCACATGGCCGTGCGCCCTTGCAGCGGCAGGGTGCGAACGGCAATTTAGGGTGGCTGCGCTGCGGCGTCCCAGGCAGGGCTTGGGGCGCCGCTTGCGCGAGGAGGGACACGCATGGCGTCCGCCGCCGAACAGCTCGCGGCCAATCTGAACCTCGGTGTGCTGTCGAAGGCCACCGAGCTGAAGAAGCGCATCTGGTTCACACTTGGCGCACTGATCGTCTACCGCATCGGCTCCTATGTGCCGGTGCCGGGCGTGGACGCCGCGGTGATGGGCGAGCTGCTGAACCAGATGGGCGGCGGCATTCTTGGCATGTTCGACATGTTCACGGGTGGTGCGCTCGGGCGCATGACCGTGTTCGCGCTGAACATCATGCCCTACATCTCGGCCAGCATCATCGTGCAGCTGATGACAGCCGCCATCCCGTCCTGGGAGACGCTGAAGAAGGAAGGCGAGTCGGGGCGGAAGAAGCTCAACCAGTACACTCGCTACCTCACGCTCTTCATCGCCATCTTCCAGGCCTATGGGATCGCGATCGGGCTTGAGGCGCTGCGCGGCAGCTTCGGTCCTGCGGTGATCGAGCCCGGCTGGTTCTTCCGCATCTCCTGCGTCATCACGCTGACCGGCGGGACGATGTTCCTGATGTGGCTCGGCGAGCAGATTACCGCGCGCGGTGTCGGCAACGGCATCAGCCTGATCATCTTCGCCGGCATCGTGGCGAACCTGCCCTCGGCGCTCGCCAGCACGCTCGAGCTCGGCCGCACCGGCGCGCTCTCGACCTTCTTCATCATCTTCTTCCTGCTGGCAGCGCTCGGCATCATCGCCGCGGTCGTCTTCATCGAGCGCGCGCAGCGCCGCATCCCGGTGCAGTATCCGAAGCGTCAGGTGGGCAACCGCATGACGGGCGGCGAAAGCACCCATCTGCCGCTGAAGCTCAACACCGCCGGCGTGATGCCGCCGATCTTCGCCTCCTCACTCCTGCTGCTGCCGGCGACCTTCGCCGCCTTCCAGACGGACCGGAGCGAGGCGTCCATCCTGACGGACATCGCGAACCTGCTCGCGCATGGGCAGCCGCTCTACATGCTGCTCTATCTGTTCGGCATCGTGTTCTTCGCCTTCTTCTACACCGCGGTCGTGTTCAACCCGCAGGAGACGGCGGATAATCTGCGCAAATATGGCGGCTTCGTCCCCGGCATCCGCCCGGGCCAGCCGACGGCGGATTACTTCGACCGGGTGCTGACGCGCCTGACCACTGTCGGCGCGGCGTACCTGGCGTTCATCTGCCTGGTGCCGGAGGTGCTGATCGCCAATTACGGCGTGCCCTTCTACTTCGGCGGCACCTCCCTGCTCATCATTGTCTCCGTCACGATGGACACGGTGGCGCAGGTGCAGTCCCACCTCTTTGCCCACCAGTATGAGGGTCTGATCAAGAAGGCCCGGCTCGGTGGCCGCGGCACACAGCCAGGGGGACGCGGACGATGAGGCTGATCCTGCTGGGCCCGCCCGGCGCCGGGAAGGGCACCCAGGCCAAGCGCCTGGAGGAGAGCTACGGCATCGCCCAGATCTCCACCGGCGACATGCTGCGTGCCGAGGTGAAGTCGGGCTCGCCCATCGGGCTCGAGGCCAAGGCGATCATGGAGCGCGGCGATCTGGTGCCGGATGCCATCATCACCGCGATGCTGGCGCTGCGCGTGCAGAAGCCTGATTGCGCGATGGGCTTCATCCTGGATGGCTTCCCCCGCACCGTGCCGCAGGCCGAGGCGCTCGATGTCATGCTGCGCCAGTACGGCATGGACCTGGGCCACGTCATCGAACTGAAGGTGGATGACAGCGCGCTGGTCGAGCGAATCGCTGGCCGGTACACCTGCGCCAAGTGCGGCGAGGGCTACCACGACAGCTTCAAGAAGCCGTCCAAGCCTGGCGTGTGCGACGCCTGCGGCAGCACGGAGTTCACCCGCCGCGCCGACGACAAGGCCGAGACGGTGGCCGCGCGGCTCGATGCCTATCACCGCCAGACAGCACCGCTGCTGCCGTTCTACGCGGCCCAGGGCAAGCTCAAGGCCGTGGACGGCATGGCGGAGATGGACGAGGTCACCCGCCAGCTGAAGGCGATCCTCGGCGCGCCCAAGGGGGGCGCCAAGGGGGCGGGTGGTGGTTCCGGCGGCACGGCATCGTGACCCGGGGCGCTTGACTCACTGGCGGGGGGCGGTGTAGGTCGCCGCCCTCGCGGTCCGAGGTACGCCTCGGCCGTCCTTCGCCGTTGCACTATCGGACCTGTCACCCTGCGCTGGCCTCGGTTGGCGCAAGTTCTTGATGAAACGCCGGCCTCCGCCGGCCGAGTGGGGCCCAGAGCCCTTGAGGAGAGACGCACCGTGGCGCGCATCGCCGGCGTGAACATCCCGACCAACAAGCGGGTGCTCATCTCGCTTCGTTACATCTATGGCATTGGTCCGAAGAATGCGGCTGACATCTGCGGCTCGCTCGGCATCCCCGCCGAGCGCCGGGTGAACCAGCTGACCGACGACGAGATCCTCCGCATCCGCGAGCTGATCGATCGCGAATACCGCGTCGAGGGCGACCTCCGCCGCGAAGAGGCGATGAACAAGAAGCGGCTGATGGACATGGCCTGCTACCGCGGCCTGCGTCACCGCAAGGGCCTGCCGGTGCGCGGCCAGCGCACGCACACCAATGCGCGCACGCGCAAGGGCAAGGCGGTCGCGATCGCCGGCAAGAAGAAGGTGACGAAGTAAGATGGCTCGCGAACCTCGCGCCGGGGCAGGCAACCGCCCGCGCAAGAAGGAACGGAAGAACATCTCGTCCGGCGTGGCGCATGTTCTGGCCAGCTTCAACAACACGGTGGTGACCATCACCGACGCCCAGGGCAACGCGATTGCCTGGTCCTCGGCCGGTAGCCAGGGCTTCAAGGGCAGCCGCAAGTCCACCCCCTATGCCGCGCAGGTCGCGGCCGAGGATGCGGGCAAGAAGGCGCGCGAGCACGGCATGGAGACGCTGGAGATTCAGGTCTCGGGTCCGGGTTCGGGCCGCGAGTCCGCTCTTCGTGCGCTGCAGGCCGTGGGCTTCTACGTCACCGCCATCAAGGACGTGACGCCCATCCCGCACAATGGTTGCCGCCCGCGCAAGCGTCGCCGCGTGTGATACGCCGCGGCGGGTCTGACCCGCCGCCGTTCGCCACGTGCCGCCACCTGCCGGGACAAGGGAAGACACCGTGATCGAGAAGAACTGGCGCTCGCTGATCGAGACCAAGAAGGACGTCGAGCTCGGCGCCGATCCGACGCGCACTGCCACGATCGTGGCCGAGCCGCTGGAGCGCGGCTTCGGCATGACGCTCGGCAATGCGCTGCGCCGGATCCTGCTGTCGTCCCTCCAGGGCGCGGCGGTGACGGGCATCCGCATCGACGGCGTGCTGCATGAGTTCAGCTCGGTCGCCGGCGTCCGCGAGGACGTGACGGACATCGTCCTCAACGTGAAGCAGCTGGCGATCCGCTATCAGGGCGAAGGCCCGAAGCGCCTGCAGCTGACTGCGACCGGCCCCGGCGAAGTCACCGCCGGCCAGATCCAGACCACCGGCGACATCGAGATCTCCAACCCCGACCTCGTGCTCTGCACGCTGGATGACGGCGCGCGGATCTCCATGGAACTGACGGTCGAGACCGGGAAGGGCTATGTCCCGGCCGCCGAGAACCGCCCCGAGGACGCGCCGATCGGCCTGATCCCGGTGGATGCGATCTACTCGCCTGTCCGCCGCGTGGCCTATCAGGTGCAGCCCACGCGCGTCGGCCAGAAGACCGACTACGACAAGCTCGTCCTGACGGTCGAGACCGACGGCACCGTCGCGCCTGAGGATGCGGTGGGCATCGCCGCCCGCATCCTGCAGGAGCAGCTGCAGCTCTTCATCAACTTCGAAGAGCCGCGTGCGCGCGTTGTGGAGGAGGTCCGCGACGACCTGCCCTTCAACCGCAATCTGCTCCGCAAGGTGGACGAGCTGGAACTGTCGGTCCGCAGCGCGAACTGCCTGAAGAACGACAACATCGTCTATATCGGCGACCTGGTGCAGAAGACGGAGCAGGAGATGCTCCGCACTCCGAATTTCGGCCGGAAGTCGCTGAACGAGATAAAGGAAGTCCTCTCCTCCATGGGCCTCGGCCTCGGCATGACCGTGTCGGGCTGGCCGCCGGAGAACATCGAGGACCTGGCGAAGAAGCTCGAGGAGCCCTTCTAAGGGCCGCCCCTGGGAAACTGAGGAACCACACCAATGCGTCACGGGGTTTCGGGCCGTAAGCTCGGCGTCACCTCCACCCACCGGGTGGCCATGCTGCGCAGCATGGCGACCAGCCTGATCAAGCACGAGCAGATCACGACGACGCTGCCGAAGGCGAAGGAGCTGCGCCCGTATGTCGAGCGCATCATCACGCTCGGCAAGCGCGGCGACCTGCATGCCCGCCGCCAGGCCTATGCCCAGATCCGCGACGAGAAGGTGGTGGACAAGCTCTTCACCACCATCGCCGAGCGCTACAAGGCGCGCGCGGGCGGCTACACCCGCGTGCTGAAGGCAGGCGTCCGCTATGGCGACGCCGCCGACATGGCCGTGATCGAGCTTGTGGAGCGCGACGTGAACGCCAAGGGCCTCGACAGCGGCCCGAAGCCGGAAGCCGTTGAGGAGCAGGAGGCGGCGTAAGCTGCCGGCCTCATCCTGATACGCAGAAGGGCGCCGCAAGGCGCCCTTCGTCGTTTCAGCGCTCTGTTGCGTCGCCTCCGCTTATCCGCGCAGGCCGCGATCGGCGGTCATCAGGACGGAGAGGTCAAAGCTCTCCGTCGTCACTCCCGCGGGAATGGCGGAGTTCAGCTCCTCGAAGCTGGGGCCGCTCCGGCCGACGGGCGTCTTCGGGTCGGCGGGCGCCGGGTTCTCGACAAGAAATGCGGTGCCGAGGCTCAGCACGGCCCCGAGCGCGATGATCTTGCTGGTCGGAGTACGCAACATGGCGGTTTCTCCTGCCTGGTCCGGAGGAGCGTCCTCCGTGCGAAGCAGGGTGCCGCCAGAGCGCTTGGCGGGCTGTGCCAAAGCGCACAGGGCGATCGCCCAACCCGTCCTGAGCCCGCCCGCAGGTCAGCGGCGCGCGGCCTGCATCTCCAGCTTGGTCAGCCACAGCCCCGCGCCGACGATCACCGCGACACCCACCAGCATCAGCGGCTCCGGCACCTCGGCGAAGAAGATCCAGCCGAACAGGATGCCCCAGAGGATCATGCTGTACTGCCACGGCACCACCACCGCGGCCGGCGCGAGCGCCAGTGACTTCGTCACCGCGAGATGCGCCCCCGTCGCGACGACACCCAGCAGCATCAGCAGCGCCGCATCGGCCAGGCTCGGCGTGACCCAGCCGAAGGGCAGCATGATCAGCCCGAACAACAGCGCGCCCAGCATCTGGTAGACCGCCAGCACGCTCGCCGGCGTGCCGCGCAGCGCGCGCGTGCACAGCAGATAGCCCGTGTAGACACACACACCGAACACCGCGACCAGCACCGGCAGCCAGCCCGTATCGAGCCCCGCGCCCAGCGCCAGCAGCACGCCGATGAAGCCGAGCACCACCGCTGCCAGCCGTGCCGGCTCCAGCTTTTCCTTCAGGATCACCGCGCCGGCGACGGCGACGAAGATCGGGGTCGCCATCCAGAAGGCGAGTGTGTCGGCCAGCGGCATCATGGACACCGCCCAGTAGAAGGCCGCGACTTCGAGCGTGCCGCAGGCGACCCGCAGCAGCTGGAGCCCCATCCGCCGCGGGCGCAGCAGCGCCTCCGCCCCCTCCCGCGCGACCATGGGCGAGAGCACGACCAGCGCCGCGATGGACCGCAGCACCAGCACCTGCGCGACCGAGTAGGTCGCGACCAGCCACTTCCCCAGCACGTCGTTCAACGTGAAGCACAGCACCGCCGCCGCCATCAGGACGATGCCGGCAAGGTGGTTGTTGGGGGCGGGCGTGCTCATTCGACGCTCATACCCTGCCCCCGGGCCGCAGGGCAGCCTTACTCAGCCCGGATATTTGCCTCGCGCACCAGCGTCGCCATCGCGGCGCGGCCCTCCGTCACGAAGCGCGCGAAGTCGGCGGGGCGGGAGGCAACCGGCACGCAGCCGATCTGCACCAGGCGCTGACGCAGCGCCGGCTGGGCGATCGCCTCCGCCAGCGCGTCATACATCGCGCTCACCACCGGCGCCGGCGTGCCCGCCGGCCCGAACAGCCCGGCCCATTCATTGGATTCGAAGCCGGCAAACCCCTGCTCGGCGATGGTCGGCACATCCGGCCGGCTCTCGACCCGCGTCAGCGTCCCGACGGCCAGGAACCGCGCACGGTTGCCATCTACCACCGGCCCCGCCGAGACCAGCGTCGTGAACACCGCATCAATCGCGCCGGCCGCGAGGTCCTGCGCCGCTGCGGCGCCGCCGCGATAGGGAACGTGGATCACCTCGATCCCCGCCGCCCGCGCGAAGGCCGCAAGGCCAAGGTGCCCCGCCGTCGCATTGCCTTGCGTGCCGACCGTGATCGTGCCCGGCCGCGCCTTCGCCGCGGCGACGAACTCCGCCAGCGTGCGCGCCGGGAAGTCGTTCTTCACCGCGATAGCCGACGGGAAGGTCACCACCAGCGAGATCGGCGTGAAGCCCGTCGCGTAGTCGAAGGGCAGGCCGCGCAGCAGCGACGGGTTCACGATGTGGCTCGACGCGTCCCAGAGGAAGGTGTGGCCATCCGTCGCACGCGCCACCTCCGCCCCGCCGAGGCTGCCGCCCGCGCCGGTGCGGTTTTCCACCACGAAGCCCTGGCCAAGCCGCTCGCCCATGCGGGGTGTCAGCACGCGCGCCGCGCTGTCCGCCGCACCGCCCGCCGCGAAGGGCACGACCAGGCGGATGGAGCGCTGCGGCCAGGCGCCTTGTGCGCGCGCGGCCGGGGCGAGGGCGAAGCCCGCTGCGGCAGCAAGCGCCATGCGGCGGGTGAGGGCGGCAGGGGTTGGGGCCATGGTCGGGCGTCTCCGTCTGTTGGCGCGTTTCGTTGCGCGCCACATCGGCTGTCACGCCGCGCCGGTCAACCGTCCGCGCGGCCCGGCTCGTTCTCCGGACGGGTCAGCTTTCCAGGCGCACGCCTTCGGCGCGGATCAGCGCTTCCATCTCGGCCCGTTCGGCGGCCAGGAAGCGCGCAAAGGCCTCCGGCCCCTCAGCCGCCGGTTGCAGGCCGAGAGCATCGAGCCGCGGGCGCAGCGCCGGCTGCCCCACCGCATCCGCCGCCGCCGCCGCGATCCGCGCGACAACCGGCGCCGGCGTGCCGGCGGGGGCAAGCAGCCCGAGCCAGTCGCCCATGCCGAAGCCGGCGAAGCCTTGCTCCGCGACGGTCGGCACATCCGGGTAGAGCGGGCTCCGCGCCGCGACGGAGATCGCCACCGGTCGCACCCGCCCGTCGCGGATCAGCGGCGCCGCCAGCGCGACCGAGGTGAAGCCCATCGGCGTGTCGCCGCGCAGCAGCCCCGCGATCTGGTCGGCGCCCCCGCGATAGGGCACGTGCTCGCCGGGGATCCCCGCGCGGCGCAGCAACTGCGCCATCGCCAGGTGGGTACGCGCGCCGATGCCGACGCTGCCATAGCGCGCCTGCGCCGGCTCGGCGCGGAGCCGCGCCAGAAGCTCGGGCAGGGTCGTCGGGCCGAACTCCGCCCGCACCACCAGCAGCAGCGGCAGGGTGGCCAGCAGCGTCACCGGCGCCAGGTCGCGCACATAATCGAAGCTGAGCCCCCGCATCAGGAAGGGGTTCACCGTCTGCCCGCCGGAATCGAGCAGCAGCGTCGTCCCGTCCGGCGCCGATTGCGCGACATGGCCTGCACCTACCGCGCCCGAGGCGCCGGTGCGGTTCTCCGGCGTCACCGCGGCCCCCAGCACTTCCGTCATGCGCGGGGCGATCAGCCGGCCGAGGATGTCGGTGGAGCCACCGGGCGGGAAGGCGATGACCAGCCGGGTTGGCCGGTCCTGCGCCTGGGCGCGGCTGGTCGCGACTATGGGCGCGGCGAGGGGAAGGGCGAGGAGGGTGCGTCGGAGCATGTGCAAGGCTTCCGTCACGGCGCTGCGACGGTCAAGGGACGGAACCATGACAGCCGCCATTCGCCAGCCCCGTCCCGGGGTGTAGTCTGCCGGCATGGCTGCCCGCCGCCCCGCCGAAACCCCGCCCGCCGATGACCTGTTCGGCGCGCCCGAGATGCCCGCCGCGCCCTCCGGTCCCCGCCCGCTGGCGGATCGGCTGCGCCCGCGCATGCTGGGGAAGGTGATCGGCCAGGACCACCTGCTCGGTCCGGCTGGCACGCTCACCGGCATGCTGGCGCGCGGCACGCTGCCGTCGCTGATCCTCTGGGGGCCGCCGGGGGTGGGGAAGACCACCATCGCGCGCTTGCTGGCCGAAGCGGCGGGCCTGGCGTTCCAGCCGCTCTCCGCGGTGTTCTCCGGCGTCGCCGATCTCAAGCGGGCCTTCGACGAAGCGCGGGCACGGATCCGGAATGGAAAGGGCACGCTGCTCTTCGTGGACGAGATCCACCGCTTCAATCGTGCCCAGCAGGACGGCTTCCTGCCGGTGGTGGAGGACGGCACCGTCACCCTCGTCGGCGCGACGACGGAGAACCCCTCCTTCGCGCTGAATGGCGCGCTGCTCTCGCGCTGCCAGGTGATGGTTTTGAAGCGCCTGGACGATGCCGCGCTTGAGGCGCTGCTGGCTCGTGCCGAGGCGATGGAGGATCGCGCCCTGCCGCTCGCGCCAGACGCCCGCGCGACGCTCCGCGCCATGGCCGATGGCGATGGGCGCTACCTGCTGAACCTGGCCGAGCAACTGCTGGCCGTTCCGCCCGGTGGCGAGCCTCTCGATCCCGCTGCGCTTGCCGCGCTGCTGGCGAAGCGCGCGGCGCTCTACGACAAGGACCGGGAGGAGCATTTCAACCTCATCTCCGCCCTGCACAAATCGCTGCGCGGTTCCGACGCGGATGCGGCGCTCTATTGGTATGCGCGCATGCTCACGGGCGGTGAGGATCCGCGCTACATCGCGCGCCGCCTCACGCGCTTCGCCGCCGAGGATGTCGGCATGGCCGATCCCCGCGCGCTGCCGCTCGCGGTCGCGGCGTGGGAGACTTATGAGCGGCTCGGCAGTCCGGAGGGCGAATTGGCGCTCGCGCAGCTCGTCGTGCATCTCGCCACGGCGCCGAAGTCGAACGCGGTCTATGCAGGCTTCAACGAGGCCATGCGCGCGGCGAAGGAAACCGGCAGCCTGATGCCGCCCGCGAACATCCTGAACGCGCCGACGAAGCTGATGAAGGAACTCGGCTACGGCGCGGGCTACGAATACGACCACGACACGGAGCAAGGCTTCTCCGGCGCCGATTACTGGCCGGAGGGGATGGCGCGGCGCCGCTTCTATCGCCCGACGAATCGCGGCGCCGAAGCCGCCATCGCCGAGCGACTGCGGGAATGGGATGCGCTCCGCGCGCGTCGTCGTGGAGGCAAGGGATGAGTGTCTCCCTGTCGGGCGTCCTGCTCGTCGCGCTGGGCGGCGCGGTGGGCTCCGTCGCGCGTTATCTGGTCTCGGTCGCGGCGCTTGCCACGCTCGGTGCGGGATTTCCCTGGGGCACGCTGGCGGTGAATATCCTGGGCAGTGCGGCGATCGGCGTCGCGGCGGGGATGGGGATCGAGGGGCAGCAGCGGCTACTGCTGGTCACCGGCGTGCTCGGCGGCTTCACCACCTTCTCGGCCTTCAGCCTGGAGACGGGCGCGCTGTTCGAACGCTCACCGCTGCTCGCGGTGCTCTATGTCTTGGCCTCCGTCACGCTCGGGCTGGCGGCCTTTGCGCTCGCCTGGTGGCTCACCCGGCGCGGCTGAGGGGAAGGGGATTGCCTTTGGATATCGTTGGCTATTGGCGGCTGGTGGAGGTGCGCGGCTTCGACACCGATGGCCGCCCGGTCGCCGAGCATCGCTACGGCCCCGAGCCCACCGGCATCCTGCACATCACGGCTGGCAGGATGCAGGCCGCGCTCGGCGATGGTCGCGCGACGCTGCCGCCCGGCACGACCCGCTTCTGGATCGCCTATGCCGGCCCCTGCCGCTTCGATGGCGAGCGCTTCGTCACGCAGGTGGAGGCTGCCTCCGACCCCAGCTGGATCGGCGGTGAGCAGCCGCGCGCCGTGCGGACGGAGGGCGACCGCCTTGTCCTCACCCCGCCGCTCCGCCCCTTCCGCGACACGATGCAGCGGCTTGACCTCGTCTGGGAGCGAATCGGCTGAGCGGGGCGGGGTGAGAAGGGGCGCCGCGGCGTGCTAAGCTGCAACGCATCATGACCGTCCAGACCCGCTTCGTCGCCGCCGATGAGGGCGACACCCGCCTCGACCGCTGGTTCCGCCGCCACTTCCCCGCCCTGACGCAGGGCGCGCTGCAGAAGATGCTGCGCACCGGCCAGGTGCGCGTGGATGGCAAGCGGGTGGAGGCGAATACCCGCCTAGCGCCGGGCCAGGAGATCCGCATCCCGCCGCTGCCGGACGCGCCGCCGCCCGACCGCCCGCGCGGCGCGCTGCCCGTGGATGCGCGCGAACAACAGGCTCTCGAAGCGATGGTGATCCATCGCGACAAGGATGTGCTGGTGCTCGACAAGCCGCACGGCCTGCCGGTGCAGGGCGGGCCTGGCATCGCGCGGCACCTGGACGGCATGCTCGATGCGCTGCGCTTCGACGCGGCGGAGCGCCCGCGGCTGGTGCATCGCCTCGACAAGGACACCTCTGGCGTCCTGGTGCTGGCGCGTTCCGTCGCCGCGGCCAGCAAGCTTGCCGCCGCCTTCCGCGGCCGCGATGTCGAGAAGACCTATTGGGCCGTCACCATCGGTCAGCCGAGCCCGCCGGCCGGGCGCATCGACCTGGCCCTGGTCAAGCAGGGCGGCCCGCGCGGGGAACGCACCGCCGCCGCCGAGCCGGGTGACAAGGACGCCGCCCGCGCGGTGACCGATTTCCAGACGCTCGACGCCGCCCGGCGCCGCGCGGCCTGGCTTGAATTGAAGCCGATCACCGGCCGCACCCACCAGCTCCGCGTCCATTGCGCGGACGCGCTGGGCTGCCCGATCCTCGGCGATGGCAAGTATGGCGGCGCGGCCGCGCATATGGAGGGGCTGCCCGGCCAGCTGCACCTGCATGCGCGCGCGCTTCGCCTGCCGCATCCGGCCGGCGGTGTGCTGGAGGTGATGGCCCCGCTGCCGCCGCACATGAAGGAGACCTTCGCCTTCTTCGGCTTCGAGGCCCCCCGCACGCCGAAGCCCCGCCGGACGACCTGACCTCGACCCTCTCGTCAATCATCAGTTGTTGCGCGGCGGGCCGGGCGGGGGGACACTCCTTCGTCCTTCGGGCGTTGTACCGCTGAGGCAAGAGCAGCCGATGACCGACCAACAACCGCCCCGTCGCCGCCGCCGTTGGCCCTTGATCCTCGCCGCGCTGCTGGTCGCGTTGCCGCTTGTGGGCTTCGTCGCGCTCCGGGTCCTCCTCAACCCAGAGGCTCTGCGCCCGCGGCTTGTGGCGGCGGTGGAGGAGGCAACGGGCCGCAGTTTTCGCCTTGGCGATGTCGGCCTCGCTCTCTCGCTACGCCCGACGCTCGCGCTCACCGACATCACCTTGGCCAATGCGCCGGGCGGCAGCCGGGCGGAGATGCTGACCGCGCACCGCGTCGAGGTGCAGCTGGCTTTGCTGCCGCTGCTTTCCCGCCGGGTCGAGATCGCGCGCATTCTGCTCGACCGCCCCGATTTGCTGCTCGAGACGGATGCGGAGGGCCGCGGCAATTGGGTGCTCCGCCAGGCCGCCGCCCCTGCCGATCCCGCCCCCGCGCCGCAGCCTGCGCCAGCCCGGACGGGCGTTACGCCGCTGCAGATCTCCTTCGATGCGCTCAGCGTCCGCAACGCCCGCGTCACCTGGCGCGATGGTGGCCGCGCCGAGACCATCGCCATCACCAGCCTTGAGGCCAGCGCCCCGCTGGCCGGCCCCGTGACCGCGCGCGGCACCCTTGCCCTGCGGGGGCAGGAGGTGGCGGTGGAGGCGACGACCGGTCCGGTCGCCGCGCTCGGTGGCGCCGCGCCCTGGCCCTTCGATCTCCGCCTCGCACTCGCCGGCGGCGAGGCCCGCGCCCGTGGCACGCTCGGCCCCGGCATCGCCTGGACGGCCGAGGCCTCGGCGCGCCTGCCCGATGCTGCCCGGCTCGCGGCGCTGCTGCCCGACCTGCCCCTGCCGCCGCTCCGCGATGTGCAGGCCACGGCGCGGCTGGCCGGGGAGGGGGGGCGGCTTGCCAGTGCCGACTCCGTCTCCCTCCGCGTCGGGGACAGTGACTTGTCGGTGCTGCGCCCCGGCTTGCGGCTGGCGCGGCTCGATGTCGCCGCCCCGCGGCTCGATGCGCCGGTGACTTTGGCCGCCGAGGCCGCGCTGGCCGGCCTGCCGATCCGCGCCGAGGGCCGCACGGGCAGCCCAGCGCGGCTGCTCGGCCAGGCGCGGGGGGCGCTGCCGGTGGAACTGCGTCTCGCCGCGGCCAATGCGGAGGCGACGATCCGGGGCGAGATCGCCGACCCGCAGGCAATGGCGGGCGTCAACCTGGCGCTCGCCCTGGCTATTCCGGACCTTGCCGCGCTGGCCCCGCTCGCCGGCGCGCCGCTGCCGGCGGTGAAGGAGATCGCAGCCGGCGCGCGCCTGCGGGAACGCACGCCCGGTTTTCGGGGTGGCGCGCATCTCGGCGACCTCACCCTGACCTCCTCCGCCGCCGAGGCGCGGGGCGATCTGACCCTGGTGGTCGGGGAACGGCCGGGCCTGTCGGGGCGGCTTGATGTCGCGCGGCTCGACCTCGACGCGCTGGCCGCGCCCGCCGCGCCCGCCGCGCCGGCGGGGGCGGCCCCGGCCCCGCCGCAGCCTGCGCAACCCGACCCGTCGGCGCGCGAGGGCCGCGTCATCCCGGATGTGAAGCTACCCATCGGCGCGCTCCGCAGCTTCGACGCCGACCTCAGCCTGACCATCGCAAGTCTCACCGCCGCCGGGGCGGCGTGGCGTGACATCCAGCTGCCGCTGCATATCGAGGCCGGCCGCGCCCGCATCGCCCCCCTCGCCATCACGACCCCGGGTGGGCCTGTCACGGCCGAACTCCGCGCGGATGCTGCCGCTGCCACGCCAAGCCTGGCCCTGGCCGTCCGCGCGCCGCGCCTCGATCTGGCGGCGCTGCAGCGCGCCTTCGGCCAGCCCGTGTACCTGACCGGCCAGGGCGAGGTGGAGGCCGATCTGCGCGGCACCGGTGCCGGGCTGCGGGAGGTGGCGGGGAGCCTCGCGGGGCATCTCGGCCTCGCGATGCTGGATGCGATGGTGGAGCCCGCGCTGCTCGGCCCCGTGGAGCAGGCGCTGCGCGCGCGCGCCCCGGTGCTCCCGCCCCTGCCGCAGCGCCTGCCGGTGGAATGCGTCGCCCTCCGCGCCGATGCGGAGGGCGGCGTCGCGCGCATCGGCACGCTGCTGGTGGATGCGCCGGCGGCCAAGGTGGCGGGCAGCGGCACGGTGAACCTCGGGACGGAGGCGATCGCGCTCCGCCTGCTGCACGATATCCGCGCCGCGGGGGCAGAAGTGCGGGTCGCGGCCGATCTCGGCGGCACGCTGGCCGCGCCGGCCTAT
>JBIKSZ010000070.1:0-15668 GCA_044348345.1 Roseomonas sp. | reverse complement strand
TGCGGCGACGCTCTGGGCGGGGCCGAAATGCCATGTCGTGCATTACCCGCTGCAGGGCTGGAAGACCTTCAACCTGGTCGTCACCTGCCATGACGATGCGGCCGAGCCCGTGGCCGGCCGGCCTGTACCGGCGGAGCAGGTGATGGCGGGCTTCCGCCACCTGCATCCGATGGTGCGTTCCATCATCGGCCAGGGGCGCGACTGGCGGCTATGGGTGCTGTGCGACCGCGATCCGGTGGAACGCTGGGTGGAAGGGCGGGTCGCGCTGCTCGGCGATGCCGCGCATCCGATGCTGCAATACATGGCCCAGGGCGCCTGCATGGCGATGGAGGACGCTGTCTGCCTCGCGCGCGCGATGGAAACACATGGCGGCGCGGTGGAGCCGGCGCTCGCGGCCTACAACGCAGCGCGCGCGCTGCGCACGGCGCGGGTGCAGTTGCTCTCGCGCGCGATGGGCGAGCATGTGTATCACCCGGCCGGCGCACATGCGGCGCTGCGCAACGCGATGATGGCGGCGAAGACGCAGGCCGAATGGCGCGAGACCCTCGCCTGGCTCTATGGCGGCGAGGGTCCCGTCACGGCGTAAGTGTTACGCGGGCGGGGCGACCGACAGGCCCTGCACGCCATGCCGCGCAATCAGCGATGCGACGAGGCCGGAGGCCTTCGCTTCCTCCACGAAGCCCTGCAGCCAGGCGGCGGCGGCCGTGTTGGCGCGCGCTGTGCCGACCGCCTGCTGCACGGCCATGAACTTCCCATCGAGGATGCGCGAGCCGGGCATGGCGGCCGCATCCTCGATCAGCCGCGGGCGCAGCCCGGCCAGGGCGTCGAGCTTCTCGTCGCGGAACAGCTCGAAGGAGGCCTGGATGGAGGGCGCGCGCAGCAGGCTCGCCTTGTGGATGTTGCGCTCGAGCCAGAGGTCATAGGCCGCGCGGGCCGCGACCGCGATGCGCACGCCCGGGCGATCGAGATCAGCCAGCGTGGCGATGGAGGAGCCGGCGGGGACCAGGCAGGTCGCCTCGATCTCGGCATAGGCAGCGGTGAAGGCGATCTTCTCGGCGCGCTGGGGTTCGGCGCCGATCAGGCCGATGTCCCAGGTGTTGGTGCCGGCCGCATCGGCCAACTCGCCAGGGCGCGGATAGGGCACGTAGCGGACCGGCACACCGAGCCGATCCGCGACCGCGCGCGCCATGTCGGGCGCGACGCCCACGGGGTCGCCGTCCGGCGTGCGGCCGGTGACGAGCAGGAAATTGGAAAGGTTGATGCCCGCGCGGAGCACCCCGGTGGGTGCAAGCTGGGCGATGATCTCTGGCGACATGGACGGGTCCGCTGATTCGAGTGACCCACCATGTTCCCACACCCGGCCGTGGCGTCCAGCGCCTGCGGCCTCGCCCCCTCTCCCGCGCGGGGAGAGAGGGCGGCTCGGCGCGTCTTACTTCAGGTGCGCGGCAAGGTGCTTGTTCATCTCGAACATGCTGACCTTATCCGTGCCGAAGATCTTCTTGAGCTTCGCATCCGCCAGGATCTGCCGCTTGTCCTTCGGGTCCTGGAGGTTGTTCTTCTTGATGTGCTCCCACAGCTTGCTCACCGCCGCGGTGCGCGGCAGCGGCGCCGCGCCGACCAGCTCGGCCAGCTCCGCCGAGGGGGTCAGGGGCTTCATCAGCGCGTTGGTCTTCGTGCCGGCGGCCTTGGGGGCGGCCGCCTTCTTCGCGGGGGCGGCCTTCGCCGGCGCAGCCTTCGCGGCTGGCTTGGCCTTCGCCGCGGCCGGCTTCGCCTTTGCGGCCGGCTTGGCCGCTGTATTCTTGGGCTTGTCCTTCGTCGCCATGTGGCCTCCTGCAGGGTTCGTTACGCCTGAGCCGCACTCCGACTCGGGCCGCGGCGGGTGATGTGAACGCAAGCCCCGATTCGGGGGCAAGCAGCTTCTCTCAGGCGCCTGCCACTTCGTACCGTTCTGCGCGCTGCGCGCAACAGCCGCCCTAGATATTTCGCACCCAGGACAAGAAGACCAGGAACCCAGCCAGACCGAGCGCGACATGGCCGAACAGCATCAATTCCGCCCCTTTCCGGGTGCGGCGGGCGACGGTCTTGGCAAAGTAGCCCCCCGCGGTGGCCAGGAGCAGGATGCCGATCGGCCAGGCCCCGGACAGTCCGGCGGCCCCCGCCGGCGCGGTCACGACCAGCGCCAGGACCAGCGCCGTGCCGGCCAGTGCCGCGACCAGATGCGCCGTCACCAGGCGCTTCTTGCGCGCCCGCTGCAGATAGAGCAGCCCGACAACGATGCCGAGCGCGATGGTGGCAACCAGCGCGGCGATCGCGAGCATGGCCATGTCGGCGGTTCTCCCTGGACCGAACCGCGGGCAGGTGGCGTCGGGGGGCGCGCTGTCAACCTGCGGCGTCAGGTGCCGCAGAAGGTCGCCAGCACGCGCTCCTCGGGCTGCGGCGGCAGGGCGTAGTCCTCCCGCCCCGGCTGGTCGTCGAAGGGGCGGGCCAGCACGTCGAGCAGCGCCTCGAACGGCCGGAGGTCGTCGGCCTGCACCGCGGCGGCGATGGCGCGCTCCACCTGATGGTTGCGCGGGATGAAGGCCGGGTTCGTGGCGCGCATCGCGGCGCCGCGCTCGGCAGGTGCCACATCCTCCTCCGCCAGTCGCGCGCGCCAGCGCGGCAGCCAGGCATCGAAGCCGGCGGGGTCGGCGAAGAGGCTCCGCACCGCCGCTTCCGCCGCCGGATCTGCGGCGGCCTCCGCCAATCGGCGGAAGGTGAGGGTGAAGTCGGCCTCCTGCTCGGCCATGCGCTCCAGCAGGTCCTGCGCCAGCGCTGCATCGCCGGGGCGAGGCCGGGCGAGGCCGATCTTGCGTGCGAGGCCTGCTTCCCACGCCGCCTCGAAGCGTTCGGCGAAGCCGGCGAGGATGCGCTGCGCCTGTTCGATCGCCGCGTCCTGGTCCTCGGCCAGCAGCGGCAGCAGGGTTTCGGCGAGGCGCGTCAGGTTCCAGATCGCGATGCGCGGCTGGTTACCGAAGGCGTAGCGGCCGCCCTGGTCGATCGAGCTGAACACGGTGCCCGGGTGATAGGCGTCCATGAAGGCGCAGGGGCCGAAATCGATGCTCTCGCCGGAGATGGTCATGTTGTCGGTGTTCATCACGCCATGGATGAAACCCACCAGCATCCAGCGCGCGACGAGATCGGCCTGCGCGGTGCAGACCGCGGCGAGCAGCGCGCGATACGGGTTTTCGGCCGTCGCGGCGTTTGGGTGGTGGCGCGCGATGACATGTGCAGCGAGCGTCCTCAGCGCATCCAGGTCCTGGCGCGCAGCGAAGTACTGGAAGGTGCCGACGCGCACATGGCTGGCCGCCACGCGCGCCAGCACGGCGCCGGGCAGGGCCGTTTCGCGGAAGACGTATTCGCCGGTCATGACCGCGGCCAGCGCGCGGGTGGTCGGGATGCCGAGCGCGTGCATCGCCTCGGAGACGATGTATTCGCGCAGTACCGGCCCGAGCGCCGCGCGCCCATCGCCGCGGCGGGAGAAGGGCGTGGGGCCTGCGCCCTTCAGCTGGATGTCGCGGCGCTGGCCGTCGCGCCCGACAACCTCGCCGAGCAGGATGGCGCGGCCATCGCCGAGCTGCGGGACGAAATTGCCGAATTGGTGGCCCGCATAGGCCTGGGCGAGGGGCTCGGCGCCGTCGGGGATGCGGTTGCCCGCGAGTGTGGCGACGCCCATGGCGGAGGCGAGCCAATCGGGATCGAGGCCGAGCTCGCGCGCAAGGTTTTGGTTGACCTTGATCAGCCGCGGGGCTGCGACCTCGGTCGGGTTCAGCCGCGCGAAAAAATGCTCGGGCAGGCGGGCATAGCTGTTGTCGAAGGCGAAGGTCATGCGGCGAAGGTCGGGCGTCCCGCGCCGCCGGACAAGCCCGGGCAATGAAGCGCAGTCGCGCGACGTGGTCGGGACGTGTGGCACCGGATGGCCTGTAAGCCGGGTTCTGTCCACGCCCGCCGGTTTCCCTTGGGGCGCTGGACGACCATTCCTCTGGACCCCCCGTTGCCGAGGGGTTCACGCGGCCAACCCGGGCGACGGGACGGGAATGTCCCTGCGTCGGCGCTTTCGCGCTTCGCCGGCCGCCCCTATTCGGCCTTGCTCCCGGTGGGGTTTGCCATGCCGCCCCCGTCGCCGGGGGCGCGGTGGGCTCTTACCCCACCCTTTCACCCTTACCGCGAGGTGCTTCCCCGAGGGGAAACACGCCGTGGCGGTTTGCTCTCTGTGGCACTTTCCCTGGGCCTCGAGGTTGCCCCCTCTGCCCGCCGGCCGTTGGCCGGCACCGCATTCCCGTGGAGCCCGGACTTTCCTCCAGGCCGCGCTTGCGCGCGGACCAGCGGTCGCCCAGCCACCCGGTGCCGCGGGTGATGTGCGCCCCGCGGGGCGCTGGGTCAACGCCCGTCGAGGCCGATGAGCTTGAGGCCGGGCCAGCGCGTCTGCCAGCCCTTGGCCGCCATGCGCGCCCGCACCACCGCGGGCGCGGCCGCATAGGCCGGCCCGGGCCGCACGATGCCATCCAGCAGATCCTCGATGCCGAGCGGCGCCAGAATTTCGACGCGCCCGGCCACCAGCCGTGCTGCGACCGCCGTCGCCGTTTCCGTCCAATGCGCCAGCGCTGCCGATAGGTCGCGATACGGCGCGTGGCCGTTCCAGCCATGCGCGCGGGCTTGGTTCACGACCGACCAGGGCAGCGGGCGCGCCGCGCGCAGCGCGGCTTCGAAGGCGGCATCGGCCTCGGGCGCGGGGTTGGCGGCGTCGTGGTGTACCAGGTCGAAATCAGCGAGGGACGCGACCTCCGGCGCACGACCGGCGAGCGCATCCCAGACCGCGTTGCGGACGAAGCCGGCCGCGATCCAGCCCTCGCGCGGCCCGGCGAGGGCGGCCGCCTGCAGCGCATCCATGTGCGGAGGGCTGGCGGCCAGGATCGCCGCGACGCGAGCGAGGCTCATCCGCAGGCGACAGCGACCGCGGCAAGACGGGCGAGGGTCGCGGCATCGGCGATGCCGTCCACGCGGTCCGGCAGCCAATGGCGCTGGAAGGCGGTGAGCAGCACAGGCAGCGGCAGGTCGGTGCGGTAGCCGATCGCGGCGAGCAGCGCGGCCGGGTCGGTCGGCACGCATTCCTCCTCAGCGGGCCACAGCACACTCTCGCCCGCGGGCCAAAGCCCGACGCCGTTTCGCGCCAGCCCTTCCCAGTCGAACAATTCGCCCGGGTCTTCCTTGCGGTCGGGGGCGATGTCCGAATGCGCCAGCACATGCCGCGGCGGGATCGGATGCCGGGCGAGGATGTCGAGGCAGAGGTCGCAGAGTGCGGCCATCTGCAAAGCGGGAAAGGGGCGATAGCCATGCGCGTGGCCGGGGTTCACCACCTCGATGCCGATGCTCCGCGCGTTGAGGCCCGTCATGCCGCGCCATTGCGAAACGCCGGCATGCCAGGCGCGGCGATCCTCCGGCACCAGGCGAAGGATGCGGCCATCCTCCTCCACGACGTAATGGGCGGAAACCTTCGCTGCGGGATCGCGGAGCCGCGCGATCGCCGCCGCGCCGCTTTCCATGCCGGTGTAGTGCAGGATGAGCATGTCCACCGGCGCGCCATCCGGGCGCGCATCGTGGTTCGGGCTGGGGAGGTCGTGCAGGCGCATGCCTACAGCCCACGTTGACGCTTGATCCTGTCCCCACCTGCCGCGCTTGGCGCGGCAGGTCCACAACTGGTGGCCTGGGACCGCAGTCGCATGCTCACAGACCCCGCTGGCGCTTGATGCGGTCCCAGGCGGCGTTGATTTCGGCCACCTTGGCGGTCGCGCGCTCGACGAATTCCGGCGGCACGCCGCGGGCGGCCAAGCCGTCCGGATGGTTCTCCCGCATCAGCTTGCGCCAGGCGAGGCGCACCTGTTCGTCGGTCGCTGTCGCGGTCAGGCCGAGCACCACATAGGCATCGTCGGTCTGCTTCTCCTGCTCGACGCGCGAGCCTGCAGACCCCCCGCCCTTGGCGCGGTCCCAGGCGGCATGATCGAGGCCGAAGCGCAGATGGATTCCCTGCAGCACCGGCAATTCCCCGCGTGTGACCGGGCCGTCGGCGCGCGCGATGAAGAACAGCGCGGCCAGCACATCCTCGAGCATCGCCTTGTTGTCGCCGAAGGCCGTGCCGAGGCGCTCGGCGAAGGGCTCCCAGCCATCCGAATCCTCGCGGGCGCGGTCGAACATCTGGCCGACCTCGCGCAGATTCTCGGGCGGGATGCGGAACATGCGTTTGAAGGCGTCGATCTCCTCCCGCTTCACCGGCCCATCGGCCTTGGCGAGCTTGGCGGACAGCACGATGACGGAGATGGCGAAGAGCGTCTCCTTGTTGCCGAGCAACGCGGCGAGGTCCGCCGCGCCCGGCGTGATCCGCCCGGTATTGGTATCGGCCGCATGGCCGAGCGCGGCACCGACCACGGCCCCCAAGGGGCCGCCCGTGAGGAAGCCGCCCACCCCGCCGAGAATCTTCCCCCAGACGCTCAAGACCTGACTGACCTCCTGCCCGGACCCGCTGCGGCGCTGGCCCGATCGCCCAAAACGGGGTCCCGCCCGGCCCGTTATCCTGCACCCTGCTGTAGCCGATGCCCGCCTTGGCCAGAAGGGCCGGGGCGTCTTCTGGCGATGGCTTCACTTGAATTCTGCCGGGCCGTGCCCCTATAACCGGACAGCGAATTGAGAACGATTCTCAATTCGATCGCAACGCCGAGGTCGCCTCGGCGCCAGCCAGGCAAGGTGAACAGGACGAGCTGATGGGCCGCGACTTCAGCCACATCGCCCGCCGCTGCGAGCGCGCGGTGGTGACCGCCTATCGCGAATTGCGCGACAGCGGCAGCGGCGACATGGCCGCCTTCACGGCCTGCACCACGCTCTATCGCATCCACCACCCGGAGGCGTCCGTGACCGAGGCGCGCCGCCTGGTCGCGGAGTGGATCGACCATCATCTGGTCCGCGCCGCGGAAACCCCGACGCCCGGCTGCGCCTGCGACTGAGCGCGGCGGGTCACTCCGCGCGATAGGCCAGCCGCACCGCGCCCCAGTGGCGGCCGCGGACCGTGACCGGCGCCGAGCAATCCTTCATCAGTGCAACCCGGCCGCCTCCCATGTCCCGCCGATAGGCCTGGAGCAGGAAAGGCCGCGTGTTGCGCGCCGCCGCGAGGCCCGTGCGGTCATCGAAGATGCGCCGGTTGCGCGCGTTGGCGGCGTTCCACGATGTCTCGCCCGGCCGCTGCGGCTGACTGAAGGTCGCATTATGGGTCGGCAGGTAGCCGTTGCGGTCCACTGCGGCGCAAAAGACGATGCGCGGGTCGAAGGCCAGCATCGGCTCCTGCAACGGCGGCAAGACGCTGTCGGTGAAGCTGGTTGCGCGCGTCAGCACCTGTTGCGGGTCGGTGCCCGGGATCGGGCTGTAGGCGTCGTCGAACAGCGCGGCTTCCGTGATGTCCCCGGCCGCAAGCGCCGCTTCGAAGCGGGCAGCGACGCGGCGCGCGACATCCTGCACGGCATGGATGAAGCGGGTGTCGGGGCTTTCCGCGCCGCTCGCTGCGGCGTCCTGCAACAGCGCCTCTGCGCGATCCTGCAGTGCGGAGGCGCGTGTCGCGGCCAGGGTCAGGTCGCGGGCCGCGGTGTCCATCGCGCTCGCCTGCGCGGCCGCCGCCTGCTGCATGCGCGCGGCTTCCTCTCCTGCCAGCCGGCCGGCTGCGGCGATGGATTGCACCTCCCCTGCGATGCGGGCGACCCGACCGGTCAGGGTGCCGAGCGCCTCGCTGCTGTCGCGCGCGGCCGCGGCTGCATCGGTGGCCGAGCCCGCGCCCTGCTCGGCGGCACCGCGCATCGCGCCGACGGCCCGCCGCAGCGTCTCGATGGTCTCGCCGATCCGCTGCGTCGCGGTCCTGGTCTCGCTGGCCAGGCTCCGGACCTCGCCGGCGACCACCGCGAAGCCACGGCCGGCCTCGCCGGCGCGCGCGGCCTCGATGGTGGCGTTGAGGGAGAGCATGTTGGTCTGGCGGGCGATCCCCTCGATCATGCCGGCGATGCGCGCGACATCGGCCAGGGCCGTGTCCACCGCGGCGATGCGGGAGGCGGCGTCGTTGGCGGCATGCGCGGCGGCTGCGGCGCTGGTGCCGGACTGTGCGGCCCTGGCATGCGCCGCCGCTGCCTCCGCGCGGATGGCGTCGAGCCCGGTCTCGGCCACGGCGACGCCGCCTGCCAGTCGCGTCGCCACATTTGCCACTGAGGACGCGGCCTCCTGCAGCGTGGCGGCGTCGGCGGCGGTGGTGCTGACGGCGCCCTTGACCGCCGCGACGGCGCCGACGATGTCGGCGACCTCGACAGAAAGCGCGCCGATGCCGGTGGCGAGGCCGGTCAGCGCGGCCGGCGCCGCGATTGACGGGGACTGCGGCGAGGGATCGAAGGGCAACGCTGCAACTCCGGTCAGATTGGATCGCCCGGGGTTGTCCGCGAAACGCCTTAACGCCGTCGGAACACGGCCTGATGAATGGTTAAGCTGGCGCCTTTTCGCGTGCCCAGCCGATCGCCGCGCGCGCCAGCGCGTCCAGCGTGTCGCAGACCGGGAAGGGCAGGGCGGGCCCCGCGGCGATGCCGAGCGGGATCTCGGTGCAGCCCAGCACCACGGCCTCAGCGCCGCGCGCGGCGAGCCGCGTCGCGGCTTCGGCCAGTGGGGCATAGGCGGCGGCGACCCGGTTGGCTTTCACCTCAGCGATGGCGGGCGTGACGAGGGCGTCCATCTCGGCCGGCTCCGGCACCAGGCACGCATAGCCCCGCGCCTCCAGCCGCTGCTGATACAGGCGCATGGCGAGCGTGCCAGCCGTGCCCATGACGCCGATCGGGCCGCGCACGACCCCGAGCCGGGCGAGTTCCTCGGCCGCAGCATCCACGATGTGCAGGATCGGCAGGCGGGTCGCGGCCTGCATCGCCTCGAACCAGCCATGCGCGGTGTTGCAGGGAATTGCGATGGCGCCGGCGCCTGCGGCCTCGAGGCCCCTTATGCCGCGGAGCAGGGCGGGCAGCGGGTCCTTGCCGCCGGCGATGCGCGCCGCGGTGCGGTCCGGCACGCGCGGATCGGACCAGAGCACGGCCGGGATATGGTCCTGGTCGCGCGCGGCCGGGGTCAGCAGTGTCAGCCGGCGCATGAACTCTGCAGACGCCAGCGGCCCCATGCCGCCCAGCACGCCCAGCATCCGCGTCTCAACCTCGCTCACAGCCCCAGCCCGTCCCACACCAGCTTGGTCCCCGTCACGCCGAGCATCACGTAGATCACCCGGTAGAACCAGAGGTCGCTCATCCGCTGCGCGAGCCAGACCCCCATGCGCACGCCGACCGGCGCCAGCGGCAGCAGCAGCAGGCTGGTCAGCATGTTGGTCGCACTCAGCTGCCCGAGGAAGAAGTACGGCACGAGCTTCGCGTAGTTCAGCACCGCGAAGAACACGACGGTGGTCGCCGCCAGCGTCGCCCGGTCGAGCCGGAGCGGATAGAGATAGACCGCGAGCGGCGGCCCGCCGGCATGGGCGATGGTGGAGGTGAGCCCCGACACGGCGCCCCAGAAGCCGCCGCGCCGCGTGCTGGATGGGGCAGGTGGTGGCGCGACGCGGCCCGGCCTTGCCTGCCAGAGGCTCCTGGCGAGGAAGACCAGCGCGATCAGCCCGACCATCAGCTTCACCGCCTGGTCGCTCATCAGCCCGAACACCGCCGTCCCGAGCGCGATGCCGAGCAGGCCGCCGGGCAGGATTGCGCGCAGCTCCTGCACGCTCCACTTCCCCCACCACGCGCGCAGCCCGGCGATGTCCATCGCGCAGAGCACCGGCAGCGCGATGCCGGCGGCCTGCGGCGCCGGGATGGCGAGCGCCATCAGCGGCACGGCGGCATTCCCCCCGCCGGAGGCGAAGCCGCCCTTGCTGATGCCCGAGAGCAGAAAGGCGGGGATGGCGAGCCCCCAGAAGAGCGGGTCGGTGATGATCGGCATGGCCCGACCCTAGCCGTCTCTGGCCGCGCGCGGCAGGCGGGTCCGTGGTCAGTCTGGACCGGCGCAGTCCCAGTTTTCCGCATGGCTGAAGCTTCGGTCATGCGGGATGACCCTGGCTGTTGGGGAGGGTAAGGCGGCTTCAACGACCGAATCGCAGGCGGCAGAGGCAGGAAGCGTTCCATGGAGTTCATGCAGGATCCGCTCTGGCTTGTCGGCCTTGCCGCGGCGATGGCGGCGACCGGGCTCATCTCGGGCACGCTGGCCGGGCTGCTCGGCGTCGGCGGGGGCATCGTCATCGTGCCGGTGCTGTTCAATGTGCTGCCGCTGTTCGGCATTCCGGAGGCGGTGCAGATGAAGCTCGCCATCGGCACTTCGCTCGCGACCATCATCCCCACCTCGATCCAGTCGGCGCGCAAGCATTTCGCCATGGGCACCATGGATATCGCGCTGCTGCGGAGCCTCGCGCCATCGATCGGCGCGGGCGTGCTGCTCGGCACGGTGCTGGCGGTGTGGCTGAAGGGCGATGCGCTAACGCTGGTCTTTGCGGTGGTGGCGGTCGCGGTGGCGGTCAACATGGCCACCACCGGTGCCGATTGGCGCCTTCGGGAGAGCCTCCGCACCGGCGCACCGCGGCATGGCGTCGGCGGCTTCATCGGCACGGTCAGCGCCATGATGGGCATCGGCGGCGGGACGGTTGGCGTGCCGATCCTCTTGGCTTTCGGCACGCCGATGCGCGCGGCGGTGGCGACCGCCAGCGCCTTCGGCATCATCATCGCCGTGCCCGCGACGATCGGCTTCGTCTGGGCAGGGTGGGGCAATGCGCTGCTGCCCCCCTTCTCGGTCGGCTATGTCAACCTGATCGGTTTCGCGCTGATCGTGCCGACCTCGATGCTGGCCGTGCCCTGGGGCGTGAAGCTGGCGCACAGCATCCCGCCGCTGCTGCTCAAGCGCCTCTTCGCTGTCTTCCTGGCGGTGACCAGCGCGCGGATGATCTGGTCGCTCGCGAGCTGAGGTACCGGCCGCCAGGCGAGGCCGCCGTCAAACACGCGAGGCGAAGGAGATCGGCGTTGGACGGCCGGTGCGCACGCGGCCCCGCGCGCCATAGGTGCCCGGGCCCGGCGGGCGCAGCGCGCCGGCGATCGCCTCGATGACGCGCGATTGCAGATCGATCGCGCGTTCCAGCAGGCGGCGATTCTCCGCCGTCAGGTCCTTCAGGCGCAGCGCGACCTCCTCCGCCCGTCGGCGTTCCTCGCCCTCGGCGCGGCTGCCGGAGCGGTGGGCCGCGTCATAGGCCGCGGCGAAGGCATCCGCCGCCTGGCGCTTCGCACCCGCCAGGTCGGCCGCGGCCGTCAGGTCGAGCTGGGCGAGCGCGGCATTTTCCGCGCGCAGCGCCTCCATCAGGCGTTGGGCGGCATTCATCAGGGCCTCGATCATGTCGTCTCCTGGGTCGGGGTGTTGGATTCCTGGGCGCGGAGCAGTTCGCGGAACACCGGCGCCGCCAGGCCGAGGCCGCCGGCGCGGGCGAGGTCGCGCGCGATCGCGTCCACCAGCATCGGCCGCCACTGCGCTTCCGCCGCGCGGCCGCCGAAGGGGCCATCGGTCGGCAGCGCGGCGAAGACCGGTTGGAACATCGCCGCGATCGCCTGCGCCTCGAATTCCTGCGCGAGGCGGCGCAGCGTGGCCTGGCCGGCGGCGGGCGCGGCGGCCAGGTTGCCGGCGCGCGGCAGCGTGGCGGGGGGCAGGGTGCTCATCTCAGCGCACCTCCAGCTCGGCCTGCAGCGCACCGGCTGCCTTGATGGTCTGCAGGATGGTGATCAGGTCGCGCGGCCCGACGCCGAGGCTGTTCAGCCCCCGCACCAGATCCTCGAGCGTCACGCCGCCGCGCAGGATGCCGAGGCGTCGTTCGTTCTGCTCATCCACCTCGATATTGGTGCGCGGCACCACCACCGTCTGGCCCTGCGCCAGCGCATTGGGCTGGCTCACCTGCGGTGTCTCGGTGATGCGGATCGTGAGGTTGCCCTGCGCGATCGCCACCGTGCTGACGCGGACATTCGCGCCCATGACGATGGTGCCCGACGCTTCCTCGATCACCACCCGCGCCACCTGGTCGGGCTGCACGCGCAGCTGTTCGATATCGGCGAGGAAGCCGACGCGCTCGCGCCCTGCGATGTCGAGCACCACGGTGCGCGGGTCCGTCGCGGCGGCGACCTGGGTGCGGGCGTAGCGGTTCACCGCCTCCGCGATCCGCCGCGCGGTTGTCAGATCGGGGTTGCGCAGCGACAGCCGAATGCGGTCCCCCTGTGCGAAGGCAAAGTCGATCTCGCGCTCCACCACCGCGCCATTGGCGATGCGCCCGGCGGTCGGCACGCCGCGCGTGACGCTGGCGCCCGCGCCGCGGGCGGCGATGGCGCCGGTCGCGACCGCGCCCTGCGCCACCGCATAGACCTCGCCATCCGCGCCCAGCAGCGGCGTGACCAGCAGCGTGCCGCCGGTGATGTTGGTGGCGTCCCCAAGCGTCGAGACCGCGATGTCGATCCGGCTGCCGGGGCGTGAGAAGGCGGGCAGGTTGGCGGTGACCATCACCGCCGCGACGTTGCGCGTATCCAGCTGGCGTTCCTGGTCGCGCGTGTTGACGCCAAGCCGCTCCAGCACGCCGATCAGCGATTGGCGCGTGAAGGCGGCCGAGCGCAGCCGGTCGCCCGTGCCGTTCAGGCCGACGACGAGGCCGTAGCCGACCAGTTGGTTGTCGCGGACGCCTTCGACATCGGCGATGTCCTTGATGCGCACCTGCGCCGCGGCCGGGAGGGCGGAGAAGAGAAGCAGCAGCCCGAGCATGGCGCAGAGCGCGTCCTGCGCCATGCGTCGCCACGGGCTCCTCATCCTCGGGCAAGGTTTTTCCGCCACGCTCTCCTCCGGGCCACGCCGCTGGCCTGCCGCGCCGCGGCGGCATCCGCGGCGAAGAGCACAGCGCAATCGGTGTGCCAGCGGTGCGACGGGGCGCGGCCTGGGTTGCGTGGGCGGGCGAGGGGCTGTGCCCGGCAGGGCTTGCCGGGGGCGGGCAGGGGATGCCCCGGCCCGGCAAGCCGCCACCCGGTGCGGCGCAAAAGGAGAGGGCGGGCGATGACCAGGGTTGTGGGAGTTGGGGCAGGCGGGCTGCCGGCACGGCGGCTGAGCCGGACGGGCGGTGGCTTCGCCCTGCCGGACCAGCCCGGCTTGGCGGGTGGCTCAGCCGTGGCCGCGCCCGCCCCGACGCTGCTCGCCCTGCAGGATGGCGCGGCGCCACCCGCCCCGGCCGAGCCGCCGGCAAGGCGCGCGGCCAGGGCCGGGTTGGCGCTGCTGCGTGATGTGCAACTCGACCTGCTGCGGGGGCGGGACGATCCCGATCGGCCCGGGCGACTCGCCGCCTTGGTTGCGGAGGTCGAGGCCGCAGCCGACCCGGCGGTCGTGACGGAGCCGGCATTGCGTGCCGCATTGGGCGAACTTGCGTTGCGCCTGAAGGTTGAATTGGCCCGTTGCCGTGCCGGCTCCGCGACGTCTCGATGAAAAGACGTGCATATCAGCCACTTGCCGCGAAGCAGGGTCTTGTGTCTGCCCCGATCTCGCCACTATGGTCCGCCCGCCATCGTCGGGCAGGCGCCGGGCTTGGCCAATGTACGTTGGGGAATTCGTTTCATGCTCGTGACCTTGCCGCCGGACTACAAACCGTCCTCGGCCGAAGAGTTCATGAATCCCCTCCAACTTGAATATTTCCGTCAGAAGTTGCTGCGTTGGCGGAGCGATCTTCTCCGAGAAGCGGGCGAGACCCTCCACAGCCTGGGCGAGGGCGGCATCGCGGAAGCCGATCTCACCGACCGCGCCAGTGTCGAGACCGACCGCGCCCTTGAGCTTCGTACCCGTGACCGCGCCCGCAAGCTGATCTCCAAGATCGATCAGGCGCTGGAGCGGATCGAGAACGGCACATACGGCTATTGCGAGGAAAGCGGCGAGCCGATCGGGCTGCGCCGCCTCGAAGCCCGCCCGATCGCGACCCTCTCGATCGAGGCGCAGGAGCGCCATGAGCGCATGGAGCGCATCCACCGCGACGACTGATCGCGGTTGATCGCGGTCAGCTGCGGAGATCGGGCGGCGGATCGTCCAGCTCCGGCGGTGGCTGCGCGAGCGGATCGCGCGCCAGCAGCCGCGCATCATTCTCCGCCACGCGGCCGACGCGGTTGTCCACCGGCCAGATCGCCAGCTCCTCCTCTGGGCAGGGGAGGAGCAGCTCCTGCAGCTCCGCGGGCTCGGCCGCCTCGGCGCCGAGCCAGGCATCCCAGGTTTCTGGCGGCAGAATCACCGGCATGCGGTGGTGGACCAGCGCCTGCTTTGGATTGGCGTCGGTGGTGATGACGGTGAAGGTCTTCAGCCACTCACCCTCCGGCGATTTCCAGCCCTCCCACAGGCCTGCAACCGCCATCGGCTCACCCGTGCGCAGCGCGACCGCATAGGCTTGGCGCCCGCCCGCCTCGTCCTTCTTCCACTCGTAGAACCCGTCCATCGGCACCAGGCAGCGGCGCTTCGCGAAGGCGTCGCGGAAGGAAGGTTTCTCCGCGAGCGTATCGGCGCGCGCATTCATCAGCTTCGCCGCGTCCTTCGTATCCCCTGCCCAGCGCGGCACGAGTCCCCAGCGCAGCGCATCGAGGTGCCGCGCGCCGCTGTCGGGATGGCGCCGTACGACCAGCGAGGTCTGGGTGGGCGCGATGTTCCACGATGCCGGATGGTTCGGCAGCGGGTTCACCGTCTCGAAGTAGCGCGCGAGCCCGGCCGGGTCGCGCTGCAGAAAGAAGCGTCCGCACATGCCCCGCATATAGCGCGCTGGCACCGTGCCGGCAGGCCCCTTGGCGATACGCCGCGTCGAGCTGTGCGCATGGCGCGAAGCGTCGTCCTGTGGATCGGCTAGAATGGGAGAATGATGTCCAGGATCTCCTGCCCGTAGCGCGGGCGCTGGACGTCGCTGATCGTGCCGCGGCCACCATAAGCGATCCGCGCTTCCGCCAGCCGGTCGTGGCGGACGGTGTTGTCGCTGCCGATGTCCTGCGGGCGGATGATGCCGGCAACCGACAGGTCGCGCAGCTCGCTGTTGACGCGCACCTGCTGCCGGCCGCTGACCACGAGGTTCCCGTTCGGCAGCACCTGCATGACGGTCGCCGCGACG
This sequence comes from Roseomonas sp., assembly GCA_044348345.1. Lineage (GTDB taxonomy): Bacteria > Pseudomonadota > Alphaproteobacteria > Acetobacterales > Acetobacteraceae > Falsiroseomonas. The sequence goes on along the minus strand of JBIKSZ010000070.1, from coordinate 457 downwards.
CGAAGCTGCACCGTCTCGTTGCGGCGGATGCTGCCGGTGCCGCTGCTGGTCTGTGCGCCGGAGGTCTGCACCAGCCGCGCTGGGTCCACCGTGTTCGGTAGTACCCGCGTCACAGAGCTCTCAAGGCCAAGCAGGCGCGGGATGCCGAAGGTGTCATTGCCTTCGCGCTCGCGCTCCGTCTCGTTGCTGAGCTGCGCCTGGTCCTGGATGAAGACCAGCACGGTGACGAGGTCACCCGGCGCGGCCGCGCGCTGATCGCGCAGGAAGGTGCGGCTGCCTGGGCGCCAGAGCGAATTGGCGCTGCCCGAGGCGACCTGGGACGCCGGCATCGGCATGCTCACCGGCCGCCAGGAGGGATCGGCGGCGGGGTTGTCGAGCCCGGCCAGCGCTGGCTCCCGCCCGAGTTCCGCCAGCCTCCCGCAGGCGCCGAGCAGCGGGACCAGCAGCAGGGTCAGGA
>JBIKSZ010000261.1:0-4801 GCA_044348345.1 Roseomonas sp. | reverse complement strand
CCTGCGTCGCCGCGCAGCCGGAAGGCGCGGGTCGCGTGGCGCGGGCCATGCTCGAATGGGGCTTCGGCCAGGGGGAATTCGCCTGCAACGAGCGGCATGACCGCGCCGCGGCGGTGTTCCTCGCCGCCTTCCACCACGACCCAGTGCTGCTGGATCCGATCAGGGAAGTGATCGGGCGCATGCGCGCCGATATCGCCGCCGACGGCCTGCCGCCCGGCCATGGCGATGCGATCAATGCTGCCGGCGATGGCATGTTCATGGCCCGCATCTTCCGCCTCTACACGCCGAGCGAGGCGGAGCGGCAGGCCATGCGCACCGCGCTGCAGCGGCTTCTGGAGGCCGGGCGATGAGCCGCCGCGCGAAGCTTCTGGCCGGCGTGTTGGTGCTGGCGGCCGCGGGCGGCGCCGCCTTCTTCTGGACCGCGCCGGGAGAGGCGGAGCGTGCGCCGCAGGCCGCGCCCGTCGTGGCCGGTCCGGTCGGCGTCGGCGCCCTCGGCCGGGTCGAGCCCGCATCCCGCATCCTGCGCCTGGCGGCCGCGCCGTCGCAAGACGGCGCGCGGATCGAACGCCTGATGGTCGTCGAGGGCGATCGTGTCGAAGCCGGGCAGGTCCTGGCCGAGTTCAGCGACGCCGCTTTGCGCGACGCCGCGCTCCGCCAGGCCGAGGCACAGCTGGCCCAGGCTCGCGCGCGGCTGGAGCGCACGCGGGCCGCGGGCCGTCCGTCCGAGATCGCGGCGCAGCGCGCGCGGATCGAGGCGCTGCGCAACGCCGAGGACAGCGCCCGGCGCGAGGCTGACCGCGCCGAGCGGCTGGAGCGGGCCGGCGCCGGTGCTGAAGCCGTGGCCGAGCGCGCCCGCTTCCTCGCCAACCGCATGCGCGCTGAACGCGCCGAGGCTGAGGCGGCGCTGGAGACTCTGCTGCGTCCGCGCCCGGAGGATCTGGCGCTCGCCGAAGCCGAGCTCGCCGCCGCGGAGGCCGCGGCGGCACGCGCCGGGGCGGAGGCTGCCCTCGCGCGGCTGCGCGCGCCGATCGCCGGGACCGTCATCCGCGTGCTGGCGCGCAGCGGTGAGCGCGCGGGCGCTGAGGGCGTTGTGGAGATCGCCGACCTCTCGCGCATGGATGTCGTCGCCGATGTCTATGAGACCGACCTGCCGCGCCTCAGGCTCGGTGCCGAGGCCGAGGTGCGCGTGCCGGGCGAGGCGGTGCGCTTCGCCGCGACGGTGCGCGAGATCGGCTGGCAGGTGCGGCGCAACACCCAGGCCACCAGCGACCCGGTGGCCGCCGTGGATGCGCGGACGGTGGAGGTGCGCCTTACCCTGGCGCCGGAGGCGGCCGAGGCCTTGGCGCGGCGGTCCAACATGCAGGTGCAGGTGGCGATCCGGCCGTGAACCAGATCCCGCCCGCCGAGAAGCTGCTGCCCTGGGCGCCGGAACGCACCGGTGAGGCCGCGCCGGCGCCGCAACGCCGGGGCCCTGGCTTCGCGGCGTCCACGCTGCTGGCGCTGCGGCTCGCCTGGCGGCAGCTGCGGTCCGAGAAGGCGCGGCTGGCCTCGGCCATCGCAGGCGTGTTGTTCGCCTGCGTGCTGGTCTTCATGCAGCTCGGCTTCCGCGGTGCGCTGTTCGAAAGCGCGACGAACCTGATCGGCGCGATGCGTGGCGACCTGTTCCTGATGCATCCCCTGACCACGGCGAGTTTTCGCCCAGAGCCGCTGCCTCGCGTGCGCGCGCAACAGGCGCTGGCCCTGCCGGAGGTGGAGCGCGCGGTCCCGGTCTATCTGGCGCAGGCGAGCTGGCGGAACCCGGTGGATGGCAGCCGGCGCCCCATCCAGCTGATCGGCGTGGACACGGCCGCGGGTGTGCTGGATTTCCCCGGCCTCGATGCCAGGGTGGTCGCGGCGTTGAATCGCGCGGATGCGGTGGCCTTCGATGTGCAGTCGCGCCCGGAATTCGGCCCGGTCGGACGGCTGCTGGCGGAAGGCGGCGGATCGCTCGATGTGGAGATCGGCCAGCGCCGCATGCAGGTGGTCGGGCTGATCGAGATCGGCCCGTCCTTCGGCGCCGATGGCAATGTGGTGCTGTCGGAAGTGAATTTCCGCCGCGTGGTGAAGGAACGCCAGGTGGCGGCGGTGGATCTTGTCGCCATCAAGCTGCGGCCCGGCGCCGATCTGCGGGAGACACAGGCGCGGCTGCGCGCGCTGCTGCCCCCCGATGTGATCGTGATGACCCAGGCCGAACTGCACGCGCATGAGCGCCGCTACTGGGAGGAAGCGACGCCGATCGGCTTCATCTTCGCCTTCGGCAGCCTGATGGGCCTCGTGGTCGGGATGGTGATCGTCTACCAGATCCTGTTCAGCGACATCGCCGGGCATCTGAAGGAATACGCGACGCTAAAGGCCATGGGGTATTCCGGCTTCTATCTGGCGCGCGTCGTGCTGGGTGCGGCGCTGATCCTGGCGGTGGCGGGCTTCATCCCCGGGCTGCTGCTGTCCTTCGTGATGTATGATTTCGTCGGCAGCGCCACCTTCCTGCCGCTGCGGCTGGATTTCCAGCTCGGCGCTTCGGTGTTCCTGATGATCTTCGCCATGTGCGCAGTCGCCGGATTGCTGGCGGTGCGCAAGCTGCGCGACGCCAACCCCGCGGATATGTTTTGATGAACCCCGTCGCACTCCGCGGCGTGACCTATGCGTACGGGGAAGGCGAGCTGCGCCGGCCCGTGCTGCGGGACGTGAACCTCGATGTGCGCGAGGGCGAGATCGTGCTGCTCACCGGCCCCTCCGGCAGCGGCAAGACGACGCTGCTGACTCTGATCGGCGCGCTGCGCGCGATGCAGGAGGGCAGCGCGCGGGTGCTGGGTGAGGAGCTGGCCGAAGCCGGGGAGGCCGCGCGTGTGCGGCTGCGCCGGCGGATCGGCTTCATCTTCCAGAACCACAACCTGCTCGGCTTCCTGACGGCGCGGCAGAATGTGGCGATGGCGTTGGAGCAGGATGGCGCGCTGGAGGAACGCGCGCGGCTGGCCCGCGCTGGCGAATTGCTGGCCGCGGTCGGTCTTGCGGGCCATGAGGAACGCCTGCCGGCCAAGCTCTCGGGCGGGCAGCGCCAGCGTGTCTCGGTCGCGCGCGCGCTGGCGGCGCAGCCGGGGCTCGTGCTGGCGGATGAGCCGACGGCGGCGCTCGACAAGGTCAGCGGGCATGAGGTGGTGCAGCTGCTGCGCGACCTGGCGAAGTCTCGCGGCGTGCCGATCCTGCTGGTCACGCATGATCCCCGCATCCTCGACATCGCTGACCGGATCGTGGCGATGGAGGATGGGCGCATCGTCGGCGCCGAAGCCGACCGCACCGCGGCGTCGCGTTGATCCCTGACGGGGATTGAGCGGGCCGCCGAGGCCTGCGAAGCTTCGCGGAACGACGAGATCGGGTGGACGCGTTGGACAAGGGGCAAGGGCGTGGGGTCCTGGCGGTGCCGGATTTCCGGCGCCTGCTGTTGGTTGGCCTCGCCGTGTCCGTCGCGCGTTGGCTCGAGATGCTGGTGGTCGGCGTCGTCGTGTTCCAGGTCACCGGCTCGGCCTTCCTTGTCGCGGCGATGACGCTGCTGCGGATGGCGCCAATGGGGCTGTTCGGCGCGCTGCTCGGCGTGTTGGCGGACCGCGTGCCGCGGCGCGTTTCGCTGGTCGCCGTGCTGGCGTTGCAGGGCGGTGCCCTGGGCGCGATCTCGGTGCTGGCCTTTGCCGGGGCGCTGGAGGTCTGGCACCTCGCCATTGCGTGTTTCTGCGGTGGGCTCGGATGGGCGACCGACAATCCGGTGCGGCGGATGATGATCGGCGAATCGGTCGGCGCCACCCGGATGGGGCGGGCGATGTCCTTCGATGTGCTGGGCAACAATGCCAGCCGCATCGCAGGCCCGGCGGTGGGCGGCACGGTGCTGGCGACGCTCGGCGCGGGCGAGGCCTTCGGCCTAGCTGCGCTGCTCTACCTGCTGGCCATGCTGATCGCTGTCGGTCTCCGGGTGGGGGCATCGCCGGCGCCGCCGCGCGGTGTCTCCGTGCTGGGGGAGATGCGGGACAGTCTGAAGCTCGGGATGCAACTGCCCCGTTTGCGCGCGGTCCTGGTGGTCACGATCGTCTTCAACCTGTTCGCCTGGCCCTGCACCAGCATGATCCCGGTGATCGGCCAGGCGGCGCTCGGGCTTGGGCCGGAAGGCGTCGGGGTGCTGGCCAGCATGGATGGCGTGGGCGCGCTGCTGGGTGCGGTGATGATCGGGCTGATGACCCGTCAGGATCGCTATCCGCTGGTCTATGTCGGCGGCACGACGATCTATCTGGCGATGATGATCGCCTTCGCGCTGGCGCCCGACCCGAAGCTCGCGGGCCTTGCGCTACTGGCCACCGGGATCGGTGGCGCGGGCTTCGCCACGATGCAGGCGACGCTCACCTATCTGGTCGTGCCGCCCGAACAGCGCGGCCGGTCGCTTGGCGTGCTCTCCACGGCGATCGGTACGGGGCTGCTCGGCTTCCTGCAGATCGGCCTGCTGGCCGAATGGCTGGGCGCGCCCACCGCGACGGCGCTGGTCGGCGCGCAGGGGCTTGTGGCGCTGGCCGTGACTTGGCGCCTGTGGCGGCCGATGCTGGCGCCGGCCCAGCCGGAGAACCTGCCGCAATCGTGATGGTAACAGGCCGGGGCTGATTGCCGTTCGGTCGAAACTCACGCGCTTGTCATGCGCGCTCCGGTGGAACGCATGCGTCGTTGGCGCATTCGTCTAGGCGACCGACACACCGGGCAGGAATCAGGCAGATGGTCACCACGCAGA
>JBIKSZ010000003.1:0-47651 GCA_044348345.1 Roseomonas sp. | reverse complement strand
CTCGGCCGGCCGTTGGCCGGCCGCCAGTTCCTTGTCTTGGTAGGTGGGGCCCCATGAGCATGGACATTGCCCTGTCGGTGGCGCGCTCCGGCTTGCGGCTGCTCGACCGGCAGATGGCGCGCACGGCGGACGACATCGCCAATGCCGGCACCGACGGCCATACGCGCAAGACGCTGGAAGGCCAGGCGCTGTCGGCTGGCGGCATCGGCATCGGCGTGCGCAGCGGCGTGCCAATGCGCGATGTGGATTTCGCGCTCCAGGCGGCGGCGGCGCGGGCGGGTGGCGATGCGGCGGCGGGCGAGCTCCGCACACGCCTGCTTGCGACGGTCGAGGGTGCGCATGGCCGGCCGGCCGATGGCGACAGTCTGGGCGGCCTGCTCTCGGCGCTGCGCGCGCGCCTCGCCACGCTGCGGGAAGCGCCGGAGGATCCGATCCGCCGTGGCGCTGTGCTGCAGGCCGCGCAGGATCTGGCCGCGCGCTTCAACACCGTCGCGGCCGGGATCGGCGCGGCGCGCCAACAGGCGCATGACACCCTCGGCACGGAAGCCGCCGCGGCCAATGCGGCGCTGGCGGAGATCGGCGCGCTCAGCTGGTCCATCCGCAACGAGGTGGCGGCCGGGCGCGCCGCCGCCGATCTTGAGGATAAGCGCGACCTGGCGATCGCGCGGCTGGCGCAGTCGCTCGATATCGGGGTCATTCGCGGCGCGATGGGCGAGGTGACGCTGGTCGCGCGCGGCGGGATCATGCTGCCGCAGCATGGCGCGGCCTTCTCCATCGCGCCGGCCACCGTCGCGCCCGGCGCTTTCCATGGCGGCGCCGGCGCGCTGCCCGGCCTGATGCTGAACGGGCAGGATGTGACGCGGCTGGTCGCCGGCGGGCGCCTGGCCGCGGCGGCAGAGCTGCGCGACCTGGCCTTGCCGCGCATGCAGGCGGAGCTCGACCTGGCCGCTGCGCATGCCGCCGCGCGGATCGAGGCGCAGGGCCTGCGCCTGTTCACCGATGGCGCCGGTGCGGTGCCGGATGTCACGCAGCCTTATGCGGGCAGCGCGATGGTCGGCTTTGCCGGCGCGATCCGCGTCAACCCCGCGGTGGCCACGAATGCCGCGCTGCTGCGCGACGGCACGCATGCGGTAACCGCGACACCCGGCGGGCCGAGCGCCTTCACGCCCAACCCGGCGGGCGGGCCGGCCGGTTTCGGCGTGCTGCTCGACCGCGTGCTCGACTTCGCTTTCGGCGCGGAGGTCGCGGCCGGCCAGGCGCAGCCGCCGATCCCCGCCGGCGGCCTTGGGCCCGATGGCACGCTGGTCTCCACCCTGTCGGGCCTGCTGACGCTGGAGGCGCATGCCGGCGCGCTGGTCGCCACGCAAACCGCCGCGCGCGCCGCAGCGGAGGAGGGCCGGGGCCGCGCCATTGCGCTGCGTGAAGTGCTCGATACGCGCCTGCAGCAGCGTTCCGGCGTGGATGTGGATCGCGAGGTCGCCGCGATGGTGGAGTTGCAGAACGCCTATGCGGTCAATGCCCGCATCGTCGCCACTGTGCAGGCGATGTGGGATGCCCTGCTCGGCGCGGTGAGGTGACGCATGTCCATCCTGTCCATCATCGGCGGCATGGTCCCCGACCAGACAAGGCTGCGGGAGCGCATCGCAACGCTGACCCGCCAGGTTTCGACCGGCGAGGTCGGGCAGACGCATGGCGCGCTGGGCTTCGAGGCGCGGCGCGCGATCGACCTGCGCGGCGACATCGCACGGCGTGAAGCCTATCTGGGCGCGACGGATACGGCGCTGGGGCGGATGGGCAGTGCGCAATCCGTGCTCGGTCGGCTGGAGACGCTGGCGCAGCAGACCGCGGCGGAGGCGGCGCGCGCACGCACGCTCGGCGCGGCAGCGGTCGAACAGCTGGCGCTGTCCGCGCGTATCGCGCTGGAGGAAGCGGCGACGCTCATGAATGCGCGGCATGCCGGCGAATACCTCTTCGCGGGCAGCAACCTGGCCCTCGCCCCGGTCCCGAATGCCGAGGGCATCGCCACGGGCCCGATGGCGGCAGGCATCGCCGCGGCGGTTGCGACGCTCGACCCCGACCCTGCCAATCTCGGGCCCCTGCTGGCGGCGACCGCGGCGGCGGCCACGGACCCTGCGACGACGCCCTTCAACGCCTGGCTGGAAGGTGCGGGCCTGGCCGATCCGCGGCGCGCCGTGGTCGTCGCGGATGGGGACCGCGTGGCCTGGGGTGTGCTGGCGAACCAGGACCAGTCCGGCGAGTCGGCCGGCGCCTGGGGCCGCGAGATGCTGCGCGGGCTGGCGACGCTGGCAGCGCTGACGCCAGCCTCGGCCGCGCAGGGCGCGGGCTATGACGCGCTGCTGCGCGAGGTCGGCGGCGGGCTCCGCGCCGCTGGCGACGGAATCGCGGCGGAGCGGAGCGCGCTCGGCGTGCGGGAGCAGCGCGTGATGGCAGTGCGGGAGCGCCATGCGGACCTGCTGGTGGCGCTCCGCACGCAGCTTGGCCAGGTGGAGGAGGTGGATGTGGCGGAGGTCACCGCGCGGTTGCGCCAGGCGGAGCTGCGCCTGTCAGCCAGCTACGAGACGACGGGGATGATCTCGCGCCTGTCGTTGGCCGCGCTGCTGCGCTGAGCGGCCGCGCCTTCAGCCCCGGTTAAGCCGGGCGGGGGCATAAGGGCGGCCTGGGCTGGGGCCGCCTGCATCGGCGGCCGCCCGGCATGGTCCCGAGGAACGGGCGCGCGGGGCATCCGCGCGGCGGCGAAGATCGCGCATCGGCCGGCAGGGGCTGGTTGTCGGCACGGCGGCGAAGGCCCTGCGGGCCGAGAGGTTGGGAGAGGTTGATGTCCACCTTGGTGCTCGAATTGCGCGCCGGTGACTTGATGGTGGTGAACGGCGCGTCGCTGCGTTTCCGTGGCCGCACGCGGGTGGAGGTCGTGGCGCGCGCGCGCTTCCTGTTCGGCAAGCAGGTGATGGCGCCGGAGGCGGTGAACACGCCGGCGCGGCGGATCTACTTCGCGCTGCAATGCGCCTATGTCGGGCCGGAGGAGGAGCGCGAGCCAGCGATGGCCGAGGCGCATCGCCTGGCCGCCGAGTTCCAGGAGGCGACGACCTCCAACATGGCGCGCCAGCTGCTCGATCGCGCGCTGACGCTGGCCGAGCAGGATGAGTGGTACCAGGCGCTGCGGCTGGTGCGCCATGTGATGCGCCATGAAGCGGCGGTGCTGGGGCTGGATCCGGTGACGGGCCAGGCGGTGCCGGTTGCGGCTTCGGCGGCGGAATAATGTCGCCGCGCGTTTACGCTTTCTTCATCCTCTGCTGTGAGGATGTCGAGACGGCCCTGCGCAAGGCGCGGGCCAGCCGGCGCGGCGCTGCCGCCCCGGCCCCCGTGGAGGGCGGCAAGATGCCCAACCCGCCGCGGAACCCTGCATAGGGAGTAGGGGACGATGTCCTCGATCAACACCAATGTCGCCGCCATGGCGGCCATCCGTTCGCTGTCCTCCATCTCGACGGACATGGCCAAGACGCAGGGCCGCATCGAGACCGGCCTGCGGATCGGGCAGGCCAACAACGATCCGGCGGTGTTTTCCATCGCGCAGAACATGCGCGCCGATTTGCGCGGCCTGACGGCGGTGAAGGACAGCCTGGCCTTTGGCAAGGCGACGGTGACCGTGGCGCGCGACGCGGCCACCAAGATCAGCGACGAGCTGGCGAAGCTGAAGGGCACTGTCACACAGGGCCAGCAGCGCGGCATCCCGAATGCCGAGATCAACAGCCAGATCAACGAGGCGCTGGCGAACATCAATGCCTATGCCAATACGGCGAACTTCAACGGCGTGAACCTGCTGACCGGTGGTACGGACCTCAACGTGGTCCGCGACATCACCGGCAACACCACGACGGTGGCGGCGCAGGACCTCACCACCGCCGGGCTGACGCTGACGGGCCTCCAGGTGAATACGGGCTCGACGCGTCTGACCTTCGATCAGGACCTGGCCATCGACGATGGTGACGGCATCTCCGTGACGCGCGGCGGCACGACGCTGGTCTTCGAATTCAACAATGCGGGCAACAACGTGCTCGACACGGAGGTGTCGGATACGGTGCAGGTCCGCCAGGTGGACATCGACACGGCCAGTGAGTCGCCCCTTGCCATGCTGGGCAAGCTGGTGACGGCGATGCAGAACGAGGGCATCGACGCCAGCTTCAACAACAATGGCGAGATCATCATCGCCGGCGCCGCCACCGTGGCGCTCGGCGCCAATGGCACGGCGGCCGCCGACGGCATGACATCGGCGACCATCAGCGGCGGCTCCACAGCGATCGCCGCGGTGGAGGCCGCGATCGACACGGTCGGCACGGCGCTGTCCGCCTTCGGCGCGAAGTTCCAGCAGATCGAGGGTCTGCAGGACTTCACCGCGAAGCTGACCGATTCGATCAAGGAAGGCCTCGGTGCGCTGGTGGATGCCGACCTCGCCGAGGAATCGGCGCGGCTGACCAGCCTGCAGACGCGCCAGCAGCTGGCGACCCAGTCGCTGTCCATCGCGAACCAGCAGAGCCAGTCGCTGCTCAGCCTGTTCCGCTGATCCAACGCGGCCGGGGCGCGCCACGCGCCCCGGCCGCCGCTTTCGCCGCTTCTCAGCACGGACCTGCCGCATGACCGTCGCGCGCTACGCCGCCAGCCAGAACGCCGCCGCCACGCCGCGGGAGATCGAGCTGCGCGCCTTCCGCTACGTCAACGGCCTGCTCGCCGCCACGGGCGAGGATGTGCGCGGCCGCGCCGTGGCGTTGGAGCGTACGCACCGCCTGTGGTCGCTGCTGCTCGGGGATCTGCTCTCGCCAGGGAATGCGCTGCCGGCGGAGCTGAAGGGGCGGCTGGTGTCGCTCGGGCTCTGGGCGCAGCGCGAATCCATGGCGCGCATGGATGACCAGGGCAGCCTGGAGCCGTTGATGGCGCTGCACCGCGACATGATCGCAGGCCTTGAGGCGCAGGACGGCGCACCCGCCCCGGCCCCCACCCTTGGCCCCGCCCCCGGGCCTGCGCCGCGCGCCTTCGTGGCCAGCACGGCCTGACATGCTGCCCGGCCTCGGCGCCCTCTCGGCGATGGCGGTCTTCGACCGCCAGGGGCAGGCGCTGCAGGACCGCTTCACCGCGCGCAGCGACAACACTGCCGACACCGCGCGGCTGCGCGCAGAGGCGCCGCGCATCGCCGATGCCGAGGCGCTGCTCAAGGATCGCCGCACGCTGCGCCTGGTGCTGGAATCCTTCCAACTGGAATCCGAGATCGACAAGCGCGCCCTGCTGCGCCGTGTGCTGACCGAGGACCCGGCCGATCAGCGCAGCATCGCGAACCGTCTGACCGACCCGCGCTGGCGCGCCCTGGCCAGCGCCTTTGCCACGGTGCGCCCGGTGGCGCTGACCCCGGCCGAGGTCGCGCGCCAGACGCCCGAGCAGCTGCGTGGGCTGCAACTGAACGCCATGGCCGGGCTGACCGCGCAGCAGGTGCAGGCGCTGAGCGCCACGCAGGTCGCGGCGCTCGACCCGGCGCAGTTGGCCGCCATCGCGCCCACGGCGATCAGTGCGCTCGATGCGGCCGACATCACCGCCTTGTCGCCCGCGCAGGTCGCCGCGCTGACGCCGGCGCAGTTCGGCCGGCTGGACAGTGCGCGGCTCCGCGCGATCGAACCGGCCGACCTCGCCGCCGTGCCGCCCGACCGGCTGCGCGCGCTGTCGCCGCCGCAGGTCTCCGTGCTCACCACAGCGCAGCTGGCCGCGCTCCGCCCCGAGCAGCTCGGCGCCTTCAGTGCGCAGCAGGCGGCGGCGCTGAGCACGACGCAGCGCGAGGCGCTCGGCGCCACGGGCCGGGCCATCCTGGACCGCGCGCGGCCCGCGCCGGCGGCCGATCCTGCGGCGCTGACGCCCCAACGCCTGCCGCTGGATGACCGCGTGCTGCTCGACCGCATCGTGCAGGGCGCGATGATCAATCGCTTCGAGAAGAGCATGGGCGAGGCCAATCCCGGCCTGCGGGAGGCGCTGTATTTCCGCCGCATGGCCGGTACCGCGAGCTCGGTCAACGCGCTGATGGCCGATCGCGTGCTGCTGGAGGTGACGCGCGGGGCGCTTGGCCTGCCGCAGCAATTCGGCCTGCTGCCCTTCGAACGCCAGCGCGCCATCATCTCGCAGCGGCTGGATGTGCGCGACCTGCAGGATCCGGCGAAGGTGGCGCGGCTGGCCAGCCGCTACCTGGCGCAGCAGCCCGCAGCGACGTCCGCCGCACCGGCGCTGGCGCTGTTCCAGGGCGGTGGCACGGCAGGGCTGGTGGCGTCCATCGGACGCCGCGTCTCGCTCAGCGCCTGATCAGGTTACCGCTGGACGTCGAGCGCGGGTGGCGCCTCGGCGCCGGTCTCGGCCGTGCCGTCGCGATAGGCCTTGATCTCCTGCGCGGAGGGGATGCTGCGGCTGATCGCGCCGCCATCGTCGCGGAACTCCAGCACGACGATGTTGAGCGCCGCGTCGATGCGCAGGCGCGGGTTGGGCAGCATCGGCGCGGCCGGGTTGGCGGGCGCGGCGTCGGTGCGGCGCGGCGCGGGTTCGGGCGCGAGGGCCACGGCGCCGGGGCGCGGCGTGGCGGCAATGTCGCGGATCATGGCGGACGGATCCGTCTGTGCCGTTCTGGCGTGGCAGCGCTGGCGGGTCGCCAACCAGCGCATCTGGCGGAGCCTACGCGTCAAAGGTTGCCAAAGGCTTAACTGGCGCCGGCCGCGACGTTGCGCGGCATCCCCCCTTTGACGCGTCGCACGCGCGGGCCGATGCTGCGGCGCGAGAGACCTGCCTTGCCCTTCAAGCTTCCCTTCGCCCTCCCCGATCCCGTGCCGATGGGCGCTGTCCTGGTCACCTTGCTGGCCGCGACGGCGGGTGGCGCGCTGTTTTCCTGGCTTGGCGTGCCGCTGGCCTGGATGCTGGGGGCCATGGCCGCGACCGGGGCGCTGGCCTGGAACGGGCGGGCGCATGTGGTGAAGCCGATGCGGCCGGCGGCGCTGATCCTGCTGGGGCTCGGGCTTGGGCAGACCTTCACGCCGCAGGTGATGGCCGCGGTCGGGCTGGCGCTGCCCTGGCTGGTGGGCGCGGCGATCCTGTCCATCCTGGTCGGCGTGCTGGTGGCGCGGCTGTTCGCGCGCTGGGCGGGGACGGATGCGGAGACGGGCTATTACGCCTCGGTCCCCGGCGGCGTCGTGGTGATGGCGGTGCTGGCCCAGCGCGCGGGGGTGTCTGTTCCGGTGGTGACGCTGGTGCACACGATCCGGGTGATGCTGGTGGTCGCGCTGGTGCCGCCGCTGGTCACCTGGTTCGCGCCGCGCGGCGGCGCATCGCTGTTCTTGGCCGATTGGCCGGCGGTGCAGGGCTGGGGGTTGGCGCTGCTGTTGGCGATGGGGCTTGGCGTGGCGCTGGCGGCGAAGCGGGCGGGGATGGCCAATCCCTGGATGCTCGGGCCCTGCGTGATGGTGATCCTGCTGTCCTGGTCCGGGCTGCTGCCCTCTGGCGTGCCGGGCTGGATGGTGGATGCGGCGCAGGTCGGCATGGGGATGGCGCTCGGTCAGCGCATGACGCGGAGCTTCCTGCTGTCCTCGCGCCGGCTGGCGCTGGCCTCGGTGGCGATGACGGTGGTGCTGATCGCGGTGATGGCGGGGATTGGGCTCGCGCTGACCTGGCTCTCAGGCCTGCCGGTGGCGGAAATGATGCTCGCCATGTCGCCGGGCGGGATGCCGGAGATGACGGTGACAGCGAAGGCGCTGGCGCTCGGCGTGCCGCTGGTGCTGGGCTTCCACATCACGCGGACGCTGCTGTGCAATTTCGCGGTCGCCCCGATCTGGCGCGCGATGGTCCGGCTGCGGCTGGTCTAGACGGCCCAGCGTGAGGGTTGATGAGGCCGCCAAAGGCGGCCCGCGCGGCGACCATCAACTGGCGTCGGCGCGCCATGTCTGCGGCGCGCAAGCCAAGCCTGCGGAGCAGGCGCCCGGCGCTTGAGGGTCAAAAAACTCGCCCGGCGTCTGAGGGTCAAATCAAACCGCTTGCCAGTTCAGGCGGCGGCGCAGCCAGGCGCGGTAGGCGAGCTGCGCCTCGGCCGGCGGGCAGAGGGTGGCGAGCGCATCCGCCGCCTCCTTCCCCGCCACGCGGCGCGTGCCGAACTCGACGGCCGTGGGCGCATCCTCCGCCCAGCGCAGCGCCGCGCCGCGCCACAGCGCGACCGCATCGGCCGAGGTCAGCGCCGGCAGCACCAGCAGGCCGCGCACGCGCAGCGCTGCGCCGGCCGCGCGCAACCCGGCCACGAGCTCCGCCGGGACGGGATCGGGCAGCAGGGCGCCGAGGGGGGCGATCTCCGGCAGGGCCGGGTCGCGGGCGGCGCTCTCGTCATCGAAGGCGAACCAGGGGCTGAGGCCGAGCGCCAGCGCGCGGGCATCCGGCGCCGGCCCGCCAAGCACCACCGCATCGGCGATCCCGGCCGTGACCGCGGCGTCGGGCGCCATGCCAGGCGGCAGGAAGACCGGGGTGGCAGCGCGGCCGATCAGGTCGAGCGCGAGCAGCGCCGCCGCTTCCGGCGCGGCAGGGCCGGGCAGGGCCAGGCGCAGCGGCTGCGGGTCCGTCGGCGCGCCGCGGCCGGCGACCAGCACCGGCATCAGGCTGCCGGCCACCGCGGGCCAATGGCGCGGCTCGTAGCGCGCCCTTGCCTCGCCGATCAGCTGCGCCTGGGCGGCCGAGCCGGTGAGCAGCAGCAGCAAATGCCCGTCAGGCGCGGCAGAGGCGGCGAAGCGATTGGCGGCGGTGATCCCGTCGGGCCCGCCGAGGACGCTGACCCGCAGCGCCGAGGCCTGGACCAGGCCGCGCGCGAGCCCGTCGGCGGCAGCCAGCGCGAAGCGGGCGGCCGGGCCGTCCTCCGGCCCTGGGGCGAGCAGGGTGGCGGCCTCGGGTACGCCGGTGGCGGCCAGGCGCGACGGCGTGCCGGCCGCGAGGGCGAGCGCGGCGCCGAGGACGCCCCGTCGGGTGGCGCTGGCATTGGTCATCCCATCGGCCTCCCTCTGGGTGGGTGGCCCGAAGCCGGCCGGCAAGCGGTCGGGCCAAGGCCAGGGGCGGCAGCTAGCCGCCCGAATGGGGCGAAAAGGTGGCGCCGGCCAGGAGTCGCGGCCCGCTTCGGCACGGCGCGGTCATCGGCGCCCAAGCGGCGGATCGGGCACGATCCGCGCGATCTGGCGTCAATCCTTGTCCCCGATCCGTGCGAGGATGTTGAAGCTACCCCCTCCGAAGACGTCATCGGCGACCACGCAGGTGATGGACGGGTCGAACCGGTCAAGGGTGGCGGTCAGGATGAGCTTGATCTGCTCGGGTGCCTTCTGCCCTTGCTCCACCATCTCGAGCGCCGCCCCCTTCAACTCGCGGGCGTGATCGCAGGCCGCGTTGGACAGCGCCAGGGAGACGGCGCCGCTGACGATGCCGAGCGGCGTGCCGAAGGCGCCGAAGGAGGGGATGGCGACCGCGTGGGCAAAGACCGTGTTCGCGATTTCCATCTGGTTGTTGCGGTCCTTCATCGCTTTTGCGCCGCCCAGCCCGTATTTGAACATGGTGAACATCGAGCCGTAGAGGGCGAAGGCGAAGCCATAGGCCGGGGAGAAGCCGGAAAGGGCGCCGCAGGCCGCCGCGGCACCGGAGAAAGCCGCCTGAGGGCCACTGATCTCGCCCTTGGCGTAGGATGTGTAGGTGTCCTTGGCGGCGTAGCCGGCCGAGACGAGGGCCATGCCCTTGCCCACCGTGTTGATCGTGCCGGAGTGCGCCTGGAAGAAGCGGCCGACGCTCCGGCCGGCGGCGATCGGGTTGAGCGTCTGCCGCAAGAAGGCCGGGTTGCACACCATGCTCAGTCGGGCGAGCCCGCGCCCAGCCGTGAACGACATGGTCGAGATATCCTGATAGCCGCTGTGTGAGTATCGCCCGGCGTCCTGGGCCGCGAGGCGATTTTTGTGGATTTGCTGACCGCCCGACACCCGAGGATGAGGCGGCGATGAAGGCCAACAACCGCGATGCTGGCCAGAGCAAACATCCGCTGGTGCTATTCGGCGCTGCCCGCCGGCACGCCCGCGGCGCGCGACAGGGCGTGCAGCGTCCGCTCGACCAGCCGCGGTAGGTCGCGGAGCACGGCGTCGATCGCGGCCATATCGGCCTCGGCGGCGGCGCGCTCCAGCGCCGTGCCGGCTTCGCGCAGCCCCGCGGCGCCGAAGGTGCCGGCGGCGGATTGCAGCGCATGCGCTTCCTGCGCGACGGCGGCGGGGGAGGCACCGTCCAGCAGACGGCGGAGCCGGGCCAGCGTCTCGGCTGCGAAGACGCCGATGAGGTCGGGCAGGCGCCCCGGCCCGACGGCGGCGCGCAGTTCGTCCAGCGTCTCCCGCACCAGCAGGGCGTGGGCGGGGCCGGGCTCGGCGACCAGGGCGGCAACGCGCGGGCGGGCGGGCACGGCGGCGAGCAGGGCGGCGACCGCGCCGAGCAGCCCGGCGCGATCCACGGGCTTGGTCAGATGCGCATCCATCCCGGCGGCCAGGCTGCGCTTCGCATCCCCCGGCATGGCCGAGGCGGTGAGCGCCAGGATCCGCACCCGCCCCGCCGGGCCGGGCAGGGCGCGGATGCGGCGCGTCGCCTCATAGCCGTCGAAGCCGGGCATGCGCACATCCATCAGGATCGCGTCATAGGCGCCGCTGGTGGCGGCCTCGACCGCGGTTTCGCCGTCACGCGCGAGGTCCACCTCGTAGCCGGCCTTGCGCAGGATGGCGGCGGCGACGAGCTGGCTCGCCTCGCTATCCTCCACCAGCAGCAGCCGCGCGAAGGGGGCGTCACCGGCCAGGCGACGCGGGGTGTCGGAGGCTGCGGCGGGCGTGGCGGCGCCGGGCGCGTCCGGGGCGGCGGGGTGCAGCGGCAGGTCGAAGCGGAAGACGCTGCCGCGACCCTCCTCGCTCTCGACGCCTATCTCGCCGCCCATCAGCCCGACCAGGCGGCGGCAGATCATCAGGCCGAGCCCCGATCCGCCATGCCGGCGCGCCGTGCCGGCATCGGCCTGCTGGAAGCGGCGGAACAGCCGCTTGCGGAGCGGCGCGGGAATCCCGGCGCCCGTGTCGCGCACCTCCACTTCGATGCGGCCGGCCTTGTGCCCGACATGGATATCCACCGTGCCGGCGGCGGTGAATTTGATGGCGTTGTCCACCAGGTTCAGCAGCACCTGCCGGAAGCGCCGCGGATCGCCCATGACGCGCGCCGGCAAGGCGGCATCGAGGCTCGCGGTCAGGCGCAGCCCCTTATCGGCGGCGGACGCCGCCTGCAGGGCCAGCACTTCGCGCAGCGGCTGGCCGAGGTCGAAGGCGATCTCCTCCAGCTCGAGCTTGCCGGCCTCGATGCGCGACAGGTCGAGCAGCTCGTTCACCGTCCAGAGCAGCGTCTCGCCCGAGCGGCGCGCGGTTTCTGCATAGGCGCGCTGTTCGGAATCGAGCGGCGTGTCGAGCAGCAGCGACAGCGTGCCGAGCACGCCGTTCAGCGGCGTGCGCACCTCGTGGCTGACGAAGGCGAGGAAGTCGGATTTCTCGGCACTCGCGCGCTCCGCGGCGCGCTGTGCGCGGCGGGCGGCGTCCTCGGCGCGCACGCGCTCGGTCACATCGTGCTGGATGCCCATCAGGTAGAGCAGCTTCCCCGCCGCGTCATGGACGGGGGAGATGTGCAGCTCGTTGACGAAGCGCTTGCCGTCGCGGCGGTAGTTCACCAGGCGGATGTCGATCGGGCGGGCGCCGGCGATGGCCTGGCGGATCGCGGCGACGGCGGCGCGGTCGGTGCCCGGGCCCTGCAGGAAGCGGCAATTGCGCCCGATCACCTCCTCGGGCGGGTAGCCGGTGATGCGGTGGAAGGCCGGGTTGGCGAAGACGATCGGGCAGTCGGGCAGGGTCGGGTCGCTGATCACCACGCCGGTGGGCGCGGCGGCGACGGAGGCGGCGAGCGCCTCGGCGAGGCGGAGCGCTCCCGCGGCCGCCCCAGGGGTCATGGGCTCGGCCGGCGGGGGCTCCGCGCGCTCAAGCGTCGTAGGAGACGAGCGCTTCGAAGGGGACATCGAGGCGCTCCCGGCCCTTCAGGAAGGTCAGCTCGATCAGGCAGGCGGCGCAGGGCACCACGGCGCCGGCCTGGCGGAGCAGGGAGATGCCGGCCGACATGGTGCCGCCGGTGGCCAGCAGGTCGTCCAGCACGACAACGCGTTGGCCGGGGCGGACGGCGTCGGCCTGCATCTCGATCCGGTCGGTGCCGTATTCCAGCGCGTAATTGAGCCCGATGGTCAGCCCAGGAAGCTTGCGCGGCTTGCGCAGCATGATGAAGCCAAGGCCGAGCTCAAGCGCGAGCGGGGCGGCGACCAGGAAGCCTCGGCTTTCAATGCCGGCCAGCACGTCGGGCTTGTGGGGGGCGATCATCTCCGCGAGGCGGGCCATCGCCGTGCGCCAGGCAGCCCCGTGCCGGAGCAGGGTGGAGATGTCGTAGAACAGGATCCCGGGCTTCGGGAAATCCGGGATGCCGCGGATATGGGCCTTGAGGTCGATGGCGGGATCGGCCTCGAGCCGCGACAGGCGGGGGTCGCTCGGCTGGTCGGTCATGTCGGGGGGCGCGGGCTCCGTCCAGATACAGGAAGAAGCACGCAAGCAAGCGCCCCGTGCGTTGCCGCACAGGGGCGCCGAAGCTGCTTGCCTTCCTCCGCGGTAAAGCTACGCCCGGCCGGGGCGGGGATGCAACTGCTATGCGAAGGGGGGCGGTGCTTGGCGGCCGGGCCGGAAAGGACTTGGCGGCCGCGCCGGAAAAGACTTGGCGGCTGCGCCGGGCTGGGCCACATCCCGGTCATGTCGCGCCCGATCCTTGCCCTGCTCGCCGGCCTTGTCGGCTTTGCCGCCTATGTCGGGGTGGTAGTTTTGCTGGCGGATTGGGTGCTGGCGCTGCACTGGCTTTTGCAGCTGGCCTACTTCCTGGTCGCGGGCTTGGCCTGGGTGCCGCCAGCGCGGCGGCTGATGTTCTGGGGCGCTGGCGTCACGCGCTGAGCGCCGCCGCCCAGGGCATCGCCCCGGACGGCGGCTCGCAGATGCGTCAGAACGGCCGGCTGAGGCCGGCGATCAGGCGGGTGCCGCAGAAATTCTGCCCGCCGAAGCAGTCCGACCGGTCGAGGGAGGTGGTGCTGAAGGTCAGCGACCCCACGACGCCGAAGGCGATCTCCCGCGAAAGGCCGAAGGCGAAGACATTGTAGTCCGGCGTACCGAAGGAGCCGTGACCAACCGGCGAGGTGGTGTTGTACTGGATCCACTGCCGGCCGAAGCGGAGCGAGGCGGTGATGTCGAAGTCGAGCTTCGCGTCCACGCCGAGCTCGACGTACCAGGCCTCGCCGGATTCGAAGTTGAAGTTGGGCGAATAGCTGACCTGGCCCACGAACTTCAGCGGCTCGATCTCGTAGCTCGCGCGGAGGTTTGCTTCCCACCACGCCCATTCGGCGCCGCCCGGTCCGGCATCGTAGCCGGGATAGCCGAAATAGGTGACGCCGACATCGAGCTTCAGCCCGCCGAGCGCAAAGCGATAGCCAGCGTTGAAGTCCACCTCCTGGCGGAGATTCGTGCCGGGGAAGCCGACATTGGACACGAAGGTCCCGACATAGAGGCCCGAGCTGTGCTCCACATCCAGCGTCAGCTGCGCCGCCGGGCCGCTGCGCGACTGGCTGATGCCGCGGAACAGGTAGTCGGTGACCGCCGCGGGGGTGGTGGTGACAGTCAGGCCGAGGCTTTCGACGGTCTGCTGCGCCGAGGCTGCCGCCGGGGCGAGCAATGCCGCGACACCAAGCATCGTCGTGGCGAGGGAATGTGCAGCTTTCATATCCGCTCCTTGACCTTTTGTGGTCATGGTGCGGCGCAGCAATCGCCGGGCCGTGAAAGGCCGGATGGGGAATTCTTCACCCGCGGGTGAGCAGACGGACAGGCCAGCCACGAAAAACCCCGCCTGGGCGGGGGCCCAGGCGGGGTTCGCGCATCGCGCCGTTTGGTCGGAGTGAGAGGATTCGAACCTCCGGCCCCTGCGTCCCGAACACAGTGCTCTACCAGGCTGAGCTACACTCCGGCAGGCCGATGCGAGGCGGGCCGTATAGCGAGACGCGGGCGAGGCGGCAAGCCATGCCCCCAGGGTTGGCGTCACGCTTCCTCACAGGCCCGCCGTTGCGGCGCGCCCAGCGCGCTGCGATCTTCCGCCCTATCGCAACGGAGTTGTGGGATGAGGGGTTTCGTACTGGCCGCGGCGGTCGCCGTGGGCCTGGGATCGGCCGGCGCCGCACTGGCGCAGGGCGAGGTGGTGGCGGAGCGCCGGGCCGGCCTCAGCCAGATCGAGCGGCAGTTCGAGGCCATCGCCGCCGGCGTGCAACAGCGCGGCGACCAGCGCGCCATGGCAGGCCAGGTGGAGGAGATGATCGCCTTCTTCCGCACCCTGCCCGATCGCTTCCCCGCCGCCACGCTGGCGCCGCCCCTGCCGGGCGGTCGCGAGCCCGGGCAGACCCGCGCGCGGGAGGCGATCGAGGCGAACCGCGCCGACTTCAACCAGCGCAGTGCCGATATGGTCGCCAACCTCGTCGCGCTCCGCACCGCAGCCGAGGCGGGCACGATCAGCGGCGACACGTTGCGCGGCACGGCCAATACCTGCATCGCCTGCCATCGCGGCTACCGGGCGCGGTGACCGGCGGGGTCCGCCCTGGCCGGTGCGCTGGCTCAGAACAAGCGCGCGGGAGCGAGGGTGCTGATCCACCACACGAGGCCCGCGGCCGCCGCCAGTAGCGCTGCCGCGAGCAGGTTGTTGCCCCTGCGCGGCGCCGCAGCGCCCGGCGGGGACGGCATGGCCCCCGTGATCATGGGCCGCACCAGGTCGCGCCCGGCCAGCAGCCGATAGGCCAGCACGGCCAGCACATGGATCACGGCGAGCGCCACGATTGCCCAGACAACGCGCAGATGCACCGAGGTGGCGAGGTCGCTCCAGGCCTCGTCCACGCGCCGGGCCACGGGACCGCGCGTCAGCACCTGGTCGTCGGCGAAAAGGCCCGTGCCCGCCTGCACCAGCAGCAGCGCCAACAGCGCGACCACCATCCAGCCGCCGGCAGCGTTGTGGCCGATCTCGGGCGGGGCGTCGCGGCGGCGCAGATGCAGGAGATGCCGGAGCGCCGCCGCAGGCCCTTTCACGAAGCGGGCGAAGCGCGCTGTCTCCGACCCCAGCAGCCCCCAGGCCAGGCGGAACAGCACCAGGGTGAGGATCGCGTAGCCTGAGAGAAAATGCAGGTCGAAGCGTCCGAACTCGGCGGTCCACCAGGAGAGCGGCAACAGGATGGCGACGCCCCAATGGGTGAGCCGCACCCAGGGGTCCCAGACCTGCAGCTTCGCCGTGACCTTCGCCATGCCGCCACCCTTTTGTCCGCGGCACCATAAGGCGCGCAGTGCCCGGCGCGGCAAGTTTCGGAGCGTGACGGTTGCAACGCCACCGGCAGGCCGGGCAGAGGAGAGATATGGACGGAATCGAATCGCTTCTCGCCTGGCTCCGGCCCTGGCAGGCGGCGCTGGTCGCGGGCGCGGTAGCCTTGGCCGTCGCGTTGGCGGGGCGCGCTGCGGGACGGCCGCTGCTGGGCGCGGCGGCGGCGGGGATCGGCGTGCTGGCGGGCTGGTGGTTCGCCTTCGGGCTGCTCACCGCCTCGCCACGACAACTGCCCGAACGGCTGCCGCTGCTGATGCTGGTGCTGGTGCTGGCCGCGCCCTTGATGGGGGTGCTGGCGCGGCGCTGGGGCTGGCTGGCCGTGCCGCTGGCCGTGTTCGGTGCGGTCTGGGCCGGGTGGTGGATGGCCGGTGCGCCGCTCTGGCTGCCGGATCTGGGCCGCGCGGCGGCGGTCTTCGCGGGGGTCTCGGTGGCGACGCTGCTGCTGGCGCTGGCCGGCGGGGCGCGCTGGGCCGGGCCGGTGGCGGCGGCGGTGCTGTTCGCGGGGTTGTTGGTCGCGCCGCTGCCCGGGCCGGCGCGCGCGCTGGGCGCGGCGCTGCTGGCGGCGGCGGCGGCGGCCGCGCTGGTGCGGCCGGCCAAGGGCGCGCCCGCGCCGTTGGCTGCGCTGCCGCTGGCCGCCGCGCTGGCGGCGCTGGCGGCGATCCCGCTGCTGGCGCGGGGTGCCGCGGCAGATTGGGCGGTGGCGGCGGCGCCCCTGGCGGCGCTGCTGGTTGGCGCGCCGGTCGGGGCGGGGCTCGTCGGCTTGCGGCGCGCTGCCTGGGGCGGGGCCTCCGGGGCGGCGCTGGTGGGGGGGCTCGGCGTCGGCGTCGCATTTTTGCTGGCCTGACAGCGTATTGATTTGACTTGCGCACTTGTCGCGCGGGCGGGCCTGACCGAAGTTACGAAACCATGATGTCCCGCGCGCCTGCGCTGCTGATCGTGCTTGGTGTTTCGGCGGGCCTTGCGGCCTTCCTCGCCAACCGCTTCCTGGCCGATGCGCCGCCCGCCGCGGTCGCGACGGCACCGGTGCCCATGCCGGCGGCCCCGCCGCCCGTGGCCGCGGCACCCGCGCCTGCCCCCGCCCCCACCGCGCCCGAGCCGCCCGCCGCCCCCGCGCTGGAGGCGCCGCGCTTCGATGTGGTGCGGGTCGGCGCCCGCGGCGTGGCGGTGATCGCCGGCCGCGCCGCCCCTGGCGCCGAGGTGGTGCTGCTGGAAGACGGGCAGGAGATCGGCCGCGCGCGCGCCGATGCGCGCGGCGAATGGGTGATCCTGCCGGCCGAGCCGCTGCGCCCTGGCACCCGCCAGTTCAGCCTGCTCGCCCGCCGCGGTGGCGAGGAGGTGGCGAGCCCCGACCTTGTCGTGGTGGCCGTGCCCGAGCCGCCGCCGCCCCTGGTCGCGGAGGCCTCACGCCCCGCTGATCCGCCGGCGCTGGCGCCGGCGCCGGAACCCGCGCCTGAGCGCTTGGTGGCGGCTCCGGCGCCCGCGCCCGAGCCGCCGGCCGCGGCCCCCGCTGCGCCCGCCGCGCCGCTGGTCGTGCTGCTGCCTGCCGCGCAGGAGACGCCGCGCGTGCTGCAGGGCCCGGGGCCGCGGCAGGGGCTCGGCCTCGGCCAGGTGGATTATGACCAGGGCGGCGCGATTCGCTTCAGCGGCACGGCGGAGCCCGGCGCGACGGTGCGGGTCTATGTCAACGACAGCCATGTCGGCGACGCCGAGGCCGATGCCCAAGGCCGCTGGACCCTGGCGCCGCAGGACATGGTGGAAGTCGGGCGGCATCGGCTGCGCCTCGATCAGGTGGCCGCAGCCGGGACCGTGGCCGCGCGGATCGAGCTGCCGTTCCAACGCGACCAGCTGCCCGAGGGCAGCCTGCCGGATGGGCGGATCGTGGTGCAGCCGGGCAATAATCTGTGGCGGCTGGCGCGCAGCGCCTATGGGCGGGGCATTCGCTACACTGTGATCTACGAGGCCAACCGGGATCAGATCCGCAACCCCGCGCTGATCTTCCCCGGTCAGGTCTTCGCTGTGCCCTCCCTGCCCGAGGCCGCGGCGACCCCGGCGAGCTCCAGCCGGTCCAGGTAGCCATCCAGCGCCAGCGCGAAGCGGACCATCGCGGCGACCAGCGCGATGGCCGTGATGGGCGCGGGCAGGGCGGCGGCCGCTTCCAGTTGCAGGCGATGATCGGGCAGTAGCCTGAGCCGCCAGCCGGCGGGCAGTTCGGCCGGCAGGGCGCCGATCAGGGCGAAGACCGCGGGCCGGTCCGCAGCCCGCTCCGCGGTGTAGGGCACAGCCCCCGCGGCGGCTGAGAGCGCGATCTGCCCCTTGGCGATCCGTGCCTCGCAGGGGCGGCCGCGCCAGGCGAAGCGCAGCGCCGGGCTGCCCCGCGGCAGCATCTCGCCATCCGACCCGATCAGGAACGGGCCGTGCGGAAAGGGCGTTTCGGGCAGGTCGCCGGGCAGCGCGGCGGCCTCATTGGGTGATGGCGCGAGAAGGGCATCCATCCCGCCTTGTTGTCCGGAAGTGGTGAAGGGACCATAACCAGCGCCATGAGCCTCACCTCCACGATCCGTATGGTCCTCGCCAAGCCGCATCCGGCGGGCAAGCCCTTCATCTATGGCGGCGTGGGCGTCGCCCTGCTGGGCTGGCTGCTGGTCGGCGACTGGCTGTTCTGGCTGGGCGCGGCCTTCACGGTCTTCTGCCTCTATTTCTTCCGCGACCCTGAGCGCGTGGCGCCGGCGCGGGCCAATGCCGTGGTCGCGCCGGCCGATGGGCGTATCGTGCTGGTCGGGCCCGCCGTGCCGCCGGCCGAGCTTGGCCTCGGCGATACGCCGCGGCAGCGGGTGGCGATCTTCCTCTCGGTGCTGGATGTGCATGTGAACCGCATGCCGATCGCGGGCGAGGTCACGCGCATCGCCTATCGCCACGGCGCTTTCGTCAACGCCGCGCTCGACAAGGCGAGCGAGGATAATGAGCGCAATGCGCTGGCGATCCGCACCACGGACGGGCGGGACCTGGCGGTGGTGCAGATCGCAGGGCTGATCGCGCGCCGCATCCTGTGCACGGTGCGCGAGGGCGAGCAGCTGGGGACCGGGGAGCGCTTCGGCATCATCCGCTTCGGCAGCCGCACCGATGTCTATCTGCCGCATGGCGTGATGCCGCTGGTCGCGGTCGGC
This sequence comes from Roseomonas sp., assembly GCA_044348345.1. Taxonomy (GTDB): domain Bacteria; phylum Pseudomonadota; class Alphaproteobacteria; order Acetobacterales; family Acetobacteraceae; genus Falsiroseomonas. The sequence goes on along the minus strand of JBIKSZ010000003.1, from coordinate 28,947 downwards.
CAGACCATGATCGGGGGCGAGACGGTGATCGCCGAATTGCCGCCGGTGACCGGCGCCGCATGACCGAGCCCGCGCGCAAGCCGCAGCCGCTGCACCGCTTCGGGCGGCGTTTTCGGCCGCGCACGCGGCCGCGCTTCGAAGGGCTCAGCTTCAACCGGCTGATCCCGAACATCATGACCATGCTCGGCCTCTGCGCCGGATTGGTGGCGATCCGCTTTGCGATCGAGGAACGCTGGCCGCAGGCGGCGGCCTTCATCGTGGTGGCGGGCGTGATCGATGGGCTGGACGGGCGGCTCGCGCGGCTGCTGAAGGCGACCACGCGCTTCGGCGCGGAATTCGACAGCCTGGCGGATTTCCTGAGCTTCGGCGTCGCACCCGCGCTGGTGCTGTATCTGTGGTCCATGAGCACGTTGGGGCCGATCGGCTTTATCCCCTGCCTGCTGTTTGCGGTCTGCTCCTCGCTGCGGCTGGCGCGGTTCAACGCCTCGATCGATGTCGGGCTGGAGAAGCCGAAGCCGGCCTATGCGTATAACTTCTTCACCGGCGTTCCGGCGCCGGCCGGCGCGGGCTGCGCGCTGTTCCCGCTGTTCCTGGCGATCGCGCTGGGTGAGCGCGGCTTCGGCGGTATTGCGGAGGTGATCCGCCATCCGCTGCTGGTCGGCACGGTGCTGGTCGTGGTCGGCGGGCTGATGGTCAGCACGCTGCCGACCTGGTCGTTCAAGAACTTCAAGGTGCCGCGCGCGGCGGTGCTGCCGCTGCTGCTGGGTGTGGGCGGCTATGTCGCGCTGCTGGTGGCCGAGCCCTGGGCGGCGCTGGCGGCTGCGGGGATCATCTATCTCGGCATGCTGCCCTTCTCCGTCCGCTCCTATCTGGCGCTGAAGGCGGAGGCAGAGGCGCTGATCGAACAGGTGAACGACGCGCCGCCGCGGGCGCCGGCGAATACGCCGTGACGCTGCGGGGCACGTTGCCGCTGACGGTGGCGGGCCGGGCGGTGACGATCACCGGCGGGCCCTTCGACGCGATCCCCGACGGCGCCTTCGGCGTCTGCCTGGAAATGGCTTCGGCCAAGGCGTGGCTGGCCGATGTCGCGCTGCCGACGCCCGATTTCGGCCTGCCGGAGCCCGAGGCGTTGCGGCAGGCGGTCGGCGCGGTGCTGGCGCAACTCGAAGCCGATCCTGGCCGTCCGGTGCATGTCGGCTGCCGCGCCGGGGTGGGGCGCACGGGGCTGTTCATGGCGTGCCTGGCGCGCGCGGCCGGGGTGGAGGGCGACGCGCTCGACTATGTCCGCCGCCACTACCTGTCGCACGCCGCGGAGACCGAGGCGCAGCAGGCCATGGCGCGGGGTTTCAGCTGGCCCTGAGCCGGGCCAGGATCCGCCCGTCGATCACGAGAAGACCGATTGCGATCACGGCCATGCCGGCGAAGTGGCGCGGCGCCAGCACCTCGTCCAGCACCAGCGTGCCCAGCAGCAGCGCGGTGACGGGGACCAGCAGCGTGACCAGCATGGTGTTCGTCGCGCCGGCCTGCGCCAGCACGCGGTAGAACAGCATATAGGCGAGCGCGGTCGGGCCGAGCCCGAAGGCGACCAGCGCGAGCACAGCCTCGATCGGCGGCGCGGGTAGCGTCCAGGGCTGGTCGAACAGGATCACGAGCGGCAGCACGATCAGCGTGGAGGCAATGCATTGCCCCGCCGCGGCCGGGATCGGCGCGAGGCCCGCGCGCTTGATCCGCCGCGACCACACGCCCGACAGCCCATAGGACAGGCAGGCGCCGAGGCAGAGCAGGATGCCGAGCAGCTCCGCCGCGCCGCCCGTTGCGAAGGCGGCCGGCCCTGCCAGGATCGCGACGCCGAGCAGCCCCGTCGCCGCGCCCGCCAGCTTCGCGGCCGTCGCGGGCTCGTCGCGCGTCAGCGCATGCGCTGCGAGCACGGCGAAGACGGGCGTTGCTGCATTCACCACCGCCGCCAGGCCGGAGGGGATGAATTGCTGCCCCGCGATGATCAGCGCGAAGGGGACGGTATTGTTCAGCAGCCCCATCCCCGCCACCGCGAGCCACGCCGCCCGCCCCCGCGGCAGGCTGAGGCCGAGCGCGTGGCAGAGCAGGGCGAGCACGATGGCCGCGATGGCGACGCGCCCGAGCACGATGGTCAGCGGCGGGAAGCCCGCAAGCGCCACGGCTGCGAGGAAGAAGGACGCCCCCCAGATCGCCGAGAGAAGCACCAGCATGCCCCAGAGGCGGGGTGTCATAGGGCCCGGCATGGCGCTCATCCGACCGCCGCCCCGCATCTCGCGCCATCCGCTCGTTGCGGTGGCATGGCGCGCTACTCGTCGCGCTCCAGACGCTCGATGTCGTCGTCCGAGAAGCCGAAATGGTGCGCGATCTCGTGGATCAGCACGTTGCGGACCAGGCGGAACAGATCCTCCCCGGTCTCGACCCATTCCAGCAGGATCGGCTCCCGATAAAGCGTGATGGTGTCGGGCTCCATCGGGGCGTCCATCACGCTCTTCTGCGTCAGCGGCACGCCGCGATAGAGGCCGGTCAGCGCCCAGGGGCTCTCGAAGCCGAGCTCGGCGGTGGTCTCCTCATCGGCGACCTCCTCGACCACGATGGCAGCACCCCGCACCAGGTCGCGCAGCTCTTTCGGGATGGCGGCGAAGGCCTGCTCGGCCAGTTCCAATATGTCCTCGAGCGTCGGGGGGTGGTGGAAGCGGGCCATGGCGCATCCACATCCCCCGCACCCTGCCCGTCAAGCCGGAGATAGAGAGAGCATGGTTGCCAAGCTGGACCCCGAAGCCCGCGCCGCCCTGGGGCAGACCCTGCCCGGCTGGGCGCTGATGGAGGGGCGCGACGCCATCCAGCGGAGCTTCCGGTTCCGGGATTTCTCCGAGGCCTTCGGCTTCATGGCGCGCATCGCGCTGCTGGCGGAAGCGCAGGACCATCACCCCGAATGGTCGAATGTGTGGAACCGCGTCGAGATCGTGCTCAGCACGCATGATGCGGGCGGGCTGTCGGCGCGCGATGTGCGGCTGGCGCAGGCGATCAACGCGCTGCTGCCCGCGACGTCCTGATCCGATGCGGCAGGGCCCTAGAGCACGCTGCGTTGATACGAACGCAGCGTGCTCTAGAAGTTATTGATTCTAGAGCAAGAAATACGTTCAGATGGTTTCATCTGAACGCATATTGCTCTAGGGCGCCCTGCCGCATCGGGCGGAGGCCAGCAGCAGCGTGCCCGCAGCACCGATCAGACCCATCGCCACCACCGGCACCGCATGGCCGGCCATGGCTGCGATGCCGAGCGCCAGCAGCGGCGGCGCGGCCAGCAAGGCGATGCCGCGGCTGGTGTAGAGCACGCCCAGCACGCCGCCGACGCGCCGCGCGCCGAAACTGTCGGCGACGAAGGCCGGCAGCAGCGCGACGAAGCCGCCCTGCAGCGCGCCGAAGCCGAGCGCGAAGGCCTGCAGCGCGGGCTCGCCCTCCGCCGACGCCCAGAGCAGCATCGCGGCCGACATCCCGCCGCAGCAGAGCAGGAACACCGCGCGCCGCCCGACTGCATCCGCCAGCGCCGCCAGCAGGAAGCGCCCGATGATGGTGCCGAGCCCGATCAGCCCCAACAGGGCGACCGCGTCATAGCGGTCGAGCCCCATGTCGCGCGCCGTGCCGACCAGCATCGCATGCGGCAGGACCGAGGGCAGGGAGACCAGCAGCGTGCCGGCATAGACCAGCGCGAAGTCGCGGCTGAGCACGGTCTCCGGCGGCGTCGGGCGCGGGTCGTCGGCCGGCGCGTCCTGCGGGGCGCGGGGCAGCAGCATCGCGCCGCCAAGCCCGATCAGCGCGGCCAGCGCGCCGCAGGCGACGAAGACCGCGCGCCAATCGCCGAGCGCGGACAGCGCATCGGCCGCCGGCGGCACCAGCGCCGTGCCGATGCCGATGCCGCTGACCGCAATGCCGGAGGCGAGGCCGCGATGAATGTCGAAGGCGCGCTGCACCGCGGCGATCGCGGGGACATAGGCGAAGCCGCAGCCCAGCCCGATCAGCACACCATAGCCGACATAGACCTCGATCAGGCTGGTTGCCGCGGCCGCGACCAGGAAGCCGAGCCCGACCAGCAGCATCCCCGTCGCCGCCAGCACGCGCGCACCGAGGCGGTCAGCCAGCGGGCCGGTCAGCGCGCTGACGAAGAAGCAGGACCCGCCGCTGAGGGCGAAGACGATGGCGACGGAGGCGCGTTCGGCGTTGAAGGCCGCGCCGATCTCCTCGGCGAAGGCGGCGTAGGAATAGATCGCGCCATAGCCGACCATCGTCACCAGGAAGGCGCCGGCGACGACGCACCAGCCGCGGAAGGGCGCGGCGGGCTCGGCGCGCGGCGCCGGCGCGACCAGGCGCGGCGGCACGCGGAGCTTGGCGGCCTCGGTCATGCCGATGGGCCGCGTCGTGCTGCGGCGATACGCAGCGCATCGCGCATCCAGACCAGGGCGCGCAGCAGCGCCTGGCCCAGCAGGCTCCAGCCATAGGTGCGGCTGAGCCGTTCCGCCTCCTGCCAATCCGCCTTTGCTGCGGCGCTGAGGAGTTCCTCGCGATAGGCCTCGGGGCTCATCGGGCCACCTGCCGTGCGCCGACAGGCAGCGCGGCTTCGAACCAATCGGCGATGGCCTCCGCGGCGATGAGCGTGACCGTGAGGTCGCGGCGGCTGCGCAGCAGCCCGCCGCCGGCCGGGTCCGGCAGGAGCGGGCCGGGGCTTGGCCAGATCGCGCCGGGCGCGTCCCAGGCATGGCCCACGCCGGGCAGCAGGTGGAGGATGACCCGCGGCGGCGGGTCAAGCGCCGCGCAGCCTTCGGCCGCATCCCCGCCCTGCATGACCAGCGCCGGCCCCGATCGCGGCAGGGCGAGGTCGCGGCAGCCCGGATAGAGCGCGGCCATGGGCAGGCCCTCGGCGCCGGCCAGCGCCGCGCGCCCGCCGAGGCCGAAGCCCAGCACGCCGGTCGCCTCCGGCGCGAAGCCCGCCGCCCGCGCCCAATCGAGGGCCGGTGCCAGCGCCTCCGGCGCGGCGGCGGGCTCGACGGGCGTCGCGGGGCTTTCGAGGTCCTCGCCGAGGCCGAGCGCCAGGGTTGCGATGCCGCGGGCCAGCAGGCTGTCCACGTAAGGCTCGGACCGCCCGTCTTCGCCGAGCCTGTCGGGGAGCAGCACGACCAGCGGCGGGGCGACGGCGCCCAGGGGGCGGACCAGGCGGGCCAGGCCGGCGGGCTCTGGCAGGCGGATCAACTCCGCCGGTGTTTCGCCCGCGGCGGCGGGCAGGGCGGCGGGGAAGGCGGAGAGCAGCAGCAGCAGCAGAAGGGTTCGGCGCATGGTCGCGGCGTCCTGCACGTGACAGGATGCAAGAGACCGCAGGGCGCATCGCCGAATCCCGAGGCGGGGCCGAAAGACTTCCGAAATCGCGCCGACCTGGCCCGGCGGATCAGGAGTGGTTCAGGGAGACAGGGACGTGACCGCGATCCGCAACGTGCTGTTCATCATGTGCGACCAGCTGCGCTGGGATCACATGGGCTGCGCGGGGCATCCCTATCTGCGCACGCCGAACCTCGATGCGCTCGCCGCGCGCGGGGTGCGGTTCGCGCAGGCCTATGTGCAATCCGGCATCTGTGGGCCGTCGCGTATGTCCTACTATACGGGGCGCTACGTTGCCTCGCATGGGGCGACGCATAACCGCGTGCCGCTGTCGGTCGGCGAGGTCACGCTGGGCTGGCACCTGCGCGAGGCGGGGCGGAGGCTGGCGCTGGCGGGGAAGACGCATGTGCTGCCCGATGCGCGCGGGATGAAGCGCCTGCAGCTGGATGGGCAGCACGATCTGAAGGCGCTGCTGGATGAGGGCTGGTTCACGCTGGTGGACCGGCATGACGGCCACCACGCCGAGCCGGATAGCGCCTATGCCGCCTGGCTGCGCGCGCAGGGCTATGACAGCAAGGACCCCTGGACCGACTATGTGATCGGGGTGGAGGACGCGGAAGGCCGCGTGCTGAATGGCTGGAAGATGCGGAACGCTCGCCTGCCGGCGCGCGTGCAGGAGCGGCATAGCGAGACCGCCTACACCACCGATGTCGCGCTCGACTTCATGCGCCGGCAGGGCGACGAGCCCTGGGTGCTGCACCTGTCCTATGTGAAGCCGCACTGGCCCTACATCGCGCCCGCGCCCTGGCATGCGATGTATTCCGAGAATGAGTGCCTGCCCGTCTCACGCCATCCGGCCGAACGCGGCGACGCCGCGCATCCCGTGATGCGCGCCTTCCAGGATGAGGAGGTGGCGCAGAGCTTCCAGGACGATGCCTGCATCCGCACGGTGCGCCCGGCCTATCAGGGGCTGGTCTCGCAGCTGGATCATCACCTGGGGCGCGTGTGGGCGGAGATGGAGCGGCTCGGGCGCTGGCGCGACACGCTGGTCGTCTTCTGCTCCGACCATGGCGACTATCTTGGCGATCACTGGCTGGGGGAGAAGGAGCTGTTCCACGATTGCATCCAGCGCGTGCCCTTCATCCTGTACGACCCCTCGCCCGGAGCGGACGCGACGCGCGGCCGGACGGAGGAGCGTTTCGTGGAGGCGGTGGATGTGGTGCCGACGATCCTGGACGGGCTCGGGCTCGATGCAGCGGAGCATGTGGTGGAAGGGCGCTCGCTGCTCGGTGTCACACGTGGAACAGCGGCGTCGTGGCGGGATGCGGTTTTCTCCGAGCTCGATTGGACGTTTCGGGGCGCGCGGCGGCGGCTGGGGCATCCGACGGGGCAGCATCATGCCTGGATGGTGCGCGATGCGCGGTGGAAATACGTCCATTGGAGCAGCGGGCATCGCCCGCAGCTGTTTGACCTCGACTCCGATCCACAGGAATTCCACGACCTCGGCGCCGATCCTGCGCTGGAAGGCGTGCGGGAGGCGATGCGCGACAAGCTGCTCACCTGGTTCTGCGGCCTGAAGCGCCGCACGACGCTGAGTTGGGCCGAGGCGGAATTCCGCACCGACCGCCACAAGGCGGCGGGCGTGTTCTATGGGGAGTGGTGATCCCCCGCGCGCAGATGCGTGACTGCGATCTCCGTCGCGCGCGTCAGCGGCTCGGGGAGCGAGTCGAGCGCGAACCAGCCGAGATCGGCCAGCGCATCGCGCTCCCGGATCGCGGGCGTGCCCTCCGCATCCTCCACGACATAGACGGGTGCGACCCAATGCTCGCCCGCCGCGGCGTCGATCTGGTCCACGACGCAGAGCAGCTGGCGCGGGCGGATCACCAGGCCGAGCTCCTCCGCGATCTCGCGCGCGACGGCGGCGTGGACGGGTTCGAGCCAGTCCACCTTGCCGCCCGGCAGGCCCCAATGCCCGGCTTCCGGCGCGCGGCGGCGGCGGACCAGCAGTAGGCGGCCATCGCGTAGGATCGCCGCGCCGCAGCCGACACGCGGGCCGCCCGCGGGATGCGGCATGTTCAGGCCGCCTGCCCGACCGGGTGGTAGCCGCGCCCGTACCAGATCAGCGCGCCCCCCAGCTTCCCCTGGCGGATCGCCTGGATCTCCCCGAACAGCACGGAATGGGTGCCCTTCTCGACAACTTCCGTGATCCGGCAGTCGAAGGCGACGATCGCGGCGTCCTCCAGCACCGGGGCGCCGGTGGCCAGTTGCGTCCAGCGCGCCAGCGCGAAGCGGCCCTCGGCATCCAGCCCGCCCTTGCCAGCGAAGGCGTCCGACAGCGCATCCTGCCCCGCCGCCAGCGTGTTCACGCACATCACCCCATTGGCCTTGAGGGCGGCGCTGCCGCGGGCAGAGCGGTTGAGGCAGACCAGCAGCGTCGGCGGATCATCCGTGACGGAGCAGACGGCGCTGGCGGTGAAGCCCGCGCGGCCGGCCGCGCCATCCGTCGTCACCACATTCACCGCCGCCCCGAGGCGCGCCATCGCGTCCCGGAACTGCTCACGCGAGACGGTCATGCCAGCAGCGCCCCTGAAATCAGCGGGAAGATGGTGCGGCAGGGCGGGCTTGGGAAGTCGCGCATGGCATGAAGGGGCCGAGGCCCGGACCCGCCGGGCGGCAACAGGTCGCCATACCTAGTTTTATCGAGAACGACCTGCGCCCGCCGCAGGCGGGCGAGCGCCCGAACGGGCGCCGCGGCCTATGCCGCGTAGCCAAGCCTGCGGAGCAGGCGCCGGCGCCTGAGGCGCGGATCGGTCACGATCCGCGGGATTTGGTCCTCAGTTGCAGGGGACGAGGCGGATATTCTCCACCTGCGCATCCACCCGTGCGCCGGTGTCCTCGACATCCATGGAGATGACGATCTCGAGCATCGGCGGCACGTCCGGCCCGCCGAAGGCAGCGCTCCAATCGGCGCCGAGGTTCACCTTCTCCTCCGCCCATTGGCCACGCGGGGCGTCGGCGGGGCGGAGCACGCGGATCTGGGTGATGCCGGCGGTCCAGGGGCTGGGGAAGAAGCCGCCTGGGTTGCCCGCGGCCTCCTGGCCGGTGCCACCCCAGACGTAACTCAGCACGCTGCGCGGCAGGGAACGCTGGCCGGCCGAGGCCTGCGCCACCGCATGCTGGGCGCGCAGCGCGAAGCCGGCGCCGGGGCCGAAGCCGCTGAAGCCGATCGAGATCGCGATCGCCCGGTCATCGCCGCCGCGCCGCGTGAGGTCGGTGGGGGGTGGGCCGGCATCCACGCGCCAGCGCCAGGCGAGGCAGGCGGCCGCGCCGGTCATCGGGCGGGCGATCAGGCTGCCCTGCCCCTGGCCGCGGATGCGCACGCCGCCCGATTGTGTGGCTGCGAATTCGGCGGGGCGGATGCCGTGCCATTCCGCCTTGCGCCAGCCGGCCGCTTCAAGCTCCGGCGGCGTCGTGCCCGGTGACGCCGCACCGCCCAGCAGCGGGGCGGACAGCAACACGGCCAGGGCGGGGGCGACACGTCGCATGCGGTTGCTTCTGCGCAATCCGGCGATAGGTTGCAAGCGCAGTCTCGCGGAGGAAACGATCATCGGCGAGCTTGTGACCATCCCGGTTGCCGATGGCGGGCGCATGCCGGCCTGGGTGGCGCATCCGGCGCGCGAACCCGCCGGCGCCGTGCTGCTGCTGCACGAAATCTTCGGTCTCAACCGCAGCATGCGCGCGCTGGCCGAGTGGATCATGGGGCTCGGCCATATCGCGCTGGTGCCCGATCTGTGGTGGCGGGAGGCGCCGGGCGAACTCGACCCCGATGCCGGCCCGCCCGCCTGGACCCGTGCGATGGCGCTGCTGCGCGATTTGGATGAGCCGCGCGCGGTTGCCGATGCCGAAGCGGCGCTTGGCTTCGCGCGGCGCCTGCCGGGCTGCACTGGAAGCGTGGCGGTGGTGGGCTTCTGCCTCGGTGGGCGGCTGGCGATGCGCTTGGCCGCGGCCGGCGCCGGGGAGGCGCATGTCAGCTACTACGGCGTCGGGATCGAGACGATGCTGCAGGACCTGTCTGCGCCGCGCGCGCCGCTGCTGTTGCATCTGGCCGCTCGCGACCGCTTCGTCCCGCCGCCGGCGCAGGCGGCGATCCTGTCGGCGCTCGCGCATCGCCCGGATGTGGAGGTCGTGGTCCATCCGGCTGCGGACCACGCCTTCGCCCGCGCTGGCGCGCGCAGCTTCGACGCTGAGGCCGCGGCGGTGGCGCATGCGCGCACCGCCGCGCTGCTGGCGCGCTGCCTCCGCAGTGCGCCTTGAGCCTCAGCGCGCCGGTAGGCGCGCGAGCGTGCCGGCGCTGGCGGCGGCGACCATCGCGGCGGCGTCGTCGGCCAGCAGCAGGCGTTCCGCCACCAGGCGCTCGGCGCTCGCGCGCACCGCGGTGGCATAGGCGGCCGCATCGGTCCAGCGTTCCTCGACCGAGGGGCGCGGGTCGTTATTCGCCATCCGCTCTGCCCGTGTCGCGGCGAAGGGAATGACGCCGCCCTGGTTGGTGCAGAGCGCGCCTTCGGCGAAGCCCGCCTTGCGCGGGTTCCAGCCGGTGTAGGTGGCGCGCGGCGCCTCGATCACCGGCAGGCGGATGCCGGCGATCGCATTGCCGTCCGTGTCCACGCGCGGGAACAGGATCGGGTAGCGGCCGGTGACCTCGGGCGGGTTCTTCGTCAGGTCGAGCAGCGGCGCGGGCGTCCAGCTGGTCAGCTGCGGCAGGCCGGGGATGGCGGGGAAGGCGGCGGTCTGCACCAGCGTGCCATGCGCGACCATCGGCACGCGGGAGGAGGGCGGCTCCACCCCTTCGCGCACCCAGGCGTCCAGCGCCACCATCAGCGCGCGCATCGGTGCGCCACCATGCAGCGGGTTGAGCGGCAGCTGGCACATCGGGCTCGGCGCCGTCGCCGACTGGGCGGCGGTGAAATGCGGGAGCCCCGCGAACATGAAGCCGCGCACCTCGGGCGGCAGGTCGAGATGCCGGCCCTGCGTGTCGGTGTAGGTCAGGCTGCCGCGGGCACCCCAGAATTCGAATTCCGTGTCGGTCTGGAAGATGCGCGGGCAGGTGCCGGAGATGCGGCAGCGCCGGAGTAGCCCGTCGCGCCGCCCGGTCAGGTGGTCGGTGGACATCGCATAGGCGAAGGGGAACTGGTCGGCGGGGTACAGCCGGTCCGTCTGGTCGGATGGGTTGCGGCCGGGCTGGGCGAAGCGGCGGTTCATGTCGGTCAGCCGCGCGCCCGGGATATGCGGCACCAGCGCGTCGAAAACCTGCCGCCCGCGCGTATCCTCGTTGAAGCCGAGATGCAGGAAGTCGCGCAGGAAGCGCCCCGATTGCGAAATGCCGAGCGCGGTCGCCATCCCCACCGTGCTGCGCCCGTGCTGGGCCATCGGGTTGGCGTCAGAGCCATCGCGGCGGAGGAAGGCAGTGACGTCGCGGAAGGCGGCGAAGCCCATCCCAAGCACCAGCGGGTCGCGCGCGGTGTAGGTCATCTCGTAGATGGCCGCGGCGTCGAAGCCGGCAGGGCGGGTGATCTCAATGCGGTTGCCGTCGAGCAGCCGGAAGGAAAGGCCCGCCGGGCGCTGGCGCTGATCCTCATGCCGGGCGCGGACGGTCAGCACGATGCTGGCCGGGTCGGCCACGGGGTAGCTGAGCTGGCCGATGGCCGGGTTGGTGGTGGTGTCGAAGACGAATTCCTCGCGCGCCGGGCCGGTGAGCCCCGCGATGCGCGGCACCTCCACGCGCATGCCCTGGCCCGGCGTCCAATCGCCCTGCCAGCCGATCCAGGCGAGCGTCATGCCTTGCCGGAAGGTCCAGCCATTGCCGGCGTCGCCCGCCTGTTCGAGGCGCGTGGTGGCGGCGGCCGTGGTGTCGTTCAGCAACTGGGTGATCAGCCGCCGGCCGCGATTGGGCGGCTCGATCAGCAGCGTGCCGTTCCCGCGCGCCAGATCGGCGGGGCGGAAGATGACGACATCGGCCGTCGCCTCCACCCGGCCCTGCGCGTTGCGCGGCGCGCGGTCGAGGTCAACGATCACGGCGTTGCGCGGATCGGCCGGGTCGAGGGCGATGGTCGCGCGGGCGCGGATCTCGACATAAGGGCCGACGGCACCGAAGGACTGGCCTTCCAGCGCGGGGCGGGGCGGGCCGGTGAGTTCGAAGCGGACGACTTCGGCGGCGGCCGGCGCGGCCAGGGCAAGCGCCCCCGCCAGGGCGATACCCGCCCTCAGGGTCATGTGACGCATGGATCGTTCCTCCGGCCCCGAGCCTTGCGCGGAACCGGGGCCGCATCAACCGCCCATGCGGTCCGTGACCCATTCGTCACGTGTGATTTCGTAGAGCAGGTGCGGGCGCAGCGCGTGGCCGTCCGGGACGCGGGGATGGTCGAAGATCTTCACCCGCCGCATCGCCAGCTTCTCCATCAGCCGCCAGGAGGGTTCGTTGGCCGGCGGCGTCCAGGCGACGATGCGATCGAGCCCGGCCGGGCCGAAGCCATAGGCCAGCGCGAGCCGGGCGGCTTCCTCGGCCAGGCCCTGGCGCTGGAAACGGGTGGCGATGCGCCAGCCGATCTCGGTGGCCGGGGTGAAATCGGCCTCGAAGGGCGCGCCCTTGATGCCGGTGACGCCGACCATGCCTTCGCCGCGCAGCTCCACCACCCAGAAGCCATGGCCGTTGACGGCGCAATCGGCGGCGATGCGCCGGCCCCAATCGTCGCTCTCGGCACGGTCATGGACGTTCGGGAAGAAGCGCATCGCCGCGGGGTCGCCATTGATGGCGAAGAGCGGCTCGAGGTCCTCGGGCAGCCGCCAGGGGCGGAGCGTGACGCGGGGGCCGTGCAGGGTGACCGGATCGGGCATGGTCGTGCCCCTGTAGCACGGCTTTCCCGCGGCGGCCCGGACGACTAGGTTCCGACCCCATGAGCCCGATCTCCCTGGAGGCGATGGCCGCATCCGTGCCGGATGGCGCGAAGCTGGCCCTGCCGCCCGACAATTCCCTGCCCTCGGTGGCGCTGGCGCGCGCGCTGGTGCGCCGCGGCGCGAAGGGGCTGCGCCTGCTCGGCGTACCGGTCTCGGGCTTCGCGACCGACCTGCTGATCGGCGCGGGCTGCGTGGCGGAGGTGGAGACCAGCGCCGTCTCCCTCGGTGAGGCGGGCTTCGCGCCGCGCTTCACGGCGGCGCTTAAGGAAGAGCGGATCAAGGTGCGGGATGCGACCTGCCCGGCCATCCACACCATGCTGCAGGCGGCCGAGAAGGGGGTGCCCTTCATGCCGCTGCGCGGGCTGATCGGGTCCGACATCCTGGCCAACCGCCCCGATTGGCGTGTGGTGGACAATCCCTTCGCCGATGGCGGCGATCCCATCGTGCTGCTGCCGGCGTTGATGCCGGATGTGGCGGCGATCCACGGCGTGATGGCGGATGCGGAGGGGAATGTGTGGGTCGGGCGGCGGCGCGAATTGGCGACGCTGGCCCATGCCTCGCGCCGCGTGCTGGCGACGGTGGAGCGCATGGTGCCGGGCAATATGCTGGAAGATGAGCGCCTGGCACCCGGCTGCATCAATGCGACCTATATCGAGGGCATCGCGGTGGCCGCGCGTGGGGCGCAGCCCGTCGCACTTCTCGACGAATACGGCTTCGATGCGGCGCATGTCGCGGAGTATGCGCGGCTGGCGAAGACCGAGGCCGGCTTCCGCGAGTATCTCGACCGCTTCGTCTTCGAACACCGGGCCGCTGCCGAATGAGCATCCAGCCGGAAGAAAGGCTCGCTGCTGCGTTGGCGCGGCTGATCCTGGACCCCGCGGCGCCGCCCGCGCGGCACATCGCGGTCGGCGCCGCTTCGCCCATTCCCGCCGCGGCCTGCTGGCTGGTGAAGAAGCAGGGTCATCCGGTGCGGCTGTCGCTGCTGCACAAGCGCAGCGGCAATCCCTTCACCGAAGGCTCACGCGAGCTGTTCGACCTGACGGGGCAGGGGCGGATCGACCTGTTCTTCCTGGGCGGCGGGCAGATTGACGGGCAGGCGAATATCAACCTGCTCGGCACCGGCGAATGGCCGGGGACAGGCGTGCGCTTCCCGGGCTCCTTCGGCTCCGCCTTCATGTATTTCATGACGCCGCGGACGATCCTGTTCCGGGAGGAACACTCGCCCCGCGTGCTGGTGCAGAAGGTGGACATGATCTCCGCCCCCGGCGTGTCGCCGCCCGGCGTGTTCCGGCGCGGCACGGCGCAGGCGCTGGTGACGGGGCGTTGCGTGTTTCGCTTCGATGCGGCGCGCGCGCGCTTCGCGCTGGAAAGCGTGAGCCCGGGCGAGAACGTCGAGAGCATCCGCGCCGCGACCGGCTTCGACTTCGACGTGCCGGCGGATGTGCCGGCCACGCCCGATCCTTCGGACGCGGAACTCGCGCTGCTGCGCGGCCCCGTCTGCGACGAGATGCTGGAAACCTACCCGGAATTCTGCGCCCGGGTCTTCGGAAGGAAGCACGCGGCATGACCGACGCCGTTCCCATGACCGAGGGCAAGGGTCTTGCCGCTTCCGCCGGCGCGCTGGCGGGCCTCAAGGTCATCGACCTCACGCGCGTGCTCGGCGGGCCCTATTGCACGATGATCCTCTCAGATCACGGCGCGGAGGTGATCAAGATCGAACCGCCGCAGGGCGATGAGACGCGCGGCTGGGGCCCGCCCTTCCATGAGGGCGACGCCAGCTACTACATCGGCGTCAACCGCAACAAGCGCGCGCTCGCGCTCGACCTGTCGAAGCCGGAAGGCCGTGCGGTGCTGCTGCGGTTGCTCGAAGGCGCGGATGTGCTGGTCGAGAACTACAAGCCCGGCAGCATGGAGAAATGGGGCATCGGCTATGCCGATGTGCTGTCGAAGCGCTTCCCCGGGCTGATCCATTGCCGCGTCTCCGGCTTCGGGGCCGACGGGCCGCTCGGTGGCTTGCCCGGCTATGACGCGATCATCCAGGCGATGGTCGGGCTGATGTCCATCAATGGCGACGCGACGACCGGCCCGCTGCGCATGGGCACGCCGATCGTCGATCTCGCCACGGGCCTCTACTCCACCATCGCCATCCTGATGGCGCTGAATGAGCGGCAGCGGAGCGGCCAGGGCCAGTTCCTGGACATGTCGCTGCATGATTGCGGCATGGCGCTGCTGCATCCGCAGGCGGCGAACCACTTCCTGAACGGCAAGCGGCCGCAGGCCCTCGGCAACCCGCATCCGAACATCTCGCCCTATTCCAAGTTCCGCACCCGGACCTGCGAGATCTTCGTCGCCTGCGGCAATGAGCCCGCCTGGCGGAAATTCTGCGAATTCCTCTCGCTCCAGCATCTCCTCGCCGAGCCGCGCTTCGCGACCAATGCGCTGCGCGTGCAGAACCGCGTCGAGCTTGACGCCATCCTGGATGCGCGGCTGGCGGAGGAGGATGGGCATGCGCTCTGCGACGCGCTGCTGCGCGCCGGCCTGCCCGCCGGCCCGGTGCTGCATGTGGATGAGGCGATGGCCGCCCCCCACACCGCGCATCGTGGCATGGTCGCCGAGCAGGGCTGGTTCCGCGCCCTCGGCACGCCGATCAAGATGAGCCGCACCCCGGGCGGGCTGCGCAGCCTGCCGCCGGGCTTCAACGAGCATGGCGCCGAGATATTGGCCGCGCATGGCTTCACCGACCAGGAGATCGCGGAGCTGGCCGCGAGTGGCGTGGTGGTGTCGGAAAAGCGGTGATCCAGGTCATGGCAGAAACCGACGGACACCCCATCCTTCCTGCCATGATCGAGACCGATATCGCCGTCATCGGCGCCGGGCCCGCGGGCCTGTCCCTGGCCGCTGCGCTGGCCGGCAGCGGGCTGCGCGTGACGCTGGTGGAACGCAGCCCGGAAGCTGCGCTGGCCGAGCCTGCCTTCGATGGGCGGGAGATCGCGCTGACCCATCGTTCCCAGGGGATCCTGCGCCAGCTCGGCGCCTGGGACCGTATCCCGGAGGAGCAGCGCTCCCCGCTGCGGCAGGCGCGGGTGCAGGACGGCGCCTCCCCCTTCGCGCTGGATTTCGCGCCGGGGCCGGGCGCGGCGCTGGGTCAGCTCGTGCCGAACCACGTCATCCGCCGCGCGCTGTTCGACACGGTGCAGGAGGCCGGCTGCGCGGAGCTGATCGCGGGCGTGGCCGTCGCGACCGTCGCGACATCGCCCAAGGGCGGCGTGCTGACGCTGGCCGATGGGCGGGAGATCCGCGCGCGGCTGGTCGTCGCGGCCGATACGCGCTTTTCCGAAGCGCGGCGGCAGATGGGGATCGCGGCGACGCAGCGCGACTTTGGCAAGACCATGCTGGTCGCGCGCGTGGCGCATGAGCAGCCGCATCATGGCATCGCCACCGAATGGTTCGGCCATGGCCAGACGGTCGCCATGCTGCCGCTTTCGTCTGCCGCGGCGATTCACGGCCTCGGCCCAAGCGCCTCGCCCCATCGCGGCGGAGCGGGCGAGATGTCCTCCATCGTGCTGACGCTGCCGCCCGAGCAGATCGAGGCGCTGATGGCGGCGACGCCCGAGGATTTCGCCGCCGATGCCACGCGCCGCACCACCCAGCGCTGGGGCGCGATGCGGCTCGCCGGCACGCGGCACGCCTATCCGCTGGTCGCGACCTATGCGCATCGCTTCGTGGGCACGCGCTTTGCGCTGCTCGGCGATGCAGCCGTGGGGATGCTTCCCGTGACCGCGCATGGCTTCAATTTCGGGCTGGTCGGTGCGCATCGGCTGGCGGGCGAGATTCGCGGGGCGCTGGCGCGCGGGCGCGACATCGCCGATCCCGGCGCGCTGCTCCGCTACGAGATGGCGCATCGCCGCGCCACCTTCCCGCTCTTCACCGCGACGAACGCGATTGCGAGCCTCTACACCGATGACCGCGCGCCGGCCCGGATGCTGCGCGGGGCGGTGCTGCGGCTGGGTGCTGCGCTCGGCCCGGTGCGGCGGCTGGTCACGGCGCAGTTGATGGAAGCGCGCCCGGCCTGAGGGCAGGGCTAGACCATGATCGGCGCCGATAGAAGCGCCGATCATGGTCTAGCCTATTGTTTGGTCGCGTGATTCACGCCTCCGACCGTTCCAGTCTTCGGCGATCACGCTCTAAGGCGGCGGGCTTGGCGCCCGCCCGGCTTTCCCGTCCCCGTGCCCACCATCCCAGCGGTGTGAATCCGGGCCGGCCGCCCCTTGGAGGGCGGCGGGGGAAGGCGCCATATGCGGGCCATGCCCCTGGATGCGGACCTCCTTGTCGATCGGCGCCGGCTGAAGCGCCGCCTTTCCCTCTGGCGTGGCCTGGCGGTGCTGGGCCTGGCCGGGCTGGTGCTGGCGCTGCTGCTGCGCGGGGAGGATCGGCTCGGCCTGTTCCCCGGCGGTGCGCATGTCGCCCGGCTGGAGGTCGAGGGCTTCATCGGCGATGACCGCCGCGTGCAGGAGGCGCTGGAGCGCATCCGCCGCGACGACACGGTGCGCGCGCTGATCGTGGCGATCGACAGCCCCGGCGGCAGCGTTTCCGGGGGTGAGGCGCTGCACGGCGCGCTGCGCCGTGTGGCGGAGCGCAAGCCGGTGGTCGCGGTGATGGGCGGCACGGCGGCCTCCGCCGGTTACATGGCAGCCCTGCCCGCCGCGCGCGTCTTCGCGCGGGAGGCGACGGTGACCGGCTCCATCGGCGTCGTGATGCAATCCGTGGACGCCTCGGAACTGGCGGCGCGGCTCGGCGTGCGGGTCGAGGCGCTGCCGTCGGGCGCCTTCAAGGACCAGCCCAACCCCTTCCGCCCGCTGACCGAGGATGGCCGGGCGGAGCTGATGCGCGTGGTGCGCGACCTGCACGAGCAATTCGTGGCCATGGTCGCCGCCGAACGCAACATGCCGCCCGACCGGGTGCGGGCCCTGGCCGATGGCCGGATCTTCACGGGGCGGGAGGCGGTGGCGCTCGGCCTGGTGGACCAGATCGGGGGCGAGGCCGAGGCCCGGGCCTGGCTGGCCGAGGCGCGGGAGGTCCCGGCCGGCCTGCCGGTGCGGGAGATCGAATTGCGCGGCTTCACCGAGCGGACGCTGCGGGCCGGGATCTCGGCGCTGTTCGGGGCGATGGTTTCGGAATGGCTGGTCGTTGACCGCGTCCGCGCGCTTTGGCAGCCTTCGCCCTTGTAAAGACAGGGGGGCGACAGGCCTTCATGACGCGATCGGAACTGATCGCCCAGCTGGCGGCGACCAACCCGCATCTGCGCCAGCCCGATGTGGAGCTGATTGTCTCCACGATCTTCGACGAGATCACGGACGCGCTGGCGCGCGGGGACCGGGTGGAGTTGCGTGGCTTCGGCGCCTTTTCCATCAAGCGGCGCGATCCGCGCACCGGGCGCAATCCGCGCACCGGCACGGCGGTGGATGTCTCGGCCAAGGCCGTGCCCTATTTCAAGCCCGGCAAGGAATTGCGCGAGCGCGTGAATGGCGGCCCGCTGCAGGTCCCGGCGCGCAAGCCGCGCGCCGTGTCGCCGGTCGGCTGAGGGCGCCCTTCGGCAATCGCTTTGCGGCGTTGGGGGCTGCCCCCTTCGTGTGCCGGGGGGATGATCGCGCGGCCGCGGCTTCCCGCTGCCGCCGCGCGGGCGTAGGAGTGCCGCTGCGGCTGCATCGCCGCCATGCCCGGGAGGATCGCCATGCGCTGGGTGTTCTTCGTGCCGCTCCTGGTCCTGCTGGCGCTGTTCGGCCTGTCGAACCCGCAGGATGTGGAAATTCGCCTCTGGCCCTTCGACCTGGCCTGGGTGGCGCCGCTCGGGGTTGCGGTGCTGCTGCTGGCGGCGATCGCTTTCCTGATCGGGGCGGTGATCGCCTGGGCAGCGGCGCTGCCGGTGCGGCGCCGCGCCGCGCGGATCGAGCAGGCGGCGAAGCTGCTGGAAGCCGAGCTGGCCGGGTTGCGCGCGAAGGAAGACGAAGCCCGCCGCGCCGCCGATATGGGCCGGGTGCCGGAGGCGGCGGTGGTGCCGCTCGGCACGCCCGGCGGGAGATGATCGTGAAGCCTTGTGGATTGTGCGTTGCGCTGGACGCGCCGGATCTCGCCACGGCTGAGGCCTGGGCAGGCGCGGTCGCGCCGCATGCGGGGCTTTTGAAGGTCGGGCTCGAGTTGTTCTCGGCCGAGGGCGGTGCGGCGGTGCGGCGGATTGCCGCGCATGGGCCGGTCTTCCTCGACCTCAAGCTGCACGACATTCCGAACACGGTCGCGGGCGCGGTGCGGTCGCTGGCGCCGCTGCAGCCGGCCTGGCTGACGATCCATGCCGCGGGCGGTGCCGCGATGATCGCCGCCGCGCGTGAGGCGGCGGAGAAGGCGGCCGAAAAGGCAGGCGGCGCGCAGCGCATGCGCATCCTGGCGGTGACGGTGCTGACCAGCCTCGACGCCGCCGCGCTGGCAGAGACGGGGGTTACCGGCGGCACGGTGCAGCAGGTGCTGCGGCTGGCGCGGCTGGCGGTCGCCGCGGGGGCGGATGGCCTGGTCTGCTCCCCGCGGGAGGTCGCGCCGCTGCGCGATGCGCTGAGTGACGGGCCGGCGCTGGTGGTGCCCGGTGTGCGCCCGGCCGGCAGTGCTGCCGACGACCAGGCGCGCACCGCAACGCCCGAGGAGATGGCCGCGGCGGGCGCCGATTTCGTCGTGGTCGGGCGGCCGATCACCAAGGCCGCCGATCCCGCGGCCGCGGCAGCGGCGATTTCACGCGCATTGGTGCGCCGCGCGTGATCACGAAAATCTGCGGCATCAACGACGCGGCTGCGATGGCGGCGGCGGCGGAGGCGGGCGCGGAGCTTGTCGGCTTCGTCTTCTTCCCGCCCTCGCCGCGCGCGGTCACGCCCGCGGAGGCCGCTGCGATTGCGCGGCCCGGCCCGGCGAAGGTCGGGCTGTTCGTGGACCCCACGGAGGACGAGATCGCCGCAGTGCTGGCCGCGCTGCCGCTCGATGTGATTCAGCTGCATGGGGAAGAGACGCCGGCGCGCTGCGCCGCCATCCGCGCGCGCTTCGGGCTGCCGGTGATGAAGGCGCTCGGCATCGCCTCTGCCGCCGATCTCGATGCGTTGGCGGATTACGCGCCAGTGGTGGACCGCTTCCTGCTGGATGCGAAGGCGCCGCCCGGCGCGCCGCTGCCCGGCGGCAATGCCGCGCCCTTCGACTGGACGCTGACCGCGGGCCGCGCGATCCCGCGTCCCTGGCTGCTGGCCGGCGGGCTGACGCCGGAGAATGTGGGGCAGGCCATCGCTGTCTCCGGCGCGCCGGGCGTTGATGTCTCCTCCGGCGTCGAGCGGGCGCGGGGCGTCAAGGACCCGGCGCGGATCGCGGCTTTCGTGGGCGCTGCGCGCGCAGCCTGATCAGGCCTTCGGCAAGATGCGCCAGTTCGCCTCGGCCCATTCGAAATAGGTGGCGCGGGCCTTCAGCGCCATCGGGCCGGGCTGCATGGCGCGGCCATTATAGTTCGTGCAGGGCAGGACCTTGGCGTAGTTGCCGGTCGAGAAGATCTCATCCGCCGTCTCCAGCTCCTCCGGCAGGACGCGGCGTTCCTCCACCGGCACGCCAGCCTCGCGCAGCAGATGCAGCACGCGCTGGCGCGTGATGCCGTTGAGGAAAGTGCCGTTGATGGCGGGCGTCACCACCACGCCATCCTTGGCGAACATCAGATTCGCGCTGGCGAATTCCGCGACATTGCCGAGCGCATCGCACATCACCGCATTGTCGAAGCCGCGCTCTGCCGCCCAGGTCGCGGCGCGCGCGCCATTGGGGTAGAGGCAGGAGGCCTTGGCATCCGTCGGCGCCATGTCGGGCGCGGGGCGGCGATACGGCACCAGGCAGGCGGAGAAACCCTGCCAGGCGGGCAGTGGGCTGTCATACAGCGAGAGCACGAAATCGGTGCTGTCGGGATCGGGCCGCGCGCTGCCGATGCCCTTGCGGATGAAGAACATCGGCCGGATGTAGAGCGTGGCGTCCGGGCCCATGCGGTTGATGCCCTCGCGACAGAGCGCCTCGATCTCCGCGGCGGCGATCTTCGGCCGCATCAGCATCTTCACCGCGCTTTCGACGCAACGCGCCGCGTGGCGGTCGAGGTCGGGGGCCACGCCCTTGATGGACCGGCCGCCGTCGAAGATCACGGAGCCGAGCCAGAAGGCATGGTCCATCGGGCCGATGAGCTTCGGCTCCTCGGTCATCCACTGCCCATCGTACCAGAACACGCCCGCCATCTTCGCTCCTGCGATCCCGCTTTCCTGATCGCGCGATCCTACGCGCTGATCGCCCCCGGGTTGAACCCCTTTCCGGCGGCTTCTAGGCTGCGCCCATCCGCAAGATCTCGGGGGGAAACGCGATGACGATCCATTTCGTCGTCCATGACGAAGGCGACAGCGTCGGCGTTGTGGTGGTGGAAGGCCTGAAGGCCGGCAGCCGCATCAATGGCTGGATCATGGACCAGGACAAGATGATCGAGTTCGACGCGAAGTCGGACATCCCGATCGGCCACAAGCTGGCGATCAAGCCCATCGCCTCGGGCGACACCATCGTCAAATACGGCGTGGATATCGGCAAGGCGGTCGCGGCGATCGGCGCTGGCGAGCACCTGCATGTCCACAACGTCAAGACGAAGCGCTGGTAAGGGAAACGCCACGATGGGCATGAATCTGAAGGGCGCTTCCTTCGAAGGCTGGCGCCGTGAGAATGGCCGGATGGGCGTGCGCAACCACGTCATCATCCTGCCGGTGGACGACCTGTCGAACGCCGCCGCGGAAGCTGTCGCCAACAACATCAAGGGCGCGATGGCGATCCCGCACGCCTATGGGCGGCTGCAATTCGGCGCCGACCTCGACCTGCATTTCCGGACGTTGATCGGCACGGGCTGCAACCCGAATGTCGCGGGCGTTGTCGTCATCGGCATCGAGCCCGGTTGGACCGGCAAGATCGTCGAGGGCATCGCGAAGTCGGGCACGCCGGTCGAGGGCTTCGCCATCGAACAGAATGGCGACATCAACACCATCGCCAACGCCTCCCGCGCCGCCTATCGGCTGGTCAAGCACGCCTCGCGCCTGAAGAAGACGAAGGCCGACCTGACCGAACTGTGGGTCAGCACGAAGTGCGGTGAGAGCGACACGACCTCCGGCCTCGCCTCATGCCCGACCGTCGGCAATGCCTTCGACAAGCTGTGGGAGAACGGCAACACGCTGGTCTTCGGCGAGACGTCGGAGATCACCGGCGGCGAGCATCTGGTCGCGGCACGTTGCAGGACACCGGCGATCGCCGACCAGTTCATGGCGATGTTCAACCGCTACCAGCGGATGATCGAGGCGAACAAGACCAACGACCTGTCCGAGAGCCAGCCGACCAAGGGCAACATCGAAGGTGGCCTCACCACCATCGAGGAAAAGGCGCTCGGCAACATCACCAAGATCGGCAAGAAGTGCCTGGTGGATGGCGTGCTGGACAAGGCCGAGGAACCGACAGGCCCCGGCCTGTGGTTCATGGATTCGTCGTCGGCCGCGGCGGAGATGGTCACGCTCTGCGCGGCGTCGGGCTATGCGGTGCATTTCTTCCCGACGGGCCAGGGCAATGTCATCGGCAACCCGATCCTGCCGGTGATCAAGCTGACCGCGAATCCGCGCACCCAGCGAACCATGAGCGAGCATATCGACGTGGACGTCACGGGCCTGCTGCAGAAGCGGATCAACATGGATGAGGCTGGCGAGGCGCTGCTGGACTGCATGCTGCGTACCGCCGATGGCGAGCTGACGGCGGCCGAATTGCTCGGCCACCGCGAATTCAGCCTGACGCGCCTGTACGAAAGCGCGTGACGATACGCCCCGCGCCGGCACTGGCCGGCGCGGGGAGCCCCTCGGTTGCAGGGGCAGATAGGGTGCGCGGGGTCACCTGTGGTAAGGGCATCGCCCCGCATCCCGGTTGCCCCATGCCCCGCCTTTCCCTCGACGACGCCCGATCCCTTGCCCGCGCTGCGCTCGAGCGCGCAGGCGCCAATCCGCGCATGGCCGCTGCGACCGCCACTGCCCTCGTCGCCGCTGAGGCCGAGGGCCAGTCGGGCCACGGTCTGTCGCGCATCGCGCAATACGCCGCCTTTCTCCGCAACGGCCGCGCCGATGGCGCCGCCGAGCCCGCGATCATCGCTGAGCGTGGCGGCGCGGTGCTGGTGGATGCGCGCCATGGCTTGGCCTATCCCGCGCTGAACCTGGCGGTGGAGGAGGTTGCGGCGCGCGCCGTGGCGCATGGCATCGCCTTCGCCGGCATCACCAACAGCCACCACAGCGGCGCGATGGGCCTGCCCGTGGCCGCACTCGCGCGGCGCGGGCTGGTGGCGCTGGCCTTCACCAATTCGCCGGCGGCCATGCCTGTGCCCGGCGGGCGGCGCGCGCTGATGGGCACCAACCCCGTCGCCGCCGCCTTCCCGCGCCGCCCCACCCCGCCGGGCAAGCCCGGCGGGGACCCCGGCGTTGCCGATCCGCTGGTGATCGACATGGCGCTGTCGGAAGTCGCGCGCGGCAAGATCATGGTCGCCGCCAAGGAAGGCCGCCCGATCCCCGAAGGCTGGGCGCTGGATGCGGAAGGCAAGCCCACCACCGATGCGCGCGCGGCGCTTTCGGGCGCGATGCTCGCGATGGGCGGCACCAAGGGTGCGCTGCTCGCGCTTGTGGTGGAGCTGCTTTGCGTCGCGCTGACTGGCGCGGCCTTCGGCTTCGAGGCCGACAGTTTCTTCGAGGAAGACGGCAACCGCCCGCGGCTTGGCCAGGCGATCCTCGTGGTGGATCCGGGCGCGCTGGCGGGGCAGGGCGTCTATCTCGACCGCATCGAGGCGCTGCTCGACGCCATGCAGGCCGATCCCGATGTGCGCCTGCCCGGCAGCCGTCGCGCCGGCCTCGCTGCGCGCGCCACGGCCGAGGGCATCGAGGTGCCGGCCGCACTCCTGGCGGAGGCACCGCGATGAGCGCCACCTTCCCGGCCGCACTGCCGCCACCGCCGGCCGAGACCGACCGCATCTGCGGCCCCGCCGCCGTCGCCGCGCTGTTCGCAGTCCGGCCGGAAGC
Organism: Roseomonas sp.; assembly: GCA_044348345.1. GTDB lineage: Bacteria > Pseudomonadota > Alphaproteobacteria > Acetobacterales > Acetobacteraceae > Falsiroseomonas. The sequence goes on along the minus strand of JBIKSZ010000003.1, from coordinate 5,488 downwards.
GGTGCTGCGCCTGTTCTACATGCCCTCGCGACGGCGCGAGGCCGGGGGCTTCTGCAAGTTGCTCGCCGCGGCCCGCAAACCCTATCGTGAAGTGCCGGCCGACGAGCTGGCGCGCATCGCCGGCACCACGCATCACGGCGGCATCGTCGCCATTGCGGCGGCGCGCGGCGTGCCCGAACTCGCCGCGCCGTTTCCGGCCGCGCTGCTGGGCGCGCGGGTTCTCCCGGTGCTCGATGGGATCGGCAATCCGCACAACCTCGGCGCCATCGCGCGCTCGGCGGCCTTCTTTGGCTGCACGGGGCTGCTGCTGTCGGGCGATCCGCGCCAGGCGGGGCTGTCGGATGCCGCCTATCGCACGGCGGAAGGCGGGCTTGAGCATCTGGCGATGCATCGCGTGCCGAACCTTGGCGTTGCGCTGCGCGCCATGGCGCCGCGCTTCACCACCGTCGCCGCCGTGCCACGCGGCGGTGTCCCGCCTGAGGCGCTGCCGCGCGGCAAACCCTTCGCGCTGGTGCTGGGCAATGAGGAGGAGGGGCTGCCGCCCGCGACGCTGGCCGCCTGCGCGCAGCGCGTGACGCTGCCGGGCTCCGGCCGGGTGGAGAGCCTGAATGTCTCGGTGGCCTCGGCCGTGCTGATTCACGCACTGATGGCCCTGCCGTCGGGCTGACGCGCCCCATCTTCCACCGATGAGCGACGCTGACATCCTGGTGATCGGGGCCGGCGCGGCGGGGATCGCGGCGGCGCGCGCGGCGCTGGCCGCGGGGCGGCGCGTGCGCGTGCTGGAAGCGCGATCGCGCCTCGGCGGGCGGGCGCTGACCGATGGCGCGCTCGGCGTGCCCTTCGACCTTGGCGCGACCTGGCTGCACGATGCGGCGCGCAACCCGCTGGTCGAATTGGCGCGGAAGCTCGGTGTCCCGCTGACAGACAGCGACGCGGCGCGGCAGGAGGTGAGCTTCGTGGCGGGCCGCCGCGCCACCGCGGCCGAGATCGCCGCCTATGACGCCGCCTGGGCGGCGTTCGAACCGGCGATCCGCGCGCGTGCCGCGGTGCCCGGCCCGGATGTTCCCGCCGCCGTCGCCGCGCCGCGCGGCGGGCCGTGGGATGCGACCGTCGCCGCCTGGCAGGGCGAGGTGATCGCGGCCTGGCCGCTCGCTGCAATGAGCCTGCAGGATTTTGCGGCGTGCCTGCTCGGCGGCGCCAACCTGCTGCCGGCGGGCGGGCTCGGCGCGCTGCTCGCGCGGCTTGGCGAAGGCCTGCCGGTGACGACCGGCGCGCCGGTCACCCGGCTGGCCTGGGGCAACCGCGAGGCGGTGGCGAAGGGCCCCTTCGGCACGCTCCGCGCGCGCGCCGTGATCTGCACCGTGCCGACCAGCCTGCTGGCCGGCGCGGCCATCCGCTTCGACCCGCCGCTGCCGCTGGCGGTGCAGCAGGCGGCGCATGACCTGCCGCTCGGGGCCGCGATCAAGCTGGGCTTGCGCGCGGCGGGCGAGGATCGGCTCGGCCTGCCCGCCCATGCCTCCACCGACCGGCAGGTGACCGGTGACGAGGCGCTGGTACCGATCACCTTCTGGCCGCAGGGCCAGCCCGTGGCCAGCGCCTGGATCGGCGGGCCGCTTGCGGCCGCGCTGGAGCGCGAAGGCCCCGCGGCGGCGGAAGCGCTGGTGCGGGAGGAGATCGCCGCACGGCTCGGCAGCGAGGCGCCGCGCGCCTTCCGCCACGGCGCGCTGGTCTCCGCCTGGCGGCGCGATCCGTGGTCGCTTGGCGTGTACAGCCATGCGCGAATCGGCGCGGCCGGGGCGCGTGCGGTGCTGGCCGCGCCCTTGGCTGGCGGGCGCCTCTGCTTCGCTGGGGAGGCCTCCCACACCGAAGGCCTGGCAGCGACGGTTGGCGGCGCCTGGCTGTCGGGTGAGGCGGCGGCCGTCCAGGCCATTGCGGCTTCTGCTTGACCCGGCTGCGGCGGCCCCGCCTGATGCCAGCATGACCGACGCCGCGACGGAACACGCCGCCGCCTTCGAGACCCACCAGGAGGCGGACGCGCGCGTGATCGCGCTCTCCGGCCGGCTCGACACCACGGCGGCGGCCGCTCTGTGGCCCGCGCTGATGGCTGAGGCGGCCGGCGGGCCGGCGGTGCTCGACCTCACGGGGCTCTCGGCGCTCGACACCACCGGGGCGACGCTGCTGCTGCAAGCCGAGGCGGCCGGGGCGGGTAATGCGATCCGCGGCGCGGCCCCGCAGGTCGGCGCCGTGCTGGAGCGCGTGCGCGCCGCGCTGGCCGCGCCGCGCCCGAAGCCGGAGCGCGGGCATGGGGTCCTGGCGCGCATCGGCGAGGCGACCTGGAGCCTCGGGCGTGGCCTGCGCGACGCCACGACCTTCCTCGGCGAGCTGACGGTCACGGCGCTGGGCACACTGCTGCGTCCCGCGCGGCTGCGCGGGCGGGAAGTGCTGCGGCACCTGGACGAGGCCGGCACGCGCGCCTTTCCGCTGACCGTGCTGCTGGGTTTCCTGCTCGGCGTGATCCTGGCCTTCCAATCGGCCATCCCGCTGCGCCGCTTCGGGGCGGAGATCTTCGTGCCGAACCTGGTCGGCATCTCGCTGCTGCGGGAATTGGGGCCGCTGATGGCCGGCGTGATCCTGGCCGGGCGCACCGGCAGCGCCTATGCCGCCGAGCTCGGCACGATGAGCGTGAATGAGGAAGTGGCGGCGCTGCGCGTGATGGGGATCGACCCGATGGCGCTGCTGGTGCTGCCGCGCGTGCTGGCGGGCTTGCTGGTGATGCCGGTGCTGTCGCTGCTGCTGACGCTGGCGGGGCTCGCGGGCATGACGCTGATCATGGGGATGCTGGGCTTTCCGCTGACCACGGTGCTGCAGCAGCTGTCGAGCTGGCTGCAGCTGTCGGACCTGCTGGGGGGGCTGGTGAAAGCTGCTGTCTTCGGGCTCGCGATCGCCGCGATCGGCTGCCGCGCGGGCTTGGGCGCGGGGCGCGGCCCGCGGGCGGTGGGTGACGCTGCGACGGCCGCGGTGGTGGGTGGGATCGTGTCCATCATCCTGCTCGATGGCATCTTCGCGGTGGCCTATGAAAGGCTCGGCCTGTGAGCGCGCCCGTCATCGTCGCCGAGGGGCTCACCGCGGGCTTCGGGGAGCGCGTTCTGTTCCGCGACGTGTCCTTCGAGGTCCAGCGCGGCGAGGTCTTCGTGATCCTCGGCGGCTCGGGTTGCGGCAAATCCACGCTGCTGAAGCTGATGATCGGGCTGGTGCCGCCGCGGTCGGGGCAGGTTTCGATCCTGGGGACCGATGTGTGGACGGCCGAGGGCGCGGCGCGGCTTGCGCTGCTGCGACAGATCGGTGTGATGTGGCAACAAGGTGCCCTGTTCGGATCGCAGACCCTGTTGGAGAATGTCGAGATGCCGCTGGCCGAGCATACGCGGCTGAGCCCCGCCGCGCGGGCGGAGGTGGCGCGCGCCAAGCTCGGCCTGGTCGGGCTGTCGGAGGCGGCGAACCGGCTGCCGTCGGAGGTCTCGGGCGGGATGTTGAAGCGGGCGGGCGTCGCGCGTGCGCTCGCGCTCGACCCACCGATCCTGTTTCTCGACGAGCCCTCGGCGGGGCTCGACCCGATCACCTCGGCCGGGCTAGACGAGATGATCCGCGACCTGTCGCGGACCCTGGGGACGACCTTCATCGTGGTGACGCATGAGCTGGCCTCGATCCTCGCGATCGGGGATCGCTGCATCATGCTCGACCGCGAGGCGCAGGGCGTGATCGCCACCGGCGACCCGAAGCGCCTGCGAGAGGAGAGCACGCACCCGACCGTGCGCGCCTTCTTCCGGCGGGAGGCCGCATGAAGTCCGCCACCCTGTACCTCCGCGTCGGCATCCTGGTCGTGGCGGGTGCGCTGCTGGCGGCGGGCTTCGTGATCTTTCTCGCCGCCAATCGCGGCGGCGGGCCGGTGCAGGTCTTCGAGACCTATTCGCGCGAATCGGTGCAGGGGCTCGATGTCGGTGCGCCGGTGCGCTACCGCGGCGTGCCGATCGGGCGGGTGACGGAGATCGGCCTAGTCTCCTCCGCCTACCGCCGGCCGGAGGGCGCCGCGCATACCGAGGCCTTCCAGCTGGTGCTGATCCGCTTCGCCTTGGATGCGACCGCGATCGCGGAAGTGCCGAACATGCAGGAGGCGATCCGGCAGGGTCTGCGCGCGCGCATCAGTGCGCAGGGGATCACGGGGGTGAACTATCTCGAGCTCGATTTCGTGAGCCCTGATCGCTTCCCGGTGCCGCCCATTCCCTGGACTCCGCGCCATCCCGTGGTGCCCTCCATCCCCTCCACCGTCGCGCAGGTGCGCGGCGCGGCGGAGGCGCTGGTGGAGCGGCTGTCGCAAGTGCCGATCGAGCAGATGGCGAATGATTTGGCGGCGCTGCTCGGCGGCTTGGCGCGCCAGGCGAATGACGGCGACCTGGCGGCGACGCTGCGCGGCACCGCGCAGATGTCCGCGCAGCTCAACGCGCTGCTGCAATCGGGCGCGGTGGAAGCGCTGCTGGCCGATGCGCGTGCCGCGGCGGAACAGGCCCGCGGGCTGGCCGCGGCGCCGGAGCTGCGCCAGGCCATCGCCAATGTCTCGGCCGCTGCGGTGGAGTTACGCCGCACCACCCAGCGCCTGCCCGCGACGGTCGAGGGCGTGGACCGCACGCTGCGCACGGCGCGCGACACGACCAGCGACATCCAGTCGGAGCTGGTGCCGATCCTGGCCGATCTGCGCGCCACCACCGCCAGCCTGCGCGCTACCGCCGAGGCGCTGCGCGGCTCGCCCTCGCAGACCATCTTCGGCGCGCCGCCGCCGCCGCCCCAGGATCGCCGCCGATGAGCCGCCGCGCCTTCTGTCTGCTGCCGCTGGCGCTGGCCGGCTGCTCGGTCCTGCCGGACCGGCCCAACATTCCGGTGCGCCGCTTCGCGCTCGACCCGCAGCGCCCGACGCGCCGCACCGCGCCGCGCGGCGCCGCGGTGCTGCTGATCCGCCGCGTGCGCGGCGTGCCCGGCCTGCAGGAGCTCGGGCTGCGCCGCGCGGAGGCCGATGGCGGCTTTGCCATCGCGCCCTGGGATGAGTGGCTTGCCCCGCCCAGCGATCTGGCGGAAGCCGCGCTGCGGTCCTGGCTGCAGGCGTCGGGCCTGTTCTCTGCCGTTGTCGCGCCGGGCAGCCGGGCGGAGCACACGCTGGTGCTGGAAGCGCAGCTGACCGCGCTGGAGTATGCGCCGGCGGCGAATGAGGCCCGCGCAGGGCTGGCGGGCGTGCTGCTGCTGGAGCGCGGCCTGTCCTCACGCGTGCTGCTGACCTTCGATGTCCGCGGCCGTGCGCCGCTGGCCGCGAGTGCCGATGCGCCGGCCGCGGCGGCGGCGATGCAGGCCGCGCTCGGCGATGCCTTCGCCGAGTTGGAGCGCGCCTTCGTCACCGGGCTCGCGGGCGCTTCAGCCGCGCGCTGAGGCGCGGGCCAGCGCGATC
>JBIKSZ010000069.1:0-15743 GCA_044348345.1 Roseomonas sp. | reverse complement strand
TTTTGCCCCGATCCGCCCACCACAACAAGATGTAGTGTTGCCACACTCAAGGAAACACCATCACTGCCACACGGTTCCGCTGTTGCATTTCCCATGCGGCTTGGTCTAGCCACCCCATGTTGCCGTTTCGTTCACAAAGGCAAGCCCTTGTCGCACGGCTTTCCCCCTTGGACCATGGGGGTCGGGGCAAGCGAAAGGGGCGACGTGAAACGCTCCCCGATGTCCTCTTGATTCACAGCCCCTGCGGGGTCCGTGGCGGCGTCCGAGCGCCTCGGCCAGGCCGGGGCGAGGGGGCGCGGGATAGGCCGGGGCTCTATCCCCGGAAGCCGGTGGCCACCACATAGAGCTCGGCACTGTCCTTGCGGCTGGCCGGCGGCTTGGCGTGCCGAACCGTCGCGAAGCGGGCCTTCAAGGTTTCGAGAAAAACCTTCTCGGACCCGCCCTGGAACACCTTGGCCACGAAGCCGCCGCCCGGTGCCAGCACGCGCAGCGCGAAATCCAGCGCGAGCTCCGCGAGCCCCATGATCCGCAAATGGTCCGTCGCCGCATGGCCGGTGGTGTTCGGCGCCATGTCCGACAGCACCAGATCGGCCCGCCCGCCCAGCTCTGCCTCGACGCGCTGCTCCACCTCCGCGTCCTGGAAGTCCCCCTGCAGGATGGTGGCCCCCGCGATCGGGTCCACCGGCAGCAGGTCCAGCCCGACCACCGCGCCCCGCTCGCCCAGCTTGCGCAGCGCCACCTGGATCCACCCCCCCGGCGCGCAGCCGAGGTCCACCACCCGCGCCCCGGGCTTCAACAGATGAAACTTCTCGTCGAGCTCGACCAGCTTGAAGGCCGCGCGGGAGCGATAGCCGGCGGCCCTGGCCGCGGCGACATAGGGGTCGTTCAGCTGGCGCTCGAGCCAGCGCTGGCTCTGCGGGCTGCGCTTCTTGGCCGTGCGCAGCCGGGTCGAGAGCTGGCGGTTCCCGCTGGTCGGGGGCTTGGTCATCGGCCCGGTATGGGGGATCAGGGGCCGGGCGGCCAGCCCGCGCGGCGCGGGTCGGGTCGCCGCCCCCCCATGCGATCGGCGCGCATCAGGCGCAGCAGCATCCCCTCTCGCAGCCCGCGATCGGCGACCGTCAGGCGCGGCACCGGCCAGACCTGGCGGATCGCCGCATAGACCGCGCAGCCGGGCAGGACGAACTCCACCCGCTCCGGCCCGACGCAGGGATGCGCCGCCAGCCCCTCTCGCCCCAGCGCGAAAAGATCGCCAAGCGCCCGGTCGGCCGCGGCCGCCTCCAGGGTGCAGCCATCCACCAGCGGCCGGCGGTAGCGCGGCAAGGCCATCGCGACGCCGGCGAGCGTCGTCACCGTGCCGGAGGTGCCCATCAGCCGCACCCCGCCGGCGCGAACCTCCTGCGCGATGCGGTGCACCGCGTCGAAGGCCGCCAGACGCTCGGCCACCTCATCCACCACCGCCTGGAACCCGGCCTCGGTGAAGCAGGAGGGGCCGCCCCGCTCGGAGAGAGTGACGACGCCGACCGGCACGGAGACATAGCCGATCAGCTCCGGCGCGCCGGTCCGGGGGTGGATGCGCATCCAGGCGATCTCGGTCGAGCCGCCGCCGATATCGAACAGCAGGGCGCGCCGGTCGCCGGGGTCGAGGAGAGGCGCGCAGGATTCCATCGCCAGCTCCGCTTCTTCCCGCGCGGAGATGGTGCGCAGCCGGAGCCCGGTCTCGGCCTCCACCCGGGCCAGGAAGGCGGGGCCATTGGCGGCGCGTCGGCAGGCCTCGGTGGCGACCGCCTCGAAGCCGCGAAGGGGGCGGCGGCCGAGCTTCTCGGCACAGGCCTGAAGCGCGGCCAGCGCCCGGTCCATCCCGGCCGGCGACAGGGAGCCGGTTGCGCCCAAGCCTTCGCCGAGCCGCACGATGCGGCTGAAGCTGTCTATCACGCGGAAGCCCCCGGAGACGGGGCTTGCGACGAGCAGGCGACAATTATTGGTGCCGAGGTCGAGCGCCGCATAACCCGGCGCCGCGCCCCCTGCCCGGCCGGACGCGCAGTCCGCCGCACGCCGCAGGAGCGTCTCGGTCTGGCGCGGTGCGGCGCTGGGCGCGGCGGGGTGAAGGGCGTTGTCTGGCATATCCGGCTGGTGCCGCCGGTGAAAGGCGGAGAGTGATGATCCGGCCATGCGGCTCCGGGGGCAAGGCATTTCCACGCCATGCCACGCATCGGCTCACCGCGGGGCAGTTGCCCCCTCCCAGGGCCTGTGGTAACCCCCGCGCCCGCAGCCGAACTACGGCGCGACCACCGGTTGGTGGGGGATAGTTTAACGGTAGAACTCCCGACTCTGACTCGGGCAGTCTTGGTTCGAATCCAGGTCCCCCAGCCACCGCTTTTCGTACCCACATATATAGCTGTCAGGGCGTGCGGCGACTGGACGGCCGTTCCCGCGTGACGCTGCGCGAGCGATCGCCTGCGACTGGATCGCGCGGAGCGCGCCCCACCCCGCGCGCCGACACATTCGCCCAGCGCGCATCGCGCGCCGGGCGTCAGCGCCTATCCCTGCGGCAAGGGATAGGCGTCGAGATAGGGCTGGTACTCCGGCTCCACATCGATCTGCAGCGTCGCCAAGGTACGCACGACCGCACAATAGAAAGACGCGGTGACCGTCAGGTCCACCATGCGCTCCCCGTCGAAATGCGCCTGCAGCGCGGCGAAGGTCTCGTCCGTCATGCCGCCGGCATAGATCTCCCGCGCGCCCTTCAGCACGAGCTTCGCCAGCGGCTCCAACTCGTTCGGCGCGCCTGCCGTGTCGGCGATCAGGGCGCGGATGTCGGCATCCGTCACGCCGAAATCCTTCCCGATCTTTACATGGTGCGACCATTCATAGGCCGAGCGCGCAAGCCAGCCGATCTGCAGGATGGCCAATTCGCGCAGGCGCGGATCGAGCTTCGATCCGTAGCGGATGTACTGCCCCAGGCCGCCGAAGGCGCGCGCCATACCCGGGCTGTTCACCAGGCAGCGGTGCAGCGTGATCATGCGCTTGAGCAGATCGCGATCCCCTTCCGCGAGATCCGCCGGATTGAGATAGGGCAGCCGCGCCATTTATTTCCTCCATCGCTTTGACAGGACCATGAATCACGGCAACCATTCGGGCAAGCCAGCGAGAACATGCGGCAGGAGGAAGTGCGAATGTCCGAACACCCGACTCGCCCGATCCGGCGACGCGCAGCACTGATAGGCGCTGCGGGCGCCGTGCTTGCCATGCCCGGCCTTGCCCGGGCGCAATCCGGCTTTCCCGAACGCTCCATACGCCTGCTCATTCCCTTCGGCGGGGGCGGGCAGACCGATATCGTCAGCCGCCTCGTCGCCGATGCGATGCAGCAGCGGCTGGGCCAGCATGTGGTGGCCGACAACCGTCCGGGTGGCGCGGGCAACACCGCCGCCGACGCACTCGTCCGCTCGCCGGCCGATGGCTACACCATCATGGTCGCCACCATGGGCACGAATAGCGGCGTCAACGAGCTGCTCTACCGTTCCGTGCCCTTCAGCTGGGAGCGTGACTTCCAGCCGATCGGCCAGTTCTGCTCCACCAGCAATGTGCTGCTGGTGCACAACTCCATCCCGGCCAACACCTTCCCCGAGTTGGTCGCCTGGATCCGCGCCAACCCGTCGCGCTTCACCTACGCCTCTGCCGGCGTGGGCGCGATCACGCATCTGATCATGGAAGATTTGGGCGAGCGGCTTGGGCTCGACATGACGCATGTGCCCTACCGCCAGAGCACCCAGGCCATGACGGACCTGCTGGCGGGCCGCATCCATGCTCGCTGCCTCGGCCTGCCGGAAGGCGACACGGTGCGCAGCGCGCCCAGCATCCGCGCCATGGCGCTGACCAGTGCGACGCGGCGCGACAACTGGCCCGGCGTGCCGACCGTGGGTGAGACGGTGCCGGGCTTCGTTGGCTCCTCCTATTTCGGCCTGAGCGCCCGCGCCGGCACTCCGCCGGAAGCGATCGCGCGCATCTCCGCCGCGCTGAACGAGGCGCTGCGGGACGAACGCGTGATCGCCGGCTTCCAGCGCGTCGGCGCCGACCCGGCGCCGCCCAATACGCCGGATGAGTTCCGGCAAGTGATCCTGGCCGCCAACAGGCAATGGGCGCCGCTCATTCGCCGGCTGCGGCTTGTTGCGGAGTAGTCGAGAATGGATTTCCAGACAGCGGTCGAGGCGGTGCGGCGGGAATGGCTTGGCCGCATCCGCGTGACCGAGGACGACGTATCGCCCTCGATGCTGCGGCGGATCGCCGCGATGCTCGACCTCGACCCCGATGCCTTCCCGCGCGGGGCACTGTTGCCGCCGCATTGGTTCGCGCTGTTCTGCTGCGAAAGCGCCCGGCAATCCGATATCGGGCCGGACGGCCACCCCAACCCAGGCGTAGTGCTGCCGCCCATCCCGCTGCCGCGGCGGATGGGTGCCGGACGGCGGACGCAAATCCTGGGCGAACTCCGCGTCGGCGACCCGCTGGTGAAGCGGGCGGAGGTCGTCGGCATCGAGCCCAAGCAGGCCCGCACCGGCACGATCTGCGTCCTGACCATGCGGCACAGCTATGAGGTGCGCGGCCAGACGATCGCGGTCGATGAATTCGACGCCGTGTACCGCGAGGCCGTGCCGCCCGGCACGTCGTCGCCCATCAATGCGGGCACGCCAGCGCCATCCGACGCGGCCTGGACCGAGCGCAAGCACCTGCCGAACAGCCTGGTCTTCCGCTACTCCGCCGTCACCTGGAACGCGCATCGCATCCATTACGACGCCGACTACACGCGCGGGACGGAAGGCTATCCGGAGATCGTGCAGAATGGTGGCCTGACCATGCATCTGCTGCTCGATGCCGCCGTGCGGAACGCGCCCGGGCGGCGCCTCACCGCGGTCAACGCCCGCCTCACGCGGCCGATCTATGTCGGCGACACCATCACCCTCGCCGGCGGCGCCGCCGCAGAGGGCGCGGTGCCGGCCTGGGTCGCCGACAAGGACGGCATGCTCGCAGCCCAGATGGACCTTACCTTCGCATGAATAACGGGCCTCTCGCGGGCATCCGCATCGTCGACCTCACCACTGTCGTGGTCGGCCCCATCTGCACGCGGACGCTCGCCGACCAGGGCGCCGATGTCGTCAAGGTCGAGGCGCCGGGTGGCGATATCCTGCGCTTCCTCGCCGCCGGCAGCCGCAGCTCGGCGATGAGCGGGAAGTTCATCAACTTCAATCGTAACAAGCGCAGCGTCGGGCTCGACATCAAGCAGCCGGAGGGCGCGGCGGCGCTGCGCGCCCTGCTGGCCGATGCCGACGTCTTCGTCAGCAATGTCCGGCCCGCGGGGCTGGAGCGCGCGGGGCTCGACTTCGCCGCGCTGCATGCCCTCAACCCGCGCCTCATCCATTGCAGCATCCTCGCCTTCGGGCGCGGCGGGCGCTACTTCAACCGGCCGGCCTATGACCCGATCATCCAATCGCTCTCGGGCGTCGCCGGCACCTTCCACCGCGCGACCGGCGAGCCGCGCTTCGTGCCGATGGTGATGACAGACCACGTCACGGGCCTGATCGCGGCGCAGAGCATCGGCTTCGCACTGTATCGCCGCGAGAAGACCGGCCTCGGCGAGGCTATCGAGGTGCCGATGTTCGAGAATATGGCGAGCTTCGTCACCAGCGAGCATCTCGGCGCCGCCACCTTCGACCCGCCCGAGGGCCCGACGGGCGATGGCAGGCTGCTCAGCCCCTACTACCGGCCCCTGCCGACATTGGATGGCTTCATCACCGCCCATCCCAACAACAACCGCCAGGCCTTCGCCTTCTTCGACGCCATCGGCCGGCCCGAGCTGAAGGCGGACCCGCGCTTCTGCAACCCGCTGGTCCGCAGCCAGAACGCCGCTGCCTATTTCGAAGTACGCGCCGAGGCGCTGAAGGCGAAGACTACGGCCGAGTGGCTGGCGATTTTCGCGGCCTGCGACGTGCCCGCCGCCCCGTACAACACGCTCGACGACCTGCTGGAGGACCCGCATCTGCACGATGTCGGCTTCTGGCAGATGCAGGATCACCCGACGGAAGGGCGCATCCGCCGCACGGCCGTGCCCAACAGCTTCAGCGGCGGCATGCGGGACGAGGTGCTGCCCGCGCCGCGCCTCGGCCAGGATACGCAGTCCATCCTCCGCAGCCTCGGCTACGACGAGGCGCGGATCGCCGCCATGCTGTCGAGCGGCGCAGCTTTCGAAGACAAGGTCGAGGAGACCGCCGAATGAACCGCCCCCAGGCGCCGAACTGGCGCTCGCTGCTCTTTGTCCCGGCCACGGCGGAACGCTTCGTCGCCAAGGCCCATACGCGCGGGGCGGATGTAATCATCCTCGACCTCGAGGACAGCATCCCCCCTGCCGACAAGGACGCCGCGCGCGCCGCCATCGCGCAGGCCGCGCGCACCAGCGGCCAGGCTGGCGCCGAGGTCTGCGTGCGGATCAACCGCCCGCTCGAACTGGCCGTGCCCGACATCGCCGCCGCGGTTCAGCGCGAAGTCACCGCGCTGATGCTGCCGAAGGTCATGGGGCCGGAGCATGTGCGCCTGATGTCGGAAGTCGTCGCCACGCGGGAAGCCGCGCTTGGCCTGCCGATGGGGCATACGCGCTTCATCGCGGTGGTCGAGACCCCGGACGCCCTGCCCCTGCTGCCCGCCATCGCCACGGCCGATCCGCGCGTGGCAGCGCTGGGCGTCGGCACGGAGGACCTCTGCACAGAACTCGAGGCCGAGCCAGTCTCGGAGGCGCTCTATGTCTTCGCCATGCAGGCCGTCGCTGCGGCACGGGCGGCGGGCGCACTGCCCATGGGCTCGCTTGGGGCCTTCTCCGACTTCTCGGACCTTGAGGCCTATCGGCTGTCCCTGCGCCGCTCCCGGCGCCTCGGCTTCGCCTGTGCGGCCTGCATCCACCCCGCGCAGGTGCCGATCATCAACGAGGAATATGGCCCCTCCCCCGAGGAGGTGGACCGCGCGCGGCGCCTGGTCGCCGCCTTCGATGCTGCGCTGGCCGAAGGCAAGGGTGCGGTGGCCTTCGACGGCGCGATGATCGACCTGCCGGTTGCCGAGCGCGCGCGCCGCGTACTGGCGCGGGTTCGCTAGCGTCTGATCCGCTGGGTCAGGGCAGGAGTGCCGGCACGGCCGCGGCAAGAGGGCGGCATGGAAGGCAACCAGGGCGCGATCAACGCCTGGCTGCCCCTGGACAAGGATGGCCGCGGGCGACGATAAGCGCGTCGCCACGCCGAAGGTGGCGCAGGGGCCAGCCACGGGGCGGATCGCGGCCGCATAGCCCGCCCCAGGGCCACCCACCTCATTTTTCCCAGATCGCGGGCGATGACATCGCCCCCGTCTGCCCTGTCCCAGACCTGGGTCGAGCCGCAACCGGCATCACCCTGCCGAGGAGCGCATCATGCCCCGTTCCGAGATCGCCGAAGCGAACGCTATCGTCGCGGCCGTCACCCATCTGCTGGACCTCGTCCATGACGACGACCAGGACGAGGTCCTGCTGCGGATCTACGCCGATGAGGACGCCTTCCGCCTGGCGCATCCCGACGCCGAGCATATCGACAACGCCCTGCACGCGCGCATCGTCCGGACCGCCGCGCGCGCGGCCCACCGGATCGGCTGCGACGTCACGGTCGCGAAGCTTCGCGCGGAGCCGATGAAGGCATGGCTGGCGCAGCAGGGACCGTCGGGCGGCCAGCCTGAGGATTATGCCGGCGAGCCCGGTGACACGCTGTCGGGTGACGCCGCGCTGCGCGCGCTCGGGCTGCAGCCCGCGGACCTCAAGGAAGCGCCGCGCAAGCCTGCGCAGGGCCCGACGCTCGCCGCACGCATCGCCCGCTGGGCCACCGATCCCGACGCCGATGAGGATATGATCACCGAGCTGACGGAGGAATTGCTGTCGCAGCGCCTGGATGGCGCCATCGGCGTCATCGAGAAGATGCTGGAGCCGGAGGATTATGCCTATACGCGGCATGAGATGGACCTCGTCGCATCATCCTGCGTGATGGGCGAGAAGGGCCGGCAACGGGACGCCGTGCTGTTCGTCAGCCCGGTGCTGCGCGACGGGGAGGATCCGCGCGCCGCGGATGTGCCGGCTGGGCTGCAGGGGCGGCTCACCGGGATCGCGCTCGATCCCTCCTTCGTCGAGTTGATCCTCGCCCCCTATCTGATCCCCACCGCGGCGCTCGCGCGGCTGAAGCCGTCCGATCTGCGCGAGGCGGCGGAGGCGCTCGCGAACGGGCAGGAGCCGACCATCCCGCGGGCCACGCCGATGGATCGCGATGTCTGCCTGCTCGGCCTGACGCTGCCGATGGCGACGCGCATCCTCGATGACGAGGAGGATGAGGCGGCCGGCGATCGCCTTGACGCCTGGCTGGCCGTCATCGCGGATGCCGCGGGCGGCGGCCGGGCCGAGCCGCCGCTGACGGTCGGCCGCGCGCTCGACCTGCTCCGCCGGGTCAAGCTCGCCGTCCCCGATGACCTGATGGAAGACGAGGACGACGAGCAGGACGAGGAGGAGATCGAGCTCGACGAGGCGCTGGTGGAGGCCCTGGACGCGCATCTGCGCAGCATCGGGCAGGGCAGCGCCTTGCTGGCGGGCCTGAGCGACGGGGCCGTTGCAATCCGGATCGCGGATGGCGCGCCGGACATCGCGCCCGATGCGCTGCAGGGCCTGCTCGCCGATGCGCTGACCGAGGGCGCTCTTCTGTTCGTCGTGCCTGCTGCGCAACCCGGTATGGCGACGCGGGGCCACGCCTTCCTCCTGCAGGATGGTGAGGCAAGCCCACTCTCGGCCGCGGATGCCAAGCCTGCCTTCGAGGATGAAGCGCCGGAAGACTGGTCGGCGGCGCCTGCGACTTGGGTGGACGCACCCCCGCTCGACTACGACCCTGCGGTGCAGTGACGCAAAGACCCGTGGAGGCCGTTGACGGCGCGGCGGCGGCAGGCGGCCCGCCCGGCCGCCCCCAGTCCTCCCCGGCCATGCGCCCGGCGATCGGCATCGATTTCGGCACGACCAATAGCGTCGTCGCCAGGCTGCGCGCGGATGGCAGCTGCGAGACTTTCCAGCACGCGACCGGCGAGGTGTTCCGCTCCGTGCTCTGCTTCTGGAACGGCGCCGGCGGGCAGACGCGGCATGCGGCGGGACCGGCGGCCATCGAGGCCTATCTCGAGGATCCGCTCGAGAGCCGGCTGGTCATGTCGATGAAAAGCTACCTCGCGCAGCGCAGCTTCTCCGAGACCCGCATCTTCGGTACGGCCTGGCGGCTGGAGCAGATGATCGCGCTGTTCCTCAGCGAGTTGCTCGCCCCCTTCCGGGGTGACCTGGACGACGCGCGCATCGTGATCGGTCGGCCGGTTCGCTTCGTCGGCGACTCGGGCGGCGATGATTTCGGCGAGCACCGCCTGCGCGCGGCCTTCGCCGCCGCAGGGTTGGGACAGGTCCAGGTGGCGCTGGAACCCGCCGGGGCAGGACACCGCTTCGCGGCCGGGCTGAACAAGCCAACGACGATTCTCGTCGCCGATTTCGGCGGCGGCACAAGCGACTTCTCCGTGCTGCGCTTCGACCCTGGGCCGCCGCGCCGGGTGACAGCGCTTGGCCATGCCGGCGTCGGAATCGCGGGCGATGCCTTCGACTACCGCATCATCGACCGTGTCGTGTCGCCCGCACTCGGCAAGGGCAGCAGCTACACGGTCATGGGCACGCCGCTGCCGGTGCCGCCGGGCTGGTTCACCAGCTTCGCCCGCTGGCACCAATTGTCGCTGATGCGCGCGCCGAAGACGCTGCGCGACATCGCCGAGGTTGCCCGGACGGCTGAGCATCCGGACCGCCTGCGCCGGCTGATCCAGCTGATCGAGGACGAGGCGGGCTATGCGCTCTATCGCGCCGTGTCGGGCGCCAAGGCGGCCCTTTCGCACGCTGACACCACCATGCTGCGCTTCACCCATGGCGATCTGGTACTGGAAGCGCCGATCAGCCGCGCCGAGTTCGAAGGCTGGATCGCCCCCGAACTCGGCAGGATCGCATCGGCGGTCGATGCCGCCCTGCTCGATGCAGGCCTCGCGCCAGGGCAGCTCGACCGCGTCTTCCTCACGGGCGGCACGTCGCTGGTGCCGGCCGTGCGCCGCCTCTTCGAGGATCGCTTCGGCGCGGATCGCGTGGTGGCCGGCGGCGAATTCGTCTCCGTCGCCGAGGGCCTCGCGCTCATCGCCGACGAGATGGGCTGATACCCGCGATCAGCGAATCGCAACGCCGGCGCGGCGCGCGATGTCGGTCCAGCGCTGAACCTCCGAGCGCAGCTTGGCCTGGAAATCCTCTGGCGTCAGAGGTGCCGCCGTGGCGCCGACGCGGCCCAGGAACTCCTGGTAGCTGGGATCGCGGAGGACCTCGTTCACCTCGCGGTTCAGCCGCGCGACCACCGCGGCAGGCATCGCCGCCGGGCCAAACAGGCCGAACCAGACGCCCGTGGTGTAGTCGAGCCCCGCTTCCCGCGCGGTCGGAACATCGGGCAGCGCCGGGTCGCGCTGCTCCGCGGCCACGGCCAGCACGCGCATGCGCCCGGCATCGATCAACGACCGCGCGGAGGCCAGCGTCGTCACGACCAGCTCGATCCGTCCGGCCGCCACATCGGTCTGCGCATCCACGATGCCGCGATAGGCCACGGCTTCCATCTGGATATCGGCCGCCTGCTTCAGCAACTCGCCGGAAAAGAAGCTGGTGTCGCCCGGGCCGGCGCCACCGAAGCGCAGCCGGTTCGGCTGTGCGCGCGCGATGCGCAGCAGGTCCTGCAGGGTCCGCGCCTCGAAATCGGCACCGACCGCGACGATCATCGGCGCGCTGGCCACATGGGCCACGGCGGTGAAGTCGGTCGCCGGGTTGTAGGGCAGCGGCTGGGTCGCTGCATTGGTCGTCAGCGAGCTGGAGATGAACATCAGCGTGTAGCCATCTGGCGCGCTTTTCGCGACGGCATCGGCGCCGATCGCACCGCCGGCACCACCGCGATTTTCGATCACCACGGGCTGGCCGAGCCGCGGTGACAGACGCTCCGCGAGCGCGCGGGCGAGCACGTCATTGCTGCCGCCCGGGGGAAAGGGAACGATGAGGCGCACCGGGCGCGCGGGCCAGCTGGCCTGCGCTGCGGCCTCGCCCCCGAAGGCGAGCATGGCGGATGCGCCCGCCGTGGCCGCCAGAATGGTCCTGCGTGTCGTGGTCATGATGGCCTCCTCCCGTTGCTGTTCCCAAAAGGGCTACGACATGTCCGACCCGGCGCGTGCCAAGGCCGTCTGGCTGGGCGAGAAGGTCCAGCCGATCAGCGGCGCCAGGCGGTGCGCCAGCGCCAGCAGCCGCGCTTCGCCCAGCGGGCGCCCGATCAGCTGCAGGCCGATCGGCATGCCGTTGCCATCAAGCCCGGCCGGCATCGTCAGCACCGGCACGCCGAGATAGCTGAAGGGCCGCGTCAGCCGCGTGAGCGCAGCAACCACCGGGAAGACGCGTTCGCCCTGTTCCATATCGGCTTCGACACGCGTTGGCGTCGGGACCGGCATGGTCGGGCAGATCAGCACGTCGCAGCCCTGCATGGTCTCGTCCAGGAAGCGCTGCAGCACCTTGGCGCGCAGCAGCAGCGCCTCGAGGTAGCGGGGGGCGGGGATGTGCAGGCCGGGCTCCGTGCGGCTGAACACCGCCTGGGAGTAGTGCTCCCCGCGCTCGGCCATCCAGGCGCCGTGCAGCGTCGCCGCCTCCACCTTCGAGATGACGTCGCCCATGGCGTAGCAGGTGGCGAGCGCCGGAAAGGCGCGACGCTGCACCGGGCCGAAGAGATCGGCCGCGACGCGCAGCACGCGGTCGAGCGCCGCGGCGATATCGGGATGCACTTCGCCCGCATCGGCCAGCACCGCGAGGCGCGAGCCATCCGCAGCATCGGCGAGGCGCGCGACATAGTTGGGCACAGGCGCGTCCAGCGTGCTAGGGTCGCGCGGATCAGGCCCGGCGATTGCGCCGAGCAGCAGCGCGCAATCTTCCGCGGTGCGCGCGATCGGCCCGACGCAGTCGAGCGAGAAGGCGCGCGGGAAGCAGCCTGCGCGGCTCACGCGCCCATAGCTGCCCTTCAGACCGAACAGCCCGTTCATCGCTGCCGGCAGGCGCGTGGAGCCGCCGGTGTCGGAGCCGAGCGCACCGAACACCGCACCGCTCGCCACCGCGACGGCCGAACCGCTGGACGAACCGCCGGAGGTGCGCGCCGGGTCCCAGGCGTTGCGGCAATCGCCGAGATGCGGGTTCTGCCCTGTAGGGCCGGCCACCATCTCGTTCAGGTGCAGCCGCCCGAGATCCACCGCCCCCGCTGCCGCCAGGCGCGTCAGCACCGTGGCGCTGGCCGTACCGGGCAGGTCGTCGGTCACCACGGAGCCGACGCGCATCGGCTTGCCGATGCGCTCCAGGCAGTCCTTGTGCGCCAGCGGAACGCCGTGCAGCGGGCCATAGCACTGGCCGCGCCGCAGCTCGCGATCCAGCATCTCCGCCTGCGCCAGGGCGCGATCGGCGAAGATCTCGACAAAGGCGTTGCCGAGCCGCTGCGTCGCCGCCGCGCGCGCGATGGCGGCCTCAGTCAGCTGTACCGAGGTGACATCCCCCGCGCGGACCCGCTCCGCCGCGCGCGCCAAGGGAAGGTCGAGGATCTCCGCCGCGTCAGCCATTGGTCGGATCGGCGTTGCGCAGCATGGCGGCGGCGAAATCGCCCGGATGGTCGAAGGGGCCGACGGCGCCGCGCGCCAGATCGCGCACCGCGCGGTTCAGCCGGTCGAGTTCCGCCGCGATGCGCTCTGGATCGGTGCGCGAGCGGATGCCATGCAGCGCTTCGGCGGAGGTCGCGACCAGCGCCGCGAGATCGGGCGCGTCAGCCACCGGCCACCTCCTCGCCCGCGGCAGCCAGAAGACGTCGCGCGCGGATCAGGATCGGCTCATCCACCATCAGCCCATCCACGGTGAAGGAGCCCCGCCCCTCCTTGGCCGCTTCCACCGCCGCAGCCAGTTGGCGTCGCGCGAGGTCGAGCTCCGCCGGCGTGGGCGAAAAAGCCTCGCGCAGCACTGGCACGAGTGCAGGGTGGATGCAGGTTGCACCAACGAATCCGGAACGGCGCGAGCGCAGCGCCAGCGCACGGACCGCATCCGGATCGCGGTAATCCGCGACCGTGCCGAGCGTGCCGAAGGGCGAGACGCCCGCGGCCACGCAGGCCAGCACCGCGCGCCGCTTGGCCATGACGATCAACTCGTCATCGGCGGCCGCGCCGCATTCGAGCGCGAGGTCCTCCGCGCCGACCAGCAGCCCCGCGACCCGTGGATGCGAGGCTGCAATCGCCTCGGTCTGCTGCACCGCCGCTGCGGTTTCGATCATCGGCACGATCGCCATCGGGTGGCGCTCGGTCTCGGCAAGGATCTCGGCGGCCAGCCGCACATGGTCGGGCCCGAGAACCTTGGTGAGCAGGATGCCCTGCGCGCCACCGCGCGCCGCGGCCTCGACGTCCCCAACCGCGAGCCGCATCGGGCGGTTGACGCGCACCAGCACATCGGCGCCGCCGGAGCCCGCGATGGCGATGGCCTCCGCCAGCCCCGCGCGCGCCTCCAGCTTGCGGTCATGCGGCACGCTGTCCTCGAGGTCGAGCACCACGGCATCCGCACCGGCCTTCGGCGCCTTCTCGACGAAGCGGGGGACATTCGCCGGCACATAGAGCATGGCGCGCCACAGGCGCCGGGGCTTGGTCATTCCTTGGCTCCGATCGCGACGCCCTGGGTGATTAGGCGGTCGGCCTCCGCAGCACCCAAGGTGCCGGCCAGAATGTCGCGCGTATCCTGGCCGAGGCGCGGGGCGGGGCAGCGCAGCGCGCCGGGCGTGCGCGACAGGCGCGGCACCTGCCCGTGCATCGGCAGCAGGCCGCCCGGCATCTCCGCATCCGGCACGGCGATGAGCGCCTCGCGCTCCCGCACATAGGCATCCGTCGCCAGGTCGCTCACATCGAGGATCGGGCCGATCGTCACGCCGTCGCGGTCGAACTGCGCCAGCGCCTCGGCGAGCGTCATGGTCGCAACAGCGTCGCGGATCACGCCGTCAATCGCCTCAATGTGGCGCAGCCTGTCGCTGTTGGTGGCGAAGCGCGGATCGGCCAGCAGCGCCTCCTGTCCAATCGAACGCATCAGCCGCTCGAACACCGATTGGGTGGAGGAGGACAGGCCCACCCATTTCCCGTCCTTGGTGCGATAGGCATTGCGCGGGGCGGTGTTGGTGGAGCGGCTGCCCGTGCGCGGCTTCGGCGTGCCGGTCATGGCGTAATTGGCCATCTGCGGCTCGAGGATGGCGAAGATCGGCTCGAACAGAGAGACGTCGATCACCTGCCCCTCGCCCGTCGCTTCCGCATGGCGCAGCGCCATCATCGTCGCGGTGGAGCCATAGAGGCCCGCATAGGCATCCGCCATGAACATCGGCGGCAGCACCGGCTCGCGGTCGGCGAAGCCGTTGATCGAGGCAAAGCCCGAATAGCCCTCGACCAGCGTGCCGAAGCCCGGCTTGTGCCGGTACGGCCCATCCTGCCCCCAGCCGGAGACGCGCACGATGACCAGGCGCGGATTGGCCTCCAGCAGCGATGCGGGCGAGAGCCCCATCTCCTCCAGCACGCCGGGCCGGAAGCTCTCGACGAAGATCGCCGCATCCTGCGCCAGTCGCCGGACCACGGCGGCGGCCTCCGGGTTGCGCAAATCGAGGCAGACGCTGCGCTTGTTGCGGCACCAGGTCTTCCACGCCGTCTCGACGCCCTTGACCTTCCAGGCGCGCAGGCTGTCGCCTGCGGGCGGTTCGATCTTCACCACCTCTGCGCCGTGATCGGCGAGGGTGAGGGTCAGCAGGTTCCCAGCAACCAGGCGCGAGAGGTCGATCACCCGCACGCCATCCAGCATGCCGCGCGACGCGGGATCGAAGGATTTGCGATGCAGGCCGGCGGCGAAGGGAAGGTCGGACGCCATGATCCTCCGGGGCGCGGCGCGCCGCGCAGCGGTGTTGTTCGGTTGTTCGGACAACGCTAGCCTTCGCCTTCGCCGGGCGTCAACGGGCCCTTGAGCCACCATCCCGCGCCCGGCACCGGAGGCGATGATGCAGATCTGGGACCGTTTCCTGACCGATGAGGACCGCGCGATCCTGGCGAAGGGCCGCTTCGGCCGCCGGATGGGCTTCGGGCAGAAATGCGCTGTCCTGGTCATCGACGCGCAGCGCTACATGGTGGGAGAGGTCGGCAACGACGCCGCCTGGCCATCCTCCTGCGGCGATGCCGGCCGGGCCGCGCTGCAGGCGATCGCAAGCCTCGTTGGCGCCGCGCAGGCGGCCGGGGCGCCCTGCTTCTTCACGCGCTTCGAACTGGATCCGTCCGGCGCCGATATCGGCGTCTATGGCCGCAAGCGCGACCTGCTGCAGAGCCCGCATTGGTGCCTGGCCGGCACGCGCGGCGCGGAGTTGGCTGAAGGTCTGCACCCCGGGCCGAACGACATCGTCTTCGTCAAGAAGAAGCCAAGCGCCTTCCACGGCACGCCGTTGCTCGGCTACCTCGTCGAACGCGGCATCGACACGCTGCTGGTGGCCGGCGGCGCGACCAGCAACTGCGTGCAGGCGAGCGTCTTCGATGCGTCCTCCTGCAACTTCCGCGTCGCCGTCGTGCAGGAGGCGGTGTTCGAC
>JBIKSZ010000002.1:0-47919 GCA_044348345.1 Roseomonas sp. | reverse complement strand
GCGCGATAGGCGGGGTCGGTCCAGGCGCGGGCGACCATGCGCGCGCCGATCTCGGGGCTGGCGCGGTCCGTGCGCGCGATGCGGTCCTGGATTTCCTCTTCCGTCACCACGCCGCGCGCCTTCAGCGCGGCGACGAAGCGCTCCAGCAGGGCGACGCTTTCGGCCTTGGGCGGGGCGGCCATGGTCAGGCGGCCTCCAGCCAGTGTTCGAAGATCTCGACCAGCAGCGTGTCGCCAGCCTGGCCTTCCTGGAACAGCGCCGGCTGTTCGAACCGGACATGATAGAGCGGCACCCGCGCGGCCGGCCGGCCGAAGGCCAGGTCCTCGGGGTTCGGGAAGGCGCCGAGCGGGCGTTCCACCACGCCGGGACGGCCGCGCAGATAATGCGGCGTGCGGATGTGGCAGGGGCCGCGCAGTTCGGGGAAATCGCGCTTCACGCGGATCGCATCGCCGGGCTGGAAACGCATCACGCCAGATCCTCCGCCGCGATCACGCCCTTCGCCACCATGTTCGCCGAGATCGAGCGCAGCCAGCGTTCGTAATAGCCGAGTGCGTGGTACTCGGCCTCCGGCAGGGCCTCGATCCCCCGGCGCAGCTCGTCCACGCGCATCAGGCCCTTGGCGGCCAGCAACTGGCGCAGCGCATCCACGCGCTTGCCGAAGGGATCGGGCGGCGCTTCGTCATCGGGTTCGACCGGCGTGCAGCGGAAGCGCGCGGCGCCGCCAAGGTCATGGGTCGCGGGGTCGGGCGTGTCGCTCACTTGACCTCCTCGTCCGGCAGCAGGCCCCAGACATCGGCGCGGCGAATATAGCCACGATGGGTGGTGACCTGCACCTCGCACCAGGCGCTGGCCGGGGCGCATTCGCGGATGCGCGTGATCACGCCGCTGCGCAGGCGGGCGACGGCGGCCGCACTCTCCTCCGGCCGGCGGCGCAGCGTGATCTCGGGCGCGGCATTCGTCGGCCGCACCAGCGCGGTGCGGCGCCCGGCCAGGGTGGATTGGTGCACCCAGCCCTCGGTGCCCTCCATGTCGCGCACGCGGCGCCAGACCTGGAATTCGCCGACGATCATCACCGGCAGGTCGCGGCGCTGGAAGGTCCATTCGATCGGGAAGGTCGTGTTCGGCCCGACGCGCAGATTCACCTGGTCCGACCGCAGCGAGGCGAAGCGCGGGATCGGCAGGCCGCTGACCTGGCCGGTGGAGGGCGCGGGCAGGGGCGGCGGCCCGGGCGGCGGGGCGGGCTGGGCGGGTTCGGGCGTGCGGCTGGCGGCCGCGGCGGCGCCCGCCCCGGCTGCGGCGCCGGCGGCCGCACCCGCGGCCGTGCCGGCCGCCGTGCCGGGCGGGCGGCGGTTCTGCGGCGGGGTCTGGCTGCCGACGGTGGGCGCCTGGCCGGGCGGGCGCTGCGCGCCGGGCTGCGTGCTGGATGGCGCGCCTTGCGGCCGCGGCTGGCCCTGGGCGGGCGCGTTGGCGGCCGGTCGAGGCGCCTGGGAGGGCGCGGCCTGGGATGGGGCTGGCGCGGCCGGGGGCCGGGTGGTGGGCGCCTGCGGTGCGGGCGCGGCCGGCGGGCGCGGCGCCGGGGCGGGCGCTGGCTGGCTCGCCGGCGGCGCGGACTGGGCCGGCCGCGGCGGCGGCAGGCTGCCGGGCGGGACCGGCGGTGGCAGAGGCTGCGAGGATTGCGGCAGCGCCGGCCCGGCCCCGACGGCCAGTATCAGCAAGGCGACTCCGGCAGACCGCCGCGCGGCTCGGGGGAAGGGCATGGACGATCCCTGGGACATTCCCCCGTTGCCGGTCAAGCGGGCGCTCACAGGCTGATCATCTGCCCCGGCCCGACCGCCGCGAGGAAGGTGACGACGCCTGCCACCTCCACCTCGGGGGTGAGGCTGCCGGGCTCCATCGCCTCGGCGCGCAGCCCGGCCTCGCAGGCGATGCGGCGGATGCCGAGCTCCGCCGCCGCCGCCAGCAGGGTGCCGATGCCGGCCACGCCGCGCTCGGCCAGCAGCGCCTCCCGCGGGTCGGCTTCCAGCGGGCGGGAGGCGTCGAACAGGCGGCAGCCGGCATTGGTGGCGAAGATCACGACCTCGCGCCCGATTGCCGCCGCGCCGGTGGCCAGCACCAGCGCATAATGCGCGCGCTCATGCCCGCCCGAGAGCAGCAGGATGCCGAGCGGCAGCGTCACGCCGCGCAGACCGGTGCCGGCGCCTCGGCATGCGCCGCAAGGTCGCGGATCGTCGCCTGTTCGCCACAGAGCGCGCAGGCCGGGTCGCGCTTCAGCTTCACCGTGCGGAAGCGGGCATCCAGCGCATCCCACAGCAGCAGCCGGCCCGACATCGTCTCGCCGATATCCAGGATGAGCTTCAGCACCTCGGTCGCTTGCAGCGTGCCCATCACGCCCGTCACCGCACCGAGCACGCCGGCTTCCGAACAGGTGGGCACCAGCCCTTCGGGCGGCGGTTCGGGGTGCAGGCAGCGATGGCAGGGATGCGGCGCGCCCTGATGGCCCTGGAAGACCGAGAGCTGCCCCTCGAAGCGCAGCACGGCGGCCGAGACCAGCGGACGGCCCAGCAGGTGGCAGGCATCGCCGAGCAGGAAGCGCGTGGCGAAATTGTCGGTGCCGTCGCAGACGATGTCATAGCGCGGGATCAGCTCCTGCGCGGCGGCGGCGTCCATGCGGCGGGCATGCACCTCGACGCGGATATCCGGGTTCAGCGCGCCGAGCGTCTCTGCCGCGCTCTCGGCCTTGTTGCGGCCGATGCGGGCGGTGGTGTGCGCAACCTGGCGCTGCAGGTTCGACAGCTCGAGCGCGTCGTGGTCCACGAGGCCGATCGTGCCGACCCCGGCCGCGGCGAGATAGAGCGCGAGCGGCGAGCCGAGCCCGCCCGCGCCGACCACCAGCACGCGCGCCGCGCGCAGCTTCGCCTGGCCGACCGCGCCCACCTCCGCCAGCAGGATGTGGCGCGAGTAGCGGGAGAGCTCCGCATCGGTGAAGTCGAGGTCCATCCGCCGCATATGGTCGCCCCGGCCGGTCTGGCGCAAGCCGGCGGCCGGGGACGCGGCGCCTCTACATCATGTTCGCGGTGACGCCGCCATCCACGAAGATCAGCTGGCCGGAGACGAAGTCGCTGGCCGGGGAGGCCAGGAACACCGCCGTACCCGCGATCTCCTCTGGGGCGGCGTAGCGGCCGGCGGGGCAGCGGCGCTTGACCTGCGCCATCCATTCCGCGTTGTCGACCAGCGGCTTGTTCATATCCGTGTCGAACCAGCCCGGCCCGATCGCGTTGCACTGCACATTGTGCGGGCCGAGTTCCACCGCCAGCGCGCGGATGAACATCTTGAGCCCGCCCTTCGCCGCCGAATACGGCGTGATGGTGCCGCGGCCGAGATCCGACGCCAGGCTGCCGGTCGCGATGATCTTGCCGCGCCGGCGCTCCTTCATCCCCGGCACCACGAGGCGCGAAAGGCGGAACAGCGCGGTCAGGTGGGTGTCGAGCACGCCGTACCAGCCTTCATCGGTCAGCGTCTCGACCGGGCCGCGATACTGGTTGCCGGCATTGTGCAGCAGGATGTCGATGGGCCCGAGGCCGCGCACCGCCTGCTCCATCTGCGCCGCGTCGCGCACGTCGAAGGCGGCGGTGCGGACCTTCAGCCCCTCGGCGCGCATCGCCGCCGCCTGGGCGTCGAGCGTCGCCTGGTCGCGGCCGTTCAGGATCACTTCGGCGCCGGCGCGGGCGAGTCCGGTGGACATCGCCGCCCCCAACCCGCGCGAGGCGCCGGTGACGAGCGCCACCCGCCCGGTCAGGTCGAACATGGCGGCGTGCAGCGGCGTGGGCATGGGGCGTTCCTCCGTTCCTGTGCGCAGGAGGCTAGCAAGCGATGCTTGCGCCGCCAGCCCCGTATGATTAACTGGACGTAATCAAACATAAGGGGGAAGCCATGCCGGGACGTCGTTCATTCCTTGCCCTTGCCGGGGCGCCGTTGGTCCTGCCGGCCGTTGCGCACGCGCAGGCCACCTGGCCGGACCGGCCGGTGCGGATCATCGTTCCGTTCCCGCCGGGGCAATCTACCGACATCATCGCCCGCCTGGTCGCCGATGCGCTGTCCGCGCGCTGGCCGCAGCGCGTTGTGGTGGAGAATCGCGGCGGCGGCGCCGGCGTGCCGGCGATGGAAGCCACCGCGCGTTCGCCGGCCGATGGCACCACGCTGGTCGCGGGCTCGATCGGGCCGATGGCGGTGAATGCGGCCGTCATGCCGCGCCTGCCCTACGACCCGGAGCGCGACTTCGCGCCGATCACCAACCTGACGATGGTGCCGCTCTGCATCGTGGCGCACCCGTCTTTCCCGGCGAATGACCCGGCGGGGTTCCTGGCCGCGGCGCGCGCGGCGGCGCAGCCGCTGGATGTCGCGACGGCAGGCCCCGCGAGCGGCGCGCATATGGCCGCGGAGCTGCTGGCGCACCGGCTCGGCGTGCGACTGAACATGGTCCATTACCGCGGCAGCGGCCCGGCGGTGACCGACCTGCTGGCGGGCAATGTGCGGCTGATGACGGACAGCCTCGCCTCCGCGCTGCCGCATGTCCGCGGGGGGCGGCTGAAGCTGATCGGCGTCAGCACCGCGCAGCGCGTGAGTTGGGCCCCCGATGTGCCGACGTTTGCCGAGACGGTTGCGCCGGGCCATCAGGCGGTGGGCTGGAACGGGCTGGCCGCGCCGGCCGGGACGCCGGCCGAGATCATCCGCCGCATCAACACCGACGTGACCGCGGTGCTCCGCGATGCCGAGGTGGTGCGCCGGATCGAGGAGGCCGGGATGCTGGCCGACCCGCAGACGCCCGAGCAATTCAGCGCCTTCCTCCGCGCCGAGCTCGCGCGTTGGCGCGAGGTGGCGCGGATCGCCAATGTCAGGCTTGAAGGCTGACGGGTCCCGGTCTCTCCCCCGCGCTGCGGGGGAGGGCGGCGGTCAGATCAGGCACAACTCCCGCAGCTCGTTCCGCAGCTTGGGCGGGAGCTTCTCAAGGCCCTGTGCCGGCACCTGGCCCTTCGGCAGGTCCGGCGGGGCGGCGGCGGGGTCGAGGTAGCGCCAGCCCTGGAATGGCTTTTGGGGGCGCAGCTCCACCGGGACCAGCTCCGGGTCCAGCACCAGGCCGCAACAGGCGGAGCCATCGTCCCAAAGCTCCTCCCGCACATCCAGCAGGCGCTGGCGCACGCGCACGAAGCCGCCGATCACCCAATAGAGGCTGCCGCCATCCAGCAGCTCCGGCACGCGCTTCGGCATCATCCGCGTCTGGTGGCGGAGCGGCGGGTCGTGGCGGCGGCGCGCGCGCTGCCATTCGGCCAGCTCGGCGACTTCCTTCACCCCGACGCATAGCTTGATCATGTGGAGCATGGGCGGGGAGCCATGTGGCATGTCCCCGAGTCCGCGCAAGGCCAGCCAGCCGCAGGGGGTGTCGCGCCGCGCAGCTTGCTTGCCGCCACCCGCGCCAATCGCTAACTGATTGAGACGAAACGCACGCCAAGGGAGGAAACCATGCGTCGTCGTACAATCCTGCTCGGCTCTGCCATCGCCGCGCCGATGCTGCTTGGGCTCCGCCCGGCGGCGGCGCAGCCGCGCAACGCCGCCTGGCCGCGCGCCCTGACGATGGGCACCGCCGCGCCGGGCGGCACCTATGCGCTGTATGGGCCGGCCTGGGGCCAGCTCGCGCAGGAGGCGACGGGGGTCAACATCTCCTACCGGACCACGCAGGGCCCGAACCAGAACATCGTCCTGGTGCAGCGGCGCGAGGTCGAGCTCGGCATGGTGACGATGGGCGTCGCGCTGCAGGCCTGGAACGGCCAGGGCGACTGGACGCAGGGCCAGCGCTTCCGCGATATCCGCGCCCTGTTCCCGATGTACGACACGCCCTTCCACGGCATCGCGCTGAAATCCTCGGGCATCACGAGCCATGCGCAGCTGGCCGGCAAGAATGTCGGTGTCGGGCCGCGCGGCGGCACGCCGGGCACCTACTACCCGCTGATGCTGAACCACCTGGGCGCGCGGCCGTCCGCGATCCGCTACGGCTCGGCGTCCGACATGGCTGGGCAGCTGCAGGACCGGCTGCTCGACGCCTTCGTCTTCGCCTCTGGCGTGCCGGTGCCGGCCTTCGCCGAGATCGAGGTGCAGGCCGATGTGAACTACCTCGACTTCACCGAGGCCGAGCAGCGCAGCCTGACGCAGCAATTCCCGGAACTGGCCGCTGGGACGCTGCCGATGGGCACCTATCGCAAGCAGGAGCGGCCGCTGCGCATCGTCGGCATGTACAATTTCGCGATCGCCCACCGCTCGCTGCCGGACGACCTGGCCTATGAGATCACCAAGTCGGTGCTCGGCCAGAATCCGCGGCTGCGCCAGGCAATCGCCGCTGCGTCGGAGACGCTGGCGGAGAACTGGACCAAGAACAGCTTCCTGCCCTTCCACCCGGGCGCAGCCCGCTATCTGCGCGAGGTGGGCCAGCGCGTACCGGACAACCTGGTCGAGCGCTGAGTCCTGCCAGCCGGTGAACGTGCCCCGTCGCGGGGCGCGTTCACCGGCCGTCAAGGCGCGGCTGATAGGTGCGGCGTGGTCATCGCCGCGGAACAGCCCCTGTCATGCGCCTTCTCCTCAATCTCTCGGTCGGCCGGAAGCTTGCTGCCAGCGCGGCGCTGGCCGTCGGGTTGTTGATCCTGCTGGTTGTGCTGGTGCAGGGGCAGGCGGCCGACGTCGCCGAGGCGCAGCGCGAGCAGGGCCGCCTGGAAGCCGCGCAGGCGCGGATCGAAGCCGGCGCTGATGCGCTGCGCGAAGTGCCGGTGCTGGAACGCGACCTGCTGCTGACGCAGGACGCCGCGGGGCAGGGTCAGGCCCGCGCCCGCCTTCTCACCGCGCTCGACAGGGGGCTGGTGGGGGTGACGGCCGGCGTCGAGGTGCATGGCGATCCGGCGATGCGCGCCGTCCTGCCGCGCCTGCGTACGGCGACCGAAGCCTATCGCAGCGTGCTGGAGAGCCTGGCCGCCGAACGCGCCCGGCTGGTGCGGCTGCGCGATGAGGGCCTGTTCGGCGGCGCGGCCGAGTACGACACCGTGTTCGAGACAGTGAGCGGCAGCCTGGCTTTCGACGTGCCCGCGGAAGCGCAGGAGGATGTGCGCCAGCGCCTGATGACCGTCCATGCCGCCGTCAATGACGTGCGGCTCAGCGTGCAGCGCCTGCTGGCGACCGGGGATGCGACACAGACCCGCCGCGTGCGCCGCGGCATCGCGCAGATCCGCGTGCATGGGCGCGGCCTGGCCGGGATCGAGGGCGCGCCGCAGCTGCTTGGCGACATCGCCCGCCTGCTCGAAAGCGCGCAGCGCATCGGGGAGGCTGCGGAGCAGGTGCTGGCCGCCGGCGAGACGGTGGAGCGGCTGCGTCTGGAGCAGCTCGGCCCCGCGCGCCTGGCGATGCTGGGCGAGATTGGGCAGTTGACGGAGGCCAGCCTGCAGATTTCGGCCGAACGGCGCCTCGTGCTGGTGGCGGCCGCGCACCAGGTGCAGAGCGTGACGCTCTGGACCGGCTTCGCCATCGCGCTGGTGATCGTGCTCTCCGGCGTTGCGATGGCGACGACGGTCGGCGCACCGCTGCGGCGGCTGGCCGGTGCGATGCGCCTGATTGCCGCCGGAGACGCGGGTGCCGTCGTGCCGCATCGCGGCCGGCATGACGAGATCGGCACCATCGCCGAAGCGCTGGAGACGCTGCGCGCCACCGTCGGCCGCGCCTTCGCGCAGGGCCAGATGATCGAGCAGCTGCCAACCGCGGTGATGAGCGCGGATCCGCGCGACGATTTCCGCATCACCTATATGAACGCCGAGACGCGGCACCTGCTTGACCAGATCAGGACCCATCTGCCGGTGCCGCCGGAGCAACTGCTCGGCGAGAGCATCGATGTTTTCCACCGCAATCCCACGCATCAGCGCGCGATGCTCGCCGACCCCTCGCGGCTGCCGCACACTGCGCGGATCAAGCTCGGCCCGGATGTGCTGGAACTGCGGATCTCCGCCATTCGCGATGCTGCGGGCGATTACACGGCGGCCATGCTCACCTGGCAGCTGGCGACGGAAAAGGTGCGCCTTGCCGATACCTTCGAGCATGAGGTGGGCGCGGTGGTGGAGGCGGTCGCGGCGTCTGCCGAGCGGCTGCAGGCCTCCGCGCGCAGCCTGTCGGGCTCGGCCGAGGTCTCGGGCGCGGAAGCTGCGGCGGTGGCCGAGGCCGGTGGGCGCGCCAATGGCGATGTGCAGTCGGTCGCCGCAGCCGCCGAGGAAATGGCCGCGAGCGTGGCGGAGATCGCACGCCGCGTGCAGGAAGCCGCCGAAGTCGCCGCCCGTGCGGTGACGGAAGCGGGGCAGACCGATGCGACGGTGCAGGGGCTGTCGGATGCCGCGTCGCGCATCGGCGATGTTGTCCGCCTGATCGGCGATATTGCGGGCCAGACCAATCTTCTGGCGCTGAACGCCACGATCGAGGCGGCGCGGGCCGGCGAAGCCGGCAAGGGCTTTGCGGTGGTGGCGAGCGAGGTGAAGCTGTTGGCGAACCAGACGGCCAAGGCGACGGAAGACATCGCCCGCCAGATCGCGGAGATGCAGGGCGTGACCGGCCAGGCGGTGGAGGCGATCCGCAGCATCGGCGCCATCGTGGCACGCACCAGCGAGATCGCCACCACCATCGCCGGCGCGGTGGAGGAACAGGGATCCGCGACGCAGGAGATCGCGCGGAGCGCCGCCCAGGTTGCCTCTGCCACCGGCACCGTTGCGGACCGTATCCAGGGCGTGCGCGGCGCGGCGGAGGCGACTGGCACCTCGGCGGCGGCGATGCGCGACGACAGCGGCGCGCTGGCCGCCCAGGCCGCCACGCTGCGGGAGAAATCCGCGAGCTTCCTGGCGGCCGTCCGGGCGACATAGGCTATCCCGCGGCCGTGCCGCCAGCACCGCCGGACAGGCCGGAGGTTGCCCTGGGGGCGCCGGGCGCCTAACTCCGCGGTCGCAAGACGGTTCGGGTGGTCACATGGGTATCAGCATCGCCGTGGTCGGCGCGACCGGCCAGGTCGGGCGCGAGGTCCTGCGCACCCTGGCGGAGCGTGGCTTCCCGGCCACCGAGGTCACGGCCCTTGTGCCGGGGCGCGGCGGCGGGGCCGAGGTCTCCTATGGCGAGGAGCGCGTGCTGCGCGTCCGCGGCACCGAGGGCCATGATTTCGGCAGTACCGACCTGGTCTTCATGGCCGCTGGCGAGGCCGCCAGCGCGGCCGAGACGCCGCGCATCGCCGCGACTGGCGCGATGGTGGTGGACCTCTCGGCGCGCTTCCGAATGGAGCCCGACGTGCCGCTGGTGGTGCCGGAGGTGAACGCTGCCGCGCTGAAGCGCGCCGTGAAGCGCCGCATCGTCGCGTGTCCCAGCAGCGTGGCCACGACAGTGGCTGTCGCGCTGAAGCCGCTGCATGCGATCGGCCGTGCGCGACGCGCCGTCATCACCGGCCTGCAGGCGGTCGCCGGCGCCGGGAAGGACGCGATGGACGAGCTCTGGGCGCAGACCCGCGGCATTTATGTGAATGAGGCGCCGCCGGCCGAGCAGTTCCCGAAGGCCATCGCCTTCAACCTGATCCCGCAGGTCGGCGACTTTGGTGGTGATGGCGCGACTCGCGAGGAAGCCGGCGTCGCGGCTGAGCTGCGCAAGCTGGTGGACCCCGACCTTGCGGCGGTGGCGAGCTGCGTGCGCGTGCCGGTCTTCATCGGCGATTGCGCGACGGTGGTGGTGGAGTTCGAGCGCCCGGTGACTGAGAGGGCCGCCTGGGCCGCACTGCGCGATGCGCCGGGTGTGACGCTGCTCGACCGGCGGGAGGAGGCTGGCTATGTGACGCCCGCCGAGATCGCTGGCGAGGATATGGTCTATGTCAGCCGGCTGCGGCGCGATGCGACGGTGCCGAACGGCCTCGCCTTCTGGTGCGCCACCGACACGCTACGCAAGGGCGCGGCGCTGAACGCGGTGCAGGTGGCGGAAGAGCTGCTCCAGATGAAGCTACTCGATTAGCCGCCCAGCACGTCTCGCAGCGCGGCACCGAGCAGGCCGAGGTCGCGTTCGGCCAGCGCCAGCGGGTTCACCACTAGCACGCCGTCCCTGAGGCGGCCCTGGCCGACATGAACACGCCGTACGCGCAGCCGGGCTTCCGCCTGGCGCGCGGCGGCAGCGTCCGCGCAGCGGATCAGCAGCAGCGGCACGGCGCCATCCGCGATCTCGCCGATGCCGGCGGCGTCGCGCACCGCCTGCAGGCGGGCGCGCAGCCGCGCGCTGCGGGTTGCGTCATCCTCGGCGGCGAAGCGGCGGAGCGCGACCAGCAGGCCGACGATCTCCTCCTTGCCCGTCTTGCAGGACCGCCCGATGCCGTGCTGCGGCAAGCGCGGCGGCGTGGCGTTGCCGCCGAACTCCGCCGGCAGGCGGAACTGCCCCTCCGGCAGGTCGAGGTCGAGCATCTGCAGCAGGGCAGAGGCCACGAGGTCCCGCCGGCCCGCGAGCATGCCGCTGGCCTGCGGCCCGCCGATCGCCTTGCCGCCGGAGAAGCAGACGAGGTCCGCGCCGTCTTCGAAGAAGCGGCGGAGATTGGCGGCCGGCGGCAGCTGCGCCGCAGCGTCCACCAGCACCGGCACGCCGGCTTCATGCGCGACGCGCGCCAGATCGGGCAATGCGGGCTCGGACCAGGGCTGCGCCACCCAGAGCACGCCAGCGGTGCGCGGGCCGATCGCGGCGGCGATCTCGGCGGCGGAGGCATCGCGTACGCCGGCGCCGCTGAAACGGTCGGGGATGCCGATCTCGATCAGGCGCGCGCCGGCCACGCGCAGCGCGCGGTCGTACATGTTGCGCTGGCTGCGCGCGATGATGAATTCGTCGCGCGGCCCGGCTTGCGGCAGCGCATCCATCGCCGCGACATCGAGCCCCGCCAGGCAGGCGGCGGCGCCGAGCATCAGCGCGGCGGAAGCGCCGGCGGTGACGATGCCGGCCTCAGCGCCGGTCGCGTCCGCGATTACGCGGCTCGCTGCGGCCTGGAGATCGTGCATCTCGACGCAGGCGGTCGCGGCTTCGGCCATTGCGGCCGTGACCTCCGGGTGCATCATGCCGCCCGAGAGCCGCGTATTGGTGCCCGCCGCGTTCATGACCGGCGTGACGCCGAGGGTTTCGTAGATCATCGCGTCAGCACCCGCCTCACCGCATCCTTCCAGACATCGTAGCGCGCATCGGCCTCCTCGCGCGCCATGCGCGGCGTGAAGCGGCGTTCCAGCCGCCAATGCGCCGCCGCCGGGCCGGGCGCCGGCAGCAGCCCGGCCTGCAGCCCAGCGAGATAGGCGGCGCCGAGCGCCGTCGTCTCCCGCACCTCGGGCCGGTCCACCGGCGCGCCCAGCAGGTCGGACAGAAACTGCATCGTCCAGTCGGAGGCGACCATGCCGCCATCCACGCGCAGCACGCGCCCACCACCTGCGGCGGCCCAATCGGCTTCCATCGCCTCGATCAGGTCGCGGGTCTGGAAGGCCACGGATTCCAGCGCCGCGCGTGCGATCTCGGCCGGGCCGGTGCCGCGCGTGAGGCCGAGGATGGCGCCGCGTGCCTCCGCATCCCAGTACGGTGCGCCGAGGCCGACAAAGGCCGGCACGAACACCACGCGCTGGGCCGGGTCGGCCTGCTGCGCGAGCACGCCGCTCTCGGCCGCATCGGCGAAGAGCTTCAGCCCGTCGCGCAGCCATTGCACCGCGGCGCCGGCGACGAAGATCGCGCCTTCCAGCGCATAGGTCCGCGTTCCACCAAGCTGCCAGGCGAGCGTCGTCAGCAGCCGGTTGTGCGACATGACCGGCGCGTCGCCGGTGTTCAGCAGCGCGAAGCAGCCAGTGCCGTAGGTGGCCTTGACCATGCCCGGCGCGAAGCAGGCCTGGCCGAGCGTCGCGGCGTGCTGGTCGCCGGCAATGCCGCGGATCGGCACCGCGGCACCGAGCAGCGCGGGATCGGTGGTGCCAAATTCCGCCGCGCAGTCGCGGATTTCCGGCAGCACGGCGCGCGGGATTCCGAACAGGCGCAGCAGATCGTCGTCCCAATCGCCGCGGCGGATATCGTAGAGCATGGTGCGGCAGGCATTCGTGGCATCGGTCGCGTGCACGCGCCCGCCTGTCAGGCGCCACAGCAGGAAACTATCCACCGTGCCGAAGGCCAGCGTGCCGCGCGCCGCAGCCTCCCGCGCGCCGGGGATGGTCTCCAGCAGCCAGGCGAGCTTGGTGGCGGAGAAATAGGGGTCGCAGAGCAGCCCGGTCTTGGCGGTGATCGCCGCGGCTGCGCCGTCTGCGGCCAGCCGCGCGCAATGCGCGGCGGTGCGCCGGTCCTGCCAGACGATGGCGCGGTGCAGGGCGCGCCCGGTCGCGCGGTCCCACAGCAGCGTCGTCTCCCGCTGATTGGTGATGCCGATGCCGGCGACCTCGGCGGCGGTGGTGCCGCCTTGCGCCAGCGCGTCCTTCAGCACGGCGACGGTCGCGGACCAGATATCCTCGGGCTCGTGCTCGACCCATCCCGGGGAGGGGTAGTGCTGCGGCAGCGGCAGCTGCGCAGTCGCGCGCGGCACCAGCGCCGCGTCGTGCAGGATGGCGCGCGTCGAGGTCGTGCCCTGGTCGAGGGCCAGCAGGGCGTCCTTCATCGCGTCTCCTCCCCAAGGCGGCGCTACACCTGGATATCGGCAACGCGGCGCTGGCGCCAGGGCTGGGGCGGGGAGGGCTCTGCCCTCCCCGAACCCCACCTGCCAGGAGCCGAGGGCTCCTGGACCTTGATCAGTTTTGGGTTGGAGAGGGAGGGGGCGTCACCGCCACACCCGTGATGCAGGGCACGCCATGCCCCCTCTCTCTCCAACCCAGACTCATGGGTTCCAAGGGGCCACTGCCCCTTGGTGGGGAGGGTACGGGAGGGGCAACGCCCCTCCCGCCGCCAACCTAGTGCCCCGCCTCCGCCCGACGTGCGCGGAGGGCGGCGATGGTCGCGTTCGCATGGGCGGCGCTCACGCCCAGCTGCTGCATTGCGTAGTCCGCCATGCCCAGGGCGACTTCGCGTTCGCCCATGATTACCAGGCCCACGCCTTCCTCGGCTTCCAGCAGCATCGCTTCCTCGTCGGAATGCGTGCGCACCACGGCGTGGATCGCAGGGTTCGCGGCGCGCGCCAGCGCCAGCACGGCGCGCGTTTCCACTGCGCCGGGCAGAGCCACCACCAGCAGCCGCGCACCTTCGAGGCCTGCGGCGTGCAGCACTTCCGGCCGTGTCGCATCGCCCCAGATGGCCGCCGTGCCGCCCGCTGCGAGGGCTTCGGCGGCGGCACGATTTTCCTCGACCGCCACCACCGGGAGGCCGTGGCGCTGCAGCGCGCGGATCACCACCGCGCCGACGCGGCCCGTGCCGACCACCACCGCATGGCCGGCCCGCGGCGCGTCCGGCGTCAACGCCAGGCGCGGCCCCCGTTCCCGCCGCCACCAGGCCAGCCGCGCCGAGCGTTCCAGACGCGGCGCCAGAGCATCGGCGCCGCGCAGCAGCAGCGGCGTCGTCAGGATGGTGACGGCGGCGGCGACCAGCACCGGGCCGCGCACCGTCTCTGGCAGCAGGCCCTGCCGCAGCGCGACCTCCACCAGCAGGAAGGAGAACTCGCCGACCTGCCCGAGCGCGCCGGCGACCGTCAGCGCGATGCGCGGATGGACGCGCAGCAAAAGCAGCAGCGCCAGCGTGCCGCCAGCGACCGCCAGCAGCACGGACAGCACCGCGGCCACGGCGGCGAATGGCTGGGCCGCGATGGCGGCGGGGTCCATCAGCATGCCGACCGAGACAAAGAAGATCGCGGCGAAGATGCGCTGCAGCGGTGTCGTCTCGGCCGCGGCCTGATGGCCTACATCGGATTCGCCCAGCACCACGCCGGCGAAGAAGGCGCCGAGCGCGAAGGAAACACCGAACAGCTCGGCGGCCAGGAAGGCCACGCCGAGCGCCACGGCCAGCACGGCCAGGGTGAACACCTCGCGCGAGCCGGCGCGGGCCACGCGTACCAGCAGCCAGGGAATGCCGCGCCGGCCGAACACCAGCATCACCGCGCCGAAGGCTGCGAGCGCCGCCGCTGCCTCGGCGAGCTGCCAGACCAGCGCCGTCGCATCGGCGGCGCCGCCTGCGCCCGCGATGGGGGGCAGCAGGACCAGCGCGAAGACCACGACCAGATCCTGCATGACCAGCCAGCCGAGCGCGAGCCGCCCGGCCTCACCGCCAAGGCGCCCGCGCTCCTCCAGCACGCGGGTCGCGACCGCGGTGGAGGAGATGGCCAGCGCCAGCCCGAAGGCCAGCGCCGCACCGCCCGAGAGGCCAAGCAGCGTGCTGCCCACCGCGGCGCCGAGGCCGGCGGCAAGCGCGATCTGCGCCAGCGCCCCCGGCACGGCGACGCGCCAGACCGCCAGCAGGTCGGCGGCGCGGAAATGCAGCCCGACGCCGAACAGCAGCAGGGCGACGCCGATCTCGGCCATTGCCGCGACCATGGCGCGCTCGGCGCCGAAGCCTGCCGTGTAGGGGCCGATCAGCAGGCCGGCGGCGATGTAGCCGACCAGGGTCGGCAGCCGCATCGCGCGGGCCGCGGCGCCGAACAGGAAGGCCAGCAGGATGCAGGCGACCAGCGTCGCCAGCATCGGGTCGGGTCCGTGCTCCATCGTCGCGCAGCATAGGGGGAAGCCACGGGGCCACGCCATGCGCTGCCGCATTGCGACGCGGGGCGGGCCGTTCCACCATGCCAGATCGGTTTGGCGGCTGGCCGGAAGGAGTTGGGTGCGTGACGGCGATCGTGGTGACGGGCGGCTCGGGCGGCATCGGTCGCGCCATCGTGCGGCGTGCGGCGGAAGCGGGCTGGCGTCCCATCGTGCTCGACCTGCGCCCCCCGCAGGATCCGCTGCCGAACGAGGTGTTCGTGCCCTGCGACTTCGCGGACCTTGCCGCCACGCGCGCCGTGCTGGCGCAGGTGGCGGTGGCCCATGCGCCGACGCGGCTGGTCAACAATGTCGGCATCGTCCGGCCCGCCCCGCTTGAGGAGACGAGCGTCGAGGATCTGGCGGCGGTGATGGATGTGAACCTGCGCAGTGCCATCCTGGCGGCGCAGGCGCTGCTGCCGGCGATGCGCGAGGCGGGCTTCGGGCGTATCGTGAACATCGCCAGCCGCGCTGCGCTGGGGAAGGAGTTGCGCAGCGCCTATGCGGCCAGCAAGGCAGGCTTGATCGGGCTGACGCGCACCTGGGCGCTGGAACTGGCGAGCCAGGGCATCACGGTGAATGCGATCGGCCCCGGCCCGATCGCGACCGAGCTGTT
The DNA here is from genome assembly GCA_044348345.1 of Roseomonas sp. Classification (GTDB taxonomy): domain Bacteria; phylum Pseudomonadota; class Alphaproteobacteria; order Acetobacterales; family Acetobacteraceae; genus Falsiroseomonas. Next base: position 32,550 of record JBIKSZ010000002.1, on the reverse strand, counting down.
CCGCCGTGCCAATCCGGACAATAGCCCGAAGACGCGGGCCATCATCGAGGGCGTGCCGGTGAAGCGGCTCGGCACGCCCGAGGATGTGGCGCATGGCTGCGCCTTCTTCCTCGACGACCGGGCCGGCTTCGTCACCGGCCAGGTCGTCTATGTCTGCGGCGGCATGACGGTGGGCATCGCCGCCGTCTGATCACGCTTCCGCGGCGCGGCGGCCGCGGAACAGCCGCGCCGCGACCGGCCATAGCAGCCCCGCCGCCGTCACAGCGAACAGCACCAGCGCGATCGGCCGGCCGGCAAAGCCGGCCAGCACGCTGCCCGCGTCGTCGCCGAAGATGATCAGCGACTGCTTCAGCGTCTCCTCCACCATGCCACCCAGCACGAGCCCCATGATCAGCGGCGCGGGCGAAAAACCGGCGCGGCGGAACAGGAAGCCGACGACGCCGGCGGCCAGCATCACATAGACATCGCCCATGGACTGGTTCGGGCCATAGGCGCCGACAACCGACAGCACGAAGACTGCGGGCCAGAGGAAGGCGGGGGGGATGAGGCTGATGCGAGCAAATAGCCGCGCCATCGAAAGGCCCATCACCAGGTAGAAGATGTTGGCTGCCAGCATGGAGGCGAAGACGGCGTAGAGCAGGGTCGGCTGTTCTGTGAACAGGTGCGGCCCGGGCCGGACGCCCTGCACGATCAGCCCGGCCAGGATGATCGCGGTTGTGGCGCTGCCAGGGATGCCGAGCGCAAGTGTGGGCACCATGGACCCGCCGACGGCGGCGTTGTTCGCCGCTTCCGGACCTGCCACGCCTTCGATGCTGCCCTTGCCGAACTCCTCCTTGTGCTTCGACCAGCGGCGCGTCTCGTTGTAGCCGATCAGCGCGGCGGTGGTGGCGCCGAGGGCCGGCAGAGCGCCGATGAAGGTGCCGATGCCGCTGCCGATCCAGATGGAGCGCATGCACTTCTTCATCTCGGCCCAGCCCGGCACGCGGGCGGCGTCGGCGAAGACGATCTGCGCCTTGCCATAGCGGCGCGCCGCCTGGTCCAGCATCTCGCCCACCGCGAAGAGACCAATCAGCACGGGCACGAAGCCGATACCGTCCGACAATTCCATGACGCCGAAGGCATAGCGCTCGACGCCGGTGGTGAGGTCCATGCCGACGGTGGCGATCAGCAGGCCGAGGGCCGCGGCGATCAGGTTCTTGATCGCGCTGTCACCGCCGATCGCGGCGCACATCGAAAGCCCGAACAGGGCGAGCGCGAAGTATTCCGGCGGGCCGAAGTTATAGGCCGCGCGCGCCAGCATCGGGGCTGCGACGATCAGCACGATGACGCTGACAATGCCGCCGATGGCCGAAGAGACGGCGGACATGCCGAGCGCGAGGCCCGCCTGACCCTTCTCCGCCATCTTGTAGCCTTCCAGCGCGGTCGCGCTGGCCGAGGGATCGCCCGGCGCATTCACCAGAATCGCCGTGATGGAGCCGCCGAAATTCGCCGCGCAGTAGATCGCGCCGAGGAAGCAGATCGCCGGAATCGGCCCCATCGCGATCGTCATCGGCAGCATCAGCGCGATGGTGGTGGAGCCGCTGATACCCGGCAAGGCGCCGACGAAGATGCCAAGCACGGTGCCCAGCACCACCATCAGCATCACATAGGGGTCCACCAGGATGGCGAGACCGCCCAGAAAACCTTCCACGCGCCTAACCCCCGAAGACCAGGCCGCCGGGCAGCGTCAGCCGGAAAGCCTTCACGAACACAAGCCAGAGCGCGAGCGTCAGCCCGCCGGAGACCGCCAGCAGCAGCGGGATGCGCCGCTCGCCCCAGATCCAGCCGGTGGCCACCATGAAGAGCGCGCCGGCGCCGAGCATCCCGAACAGGACCAGGACCGGGATGAACAGCAGGCAGCAGGCCCAGATCGCCACCGCCCCGCCATCCGGCGCGATGTTGTCGGGATCGGGCGGCCCTGGCTGCTGCAGCGCCAGCAGCGCCGCGAGGCCAAGGATGATCAGGCAAATCAGGCGCGGGAACTCCACCGCGCCGAGCCCCGGCAGGCCCGGCGGCACCGGATCGAAGAGATAGGTGCCGGCGAAGGCCGCCGCCGCCACCAGCGCGACAAGCGCCGCGCTGATGCGGTTGACGGGGCTTCGCGGCGACGGCGCGGTGGAGGCGTTCATCGCAGCAGGCCGAGCGCGGTCAGCGCCTCACGGCCTTCCTCATGGAAGCCCGCCAGCTGGCGGCCCCAGGCCTCGCGGCCGACGACGGACTCCAGGCTCTGGCCGGTGTTCTCGAGGTAGCCGCGATAGAGCGGCGTGGACATGGCGCGCACCAGCCCTTGTTCGAGCCGCGCGACGCGGTCCTCGGGCGTGCCGCGCAGCACGGCGAAGCCACGCACGGTGGACGCGACAGCGTTGATGCCGAGCTCCTTGGCGGTCGGCGTGTTCGGGAAGCCTGCCATGCGCGCCTCCGACAGCACCATCAGCGGGCGGACCTCGCCGGCGCGGAGCTGGGCCTCGGCTTCGGCCGGGTTCAGCAGGCCGACATCGATGTTGCCGCCGACGAGGTTGATCACGATCTCGCCGCCGCCACGGAAGGGCACGAGGGTCGGCTGCTGCAGCTGCGCCGCGCGGCCGAAGGCGAAGACCGCCACATGGTCCACGCCGCCGACATGCGTGCCGCCGAAGCGCAAGCTGCGCGCGCGGCCGGCGGTGAGCAGGTCCTGGGGGGTCCGCAGCGGGCTGTCGCGGCGCACCAGCACCATCTGCGGGTCATCCGTCGCGCGCGCCAGCGGGATCAGATCCGTCAGCTGCGGCAGGTTGCGGTTGCGCAGCATGGTCAGAAGGTGGGTCTGCGTCATCAGGATGATGGTGTGCCCATCCGCCGGCTTGGAAGCGAGGTATTGCAGCGCCTGCGCGCCGGACCCGGCGGTGCGGTTCACCACCGTCAGCTCCTGCCGGAACTCGCCCGGCGCGCCGACCATCATCATGCGCGCCGTGATGTCGGTGCCGCCGCCGACGCCGGCATGCGTCACGACTTCGATGGTGCGGGAGGGGAAGGCCTCCTGCGCGCGGAGGCTAGCGGGCGCGAGCAGCCCCGCGCCGAGCGCCGAGGCGCCGGCCAGCAGGCCGCGACGGCCGATCCCTGTGGTCCGTGTCATGATTCTCTCCCTGGGCTACCGCTGTGCGCGGCGTCTTGGTGGATACGGATGGCGCTGGCGTGGCGCCGGTGGACTGGAAGCGGCGCTTGCCGCCGGCGATGTGGGTTTCACCGGCTGCGCGGGCGGTGGCGGGGTCGCGCGCGGCGATGGCACGCAGGATCGCCGCGTGTTCGGCGTTGCTCTCGCGCATATTCTCGGGCTGGACCAGGGCGCGGCGGCGATAGAGGTGCAGTTCGTTGCCAAGCTCGGCATAGAGGCGCCGCGCGCGGGGGCCGCCGCCGAATTCCAGCAGGGCTGCGTGGAAGTCGAGATTGGCGGCGTAGTAGGCAGCGGCCTCATCGGCGCGCCAGGCGGCTTCCATCCGCTTGACCAGCGCGCGCAGCGCGGCAAGCTGTGCGGCCGTGCCGGTCTCTGCCAGGCGTGCGCAGGCAAGGCCGGTGATGGCGGCGCGGATGTCGTAGATCTCGAGCGCCTCCTCGGCGCTGACCTGGCGGACATAGCTGCCCTGGTTGCGCACCGCGACAACGAGGCCGCTGCGCTCCAGGCCCCGCACCGCTTCACGCACCGGCCCGCGGGAGACACCGAGGCGGGTGGCAAGCGCCGCTTCGTTCAGGCGTTCCCCAGCGGCGAGGCTACCGGCCAGGATCAGCTGCTCGATCTCCTGTGCGACAAGGGAGGAGAGGGAGCGGGTGCGGACGATGTCGAGCGGTGAGGGGGAGGTCTCGCGCGGCAGCGCCTCGGCCGCCGGCACCGTCGTGCCGCGGGCGGTCCCGTTCCGGGCGCGCTTGCCTGTTTCCCCCATGGGCGCGAAACTGCTTCCAGCGACTGTCACCTGTCAACAGTTTGCGGCGGCTGGCACCGGTGCTAATCAAGCCGCCCGCAGGAGGAACCGCCTATGCCCGAAGGTCACATGCCGCAGCCCCAGCTGGCCTCGACCGCGCTGTCGCGCTTCAAGGTGCTGGACCTGACGCGCGTGCGCTCTGGCCCCACCTGCGTGCGCCAGCTGGCCGATTGGGGCGCGCAGGTCATCAAGATCGAGATGCCGCCCGCGCTTGACGAAGGCGACCCGATGGGCGGTCCGCGCCAGGGCTCGGACTTCCAGAACCTGCACCGCAACAAGCGGGGCATGACGCTGAACCTGAAGTCGCCCGAAGGCGTCGCGCTGTTCAAGAAGCTGGCGGAGAGCGCCGACGTCATCGTCGAGAATTTCCGGCCCGACGTGAAGCAGCGGCTTGGCATCGACTATGAGTCGATGGCGAAGGTGAACCCGCGCATCGTCTATGCCTCGATCTCCGGCTTCGGCCAGGATGGGCCCTATGCGACGCGGCCGGGCTTCGACCAGATCGCGCAGGGCATGGGCGGTCTGATGTCCATCACCGGCCTGCCGGGCCAGGGCCCGGTGCGCGTCGGCATCCCGATCGCCGATCTCACGGCTGGCATCTTCGCGGCTCAGGGCATCCTCGTCGCGCTGCTGGAACGCGAAGTGTCGGGCAAGGGCCAGTGGGTACAGACCTCGCTGCTGCAGGCGCAGGTCTTCATGCTGGACTTCCAGGCCAGCCGCTGGCTGATGGAAGGCCAGGTGCCGAAGCAGGCGGGCAACAACCACCCGACCTCGATCCCGACCGGCGTCTTCACGACGTCTGACGGCTACATGAACATCGCCGCGTCGGGGAACAAGATCTGGGAACGCTGCGCGCGCGCGCTCGGCCGCGACGATTTGCTGGCGGATGAGCGCTACAAGACCGCCGGCGGCCGCAGCCAGCACCGCGATGAGCTGAACGCCGAGCTGGAGAAGACGACGCGCACCAACACCACCGCGCATTGGGTGGCGGCGCTGAACGAAGGCGGCGTGCCCTGCGGCCCGATCTACAAGGTGGATGAGATGTTCGCCGACCCGCAGGTGCAGCATCTCGGCCTGGCGCAGACCTCCGAAGGCAGCGCCGGCCGCGAGGTTGCTTATGTCAGCCAGCCGATCAAGCTCTCGCGCACGCCGTCGAAGATCGTGGCGCACCCGCCGGAGCTCGGCCAGCACACGGACGACATCCTGGCCGAAGCCGGCCTCGACAAGGCCACGATCGACGATTTGCGCGCGCGGCAGGTGATCTGAGGGCTGCGCGTAACCGCACCCTCACCCCAACCCTCTCCCGCAGGCGGGAGAGGGAGCAGAACGGCATGTGCCGAGAGGAAACGTCCATGGACGGCATGATGGTGACAGGCTCCGAGAAGATGCTGGGCCGCAAGGCCGACGGCATCGGCTGGATGACCTTCAACAACCCCGAGCGGCACAACGCCGTCTCGATGGAAATGTGGGAAGCGGCGGAGCGCATCCTGACCGATTTCACGGCCGACCCCGAGGTCCGCGTCGTTGTCATCACCGGCGCGGGCGGCAAGGCCTTCGTCTCCGGTGCCGACATCTCGAAGTTCGAGAGCGAGCGCAGCACCGAGGCGGCGGTGAATGCCTATCAGGCGCAGACCGCGAAGGTGTACGACCTGTTGGCGAATTGCCCGAAGCCGACCATCGCGATGATCCAGGGCCATTGCATTGGCGGCGGCACCGCGCTCGCGGTCTGCTGCGACATCCGCATCTGTGGCGAGACCGCGAGCTTCGGCGTGCCCGCGGCGAAGCTCGGCCTCGGCTACCCGCTGTCGGGCCTGCGGCGGCTGGTGGACCTGGTCGGCCCGTCCTTCGCGAAGGAGATCTTCTTCACCGCCAAGCGCTGGTCCACGGAAGAAGCCCGCATCATGGGCCTGACCAACCGCGTGGTGCCGAACGACGCGCTGGAAGCCTATGTGCTGGACTACGCGAAGATGATCGCGGGCAACGCGCCGCTGACGGTTGGCAGCTCCAAGGCGATCATCAACGAGGCGCTGAAGGATCGCGGCGCTGCGAATGAGGAGATGTGCGACCGCCTGGTGAAGCAGTGCTTCGCCAGCGAGGACTACATCGAGGGCCGCCGCGCCTTCATGGAAAAGCGCCCGCCGCAGTTCAAGGGCCGCTGATCCCATCCCCATGACGTTGCTGCGCAACGCCATGGGGACCCCGGATGGGCGCTGACCAGGTCGGGTCGGCGCCGCCTGCCGCGGCAAAGCCGCGGCAGGACCCCTGGGGGCTGACAGATGCCGCAACGCCGCGCACCCTGGGGCAATTGAATCGCCAGGAGGCCCCGATGCCGCATCACCTTCGCTCCGCACCCATCGCGCGCCGTGCGCTGCTCGGGCTGCTGGCGGCGCCAGCGCTGCTGCCGCGCGGTGCCTTTGCGCAAGGCTGGGCGCCGACGCGCCCGCTGCGCCTGGTCCTGCCCTTCGCGCCGGGTGGGCTGACCGACATCCTCGCGCGCGCGGCCGCCGAACAGTTGCAGGCGCGCATCGGCCAGCCCGTGGTGGTCGAGAACCGCGCCGGCGCCGGCGGCAATCTGGCGGCCGAGGCCGTCGCGCGCGCCACCTCCGATGGCCATACGCTGCTGGTCGCGACGCAGGGCATCATCGCCATCAACAAGGTGCTGTATCCGCGCCTGGCCTACGATCCCGACACCGAGTTCACGCCCATCGCGATGCTGGCGCAGCAGCCGAACTTGCTGGTGGTCTCGCCGCGGGCGCTGCCCGATGTCACCAACGTCGCGCAACTTGTGCAGCGCATCCGCGCGACGCCGGGCGGCATGCCCTATGGCTCGAATGGCGTCGGCAGCTTCACGCATCTTTCGATGGAGCTGTTCCGCGCCGCGGCGGGCGTCGAGATGACGCATGTGCCCTATCGCGGCAGCGCGCCGCTGCTGACCGACATGGTCGCCGGCACCATCCCCGTCGCCTTCGACGGGCTCGCCACCTCCGCCCCGCAGGTGCGCGGGGGTTCGCTACGCGCCATCGGCGTGACCAGCGCGCAGCGTTTCCGGGCCATGCCGGAGGTGCCGGCCATCGCCGAGACGCTGCCGGGCTTCGACGCCAGCCCCTGGTACGGCGTCTTCGCGCAATCCGCGCTGCCCGAGCCGGTGCTCGCCGGCCTCGAAGCCGCTTTCCGCGCCGTGCTGGAAAGCCCCGCCTGGGCCGCGGTGCTGGCGCAGCGGGAGGCGGACGCGATGCCGCAGGGCCGCGCCGCGCTTGTGCCAATGATGGCGCGTGAACGCCAGGCCTGGGGCGAGGCGGTGCGGCGGTCCGGCGCGCGGGCCGAGTGATCGCCGACGACATCATCGCCTTCGCGCTGGACGGCCCGCCCGAAGGGCCGGCCGCCGCCAAGGCGCGGCTGCTGCTGCTGGACAGCCTGGGCTGCGCGCTGGCCGGGCTGCGCCATCCGCGCGTCGCGGCCTTTGCCGGGGCGCTGCAGATCGCCTTTCCCGGCGATGTCGCCTTGGCCGGCGCGCGGCTCGCGCCCGGCGCGGCCGCGGCGGTGCTGGCGGCGGCCACCTGCTGGGACGAGGCGAATGAGGGGCTGGCCCGTGCGCATGGCCGGCCGGCCCTGCCGGTCGCGCCGCTCGCGCTGGTGGCGCGGGCGCGCGGCATGGCTCCGCGTGACGCGCTGGCCGGCTTCGCGCTGGGCTACGAGCTTGCCGCGCGCGCCGGGGAGGCCTGGCGCATCCGGCCGGGGATGCATGTGGACGGGTCCTGGCACGCGCTCGGCGCGGCTGCTGCTGCGGCGCGGCTGGCGGGGCTGGATGCGGCGGGCATTGCGCGCGCTGTGCGCCTGGTCGCCTGCCAGGTCCCCTTCGCGCTCTATGCGCCGATCGCGGCGGGGATGGACGGACGGAACAGCTATCCCGCGCATGCCGCGCTGCTCGGCAGCCTCGCGGCGGCGGCGGCGGCAGCCGGGATGGATGCGCCGGAGGGCGGCTTTGCGGAGGCGCGCGGCCTTGCGCTTGGCCTCACCGCGCCGGCCATGGTGGCGCCGTCCGGCGTCTGGCTGCTGGAGGAGGCCTATCTCAAGCCCTTCGCCGGTGTGCGCCACGCCCATTACGCCGCCGCCGCCGCGCTGGCGTTGCGTGGGCGCGTCGCGCCCGAGCCGCGGCGCATCGTGCTCGCGACCTATGCCGAGGCGCTGCGCTATGCCGGCAACCGCGCGCCGCGCGCGGCGATCGCGGCGCAGTTCAGCCTGAGTTGGGCGGTGGCGGCAGCGCTGGTCCAGGGCGATCTCGGCCCCGGCGCCTACACCGAGGCCGCGCTGGCCGATCCGCGCATGCGCGCGATCGAGGCGCGGGTGGAGCTGGTGGAGGATGCTGCGCTGACCGCCGCTGGCCGCCGGGGCGCGACGATGACCGTGGATGGGGAGAGCGCCACGGTCACTGGCGTCACCGGCGATCCGGACCGGCCGATGGGCGTGGAGGAGGCGGTCGCGAAGTTTCGGCGTTTCGCCGGCCCGACGCTCGGCGCGGGCGGTACGGAGCGCGCGATCTCAGCCTTGCTGGACGACGCTACGACCACCGACCTGTTCGGCTGACCTGCAGCCCATACCTGTGGCCCCCAGGTGCCCTGTCGCGGCTTTGCCGCGACAGGCGGAGCTTTCAGAGCAGGATCAGGACCAAAGGCGGGGTCCCCGCGGCAATGTGAAACGGCGCGTCTTCGGCGCGACGCGACGCAGCGCGCCGAAGGCGCGCCGCACAGCGTCGTCGTGGGGAGAGTTAGCGCTGGCGCGCCTTGCGGGCGTCCTGCATCGCCTTGTGCGCGGCGGCGAGCGTCACGGCGCGGTTGCGCTGGTCGGCGGCGCGGCGCGCGGCGGCGTTGGCGGCCTCGATCTCGGCGGCGCGGCGGATCGCCAGCTCCTCCTGGGCCTTGCGCTCGGCTTCGCGCTTGGCGGCCAGGCGGGCGGCTTCCTCGGCCTGCTTCTGGGCGAGCTTGACCGCACGCTTCTCGGCCTCGCGCGCGGCGCGGGCGTCGGCGATCGCCTTCTGTTCGGCCATGCGCTTCTGCACCTCGGGGTCGTCGAGGCGCGCCTTCATCGAGGCGAATTTCTCGGCGGCGGCCTTGCGGGCCTCCTCGGCGGCGTTCTTGCGCTCGTTGAAGTCGAAAAGCTTCTTAGTCTGCATGGGTGCCATGTACCCCTAGAGCCGCCGGAGGCCAAGGGGTTGTGCCCCGCCCGGGGCGCATCCCTCCCCTCTCCTCAGTTCGTGATGGTCACCCCGGCGGCGCGGACCATGGCGTCCCAGCGCGTGACCTCGGCCTGGTAGAAGGCGGCGAAGGGGGTGGGGGCCATGGTTTCCAGCCGGAAGCCGGCGGCCTCCAGCCGGGTTCGGAGCGTGGCGTCCGCGAGCGCCGCGACGGTGGCCGCATGCACCGCGGCCAGGGCCGGCGCCGGTGTGCCGGGGGGCGCAAACAGGCCGAACCAGGCATCCGCCCCGGCATCGTCCTGGCCGAGTTCGCGGAAGGTGGGCACCTCGGGCAGCTCGGCCAGACGCGCGGCGCCGCCCATGGCCAGCACGCGGAGCCGCCCCTCGGTTGCCAGCGCCGAGACGCCCGCCCAGGTGGCGATCGAGAAATCCACCACCCCCGCCACCAGGTCCTGCGCCGCCGGCGCTGCGCCGCGATAGGGGATGTGGGTCGCGTTCAGCCCGTTGCGGCGGACGAAGGTGTCCCCCAGCAGATGCGAGGCCGAGCCTGCTGAGGAGGAGGCGTAGGACAGGCCCCGCCCGGGCCGGCGGCCGATCTCGATCAGCTCCGCCAGCGTCCGGGCGGGGGAGGCGGCCGGGACCACCAGCGCATGCGGGGCGCGGGCCACCAGAGTCGCGGCGGTGAAGCCGGCCACGTCATAGGGCAGGCCCGGCACCAGCGCGCCGTTCATCGCATGGGTCTGGTTGTTGCCCAGCACGAGGGTGTGGCCGTCGGCGGGGGCGCGGAAGACCGCCTCGGTCCCCGCCACGCCGCCGCCGCCGGCGCGGTTGTCCACCGCGACCGGCTGGCCCCAGGCCTCCTGCCATTTGGCCGCCAGCGCGCGGGCCAGCACATCGGTCGTGCCGCCGGGCGGGAAGGGGACGACCAGCCGCACCGGGCGCTGGGGGAAGGGGGCTTGGGCCCTGGCGGGCAGCGCGGCCAGCAGGGGCAGGGCCAGCAGGGCGCGGCGGGGGGTCATGGCGGGGCCTCCGGGACGATCCAGCCGATCATTGCCGCTGCCGCGCCCTTCGGGCAGAGGGTTTCGTCATGCGGATGACAGTTCTTGGCGCTGGGGCGATCGGCGGCTGGCTGGCGGCGGGGTTCGCCGCCGGCGGGGCGGAGGTGAGCGTGCTGGCGCGCGGCGCCAGCCTGGCGGCGCTGCGCGAGCGCGGCCTGGTGCTGCGCCAGAGCGCCGAGGAGCGGGTGTTCCCCGTCCTGGCCTCCGACGATCCGGCGGCGCTGCCGCCGGCCGATCTGCTGTTGCTGGGGCTGAAGGGGCACGACCTGCCCGGGGCGCTCGGGCTGGTCCGGGCGCTGCTGGCGCCGGGCACGCTGGTGCTCTCGGCGCAGAACGGGGTGCCCTGGTTCTTCCTGCAGGGCTTCGGCGGCGGGCTGGCCGGCAGCACGCTTGAGAGCGTGGACCCGGGCGGGGCGCTGGCCGCGCTGCTGCCGCCCGGGCGCGTGCTGGCGGCAGTGGTGCATGCCGCGGCCATGGTGGAGGCGCCCGGCACGATCCGGCTGGTGAAGGCCGACAGGCTGCCGGTGGGCGATGTCGCGGGCGCCAATCCGGAGCTGCTGGCCGATGTCGTCGGCCGGCTGCGCGCCGGCGGCGTCCCGGCCGAGGCGTCCGCCGCCATTCGGGACGAGATCTGGCGCAAGCTCTGGGGCAATTCGAACATGAACCCCTTGAGCGCGCTCTGCCGCGCGACGCTGTCCGACATGCTGGACGAGCCCGGCGTGCGGGGCCTGGCAGAGGCGATGATGGCGGAGATGGACGGGCTCGGGCAGCGGATCGGCCTCACGCCGCTCGGTTCGATCCCGGCGCGGATGGAGGTGACGCGACGGATCGGCGCCTTCCGTACCTCCATGCTGCAGGATCTGGAGGCGGGACGGCGGCTGGAACTCGGCCCCGTGCTGGGCGCGCTGGTGGAGATGGCGGAGCGGCTGGACCACCCCGCCCCCGTGATGCGCGGCGTGCATGGGCTGGTCCGCTTATTGGAACGCGGGCGGGGCTGATACCGCGCGCTGCAAAGGGCTATATCCCCCGCCATGAGCGACACCACGGCCATTGAAAGTGTCGCGCGGGAAGCCGCGCGGCGCCGCACCTTCGCGATCATCGCGCACCCCGATGCGGGCAAGACTACGCTGACGGAAAAGCTGCTGCTGAAGGGCGGCGCCATCCAGCTGGCGGGTGCCGTGCGCGCCAAGGGCAATGCGCGGCGCACGCGGTCGGACTGGATGAAGATCGAGCAGGATCGCGGCATCTCGGTCGCGACCTCCGTCATGACCTTCGAACGCGCCGGCGTCGTCTTCAACCTGCTCGACACGCCGGGCCACGAGGATTTCTCCGAGGACACCTACCGGACGCTGACGGCGGTGGACGCCGCGGTGATGGTGCTGGATGCCGCCAAGGGCATCGAGAGCCAGACCCGCAAGCTGTTCGAGGTGTGCCGCCTGCGCGACATCCCGATCGTCACCTTCGTCAACAAGATGGACCGCGAGGCCCGCGATCCCTTCGAGCTGATCGACGAGATCGAAAAGACGCTGGCGCTGGACGCAGCACCCGTCGCCTGGCCGGTCGGCCGCAGCAGCGAGTTCTGGGGTACCTACGACATCCTGGCCAAGCGCCTGATGCCGGTGGATGCGACGGAAGACGAAGGCATCGCCGTCTCCGGCTATGACGACCCGAAGATCGCCGGGCTGGTCGGCGCCGAGCGCGCGACGGCGCTGGAGGAAGAGGTGCTGCTGGCGGAAGCCGGCCTCAAGCCCTTCGACCTCGACGCTTTCCGCCAGGGCACGCTGACGCCGGTCTTCTTCGGCTCGGCGCTGCGCGATTTCGGCGTGGGGCATCTGCTGGAAGGCCTGTCCCGCTTTGCCCCGCCGCCGGGTGCGCGCGCGGCCGATCCGCGGCCGATCGAGCCGGAGGAAGCGCGGCTGACGGGCTTCGTCTTCAAGGTCCAGGCGAATATGGACCCGAACCACCGCGACCGCGTGGCCTTCGTGCGTCTGTGCAGCGGGCGGCTGACCAAGGGGATGCGGCTGCGCCAGGTGCGCACCGGCAAGCAGGTGCCGGTCAATGCGCCGCTGTTCTTCTTCGCGAAGGAACGCCAGGTGGCGGAGGAGGCGTGGCCGGGCGATGTGGTCGGTATCGCCAATCACGGCACGCTGCGCATCGGCGACACGCTGACCGAGGGCGAAGAGGTCAACTTCCGGGGCGTGCCGTCCTTTGCGCCCGAAATCCTCCGGCATGTTCGCCTGGAAGACCCGATGCTGGCGAAGAAGCTGCGCACCGCGCTCGACCAGCTGGCCGAGGAAGGCGTGGTGCAGATCTTCCGCCCGCTGGATGGCTCGCCGCCGATCGTCGGCGTGGTCGGGCAGTTGCAGCTGGATGTGCTGCAGTCGCGGCTGAAGGTGGAATACGGCGTGCCGGCCGGCTTCGACGCGACGCGCTGGCAGGTGCTGCGCTGGATGAGCGGTGAGCGCGCGGAGATCGAGCGCTGGGCCGCGACCAGCCGCAGCGACACAGCCGAGGATCATGACGGCGAATATGTCGCGCTGTTCGGCTCCGACTGGCGGCGCAAGCGCGCGGAAGAAGACTTTCCGAAGTTGAAGTTCCACGCCGTGCGCGAGCAGCATGGCGTGGTGCAGATGCAGCGCTGACCAGCGGCGTGGTGCTTGCGCGTTCGGCCCGCGACGCCACATCGCGCCTGCCATGACGCATGACATGAAGCCGCTGCCGATCCCCGTCCCCACCCTGGCCAGCCTGCCGCCCATGCCGGGATGGCTGGTGCAGGAGCTGCGCTCCGACCATGCCGGGGAGACGGGGGCGGTGATGATCTATCGCGGCATCCTGGCCTTCACCCGCGATGCCGAATTGCGCGACTTCGCCGCGCGGCATGGCGCGACGGAGCAGGGGCATCTGGATCTACTGGAACAGCTGCTGCCGTCGCAGCAGCGCTCGCGCCTGCTGCCGATCTGGAAGGTGGCGGGGTTCCTCACCGGCGCGCTGCCCGCGCTGTTCGGGCCGCGCGCTGTGCATGTGACCATCGACGCGGTCGAGAGCTTCGTTGATCACCACTACCAGCAGCAGCTGGACCGCCTGGATGCGGAGGGCATCCACCCGGAGATCCGCGCCCTGCTGGCCCATTGCCAGGAAGAAGAGATCCACCACCGCGACGAAGCGCGGGAGCTGCATGGCGGCGGTACGGGCTGGCTGCTCCGCGCCTGGGGCTGGATCGTCGGCAGCGGCAGCTCGGCGGCGGTCGTCGCCGCCAAGCGCATCTGAGCCTACCTACCCCGGCAGCGCCCCAGCGGGGTCGCTGAGCGCGCGGAGGGACGCGGCCACCGCTTCCGCGAACCGCGCGGCCGCCACGGGCAGCACCCGGTCGCGCAGCTGCCCCAGCACGAAGCTCGCCGGCGGCACCTCCCGCGGGTCGAGCGAACGGGCGACCAGCCCGGCCTGCGGGGGACCGTCCAGCGGCGGGGCGCCGAGGGCGAACTGGACCGAGAGCGCATCCTCCTGCTGCAGCACCTGGCCGAGCAGGTCGAAGGAGTTGCACTCGATGACCGGTGCCGCGTCCTGCCGGCGGCGCTGCAGCGCCGCGTCCAGCATCCGCCGCCCGGCCAGCGACCGGTCGGGCAGCACCAGCCGCTCGCTCGCCAGGTCCTGCAGCCGGATCACCTGGCGGGCCGCCAGCCGATGGCCCTCGGGCATGACGGCGACCAGGCGCTGCTCGGTCGTCTCGATCACCAGCAGGTCGGCTGAGCGCGGGGGGCCGACCACCAGAATCAGCTCCACCTCGTAAGCCGCCAGCATGGCCAGCGCCTTGGCGTGGTCGCAGACGGTGATCTGGAAGCGCACCTGCGGGGCGCGCTTGCGGAAGGACGCGACGGCCTGCCCGACGAAGCGATGCGCCAGCGCCTGGCTGCAGGCCAGCCGCACCGTGCCGCGGCGCAGCCCGCGCAGCTCCTCGATCTGGGAGCGGACCAGCTCAAGGTCGGCGTCCTGCGCGCGGATATGGCGCAGCAACAGCTCCCCGGCCGACGTTGGGCGCATGCCCCGCGGCAGCCGGTCGAACAGCTTCGTCCCCAGCTCCTCCTCAAGGTCGGCGATGCGGCGGTTCACGGCGGAGGCGGTGATGTTCAGCTGCTCCGCCGCCCTGCGGATGGAGCCGAGGCGGGCGACCTCATGGACGTAGCGGAGGGGGCGGAGATGGCGCATGGCGGGCGGACCGTAGCCTTTTTGGCAACGCAGCGGCACGAAAAAACTGCTTCCCGTGAACGCTCGGGCGGCGCAAAGGGGGCGCGGGAGTTACGCTACGCCAGTTCGCACGGCCCACCCGCAAACGCAGGGGGTCGCCCATGCATCGCCGTCTTTTCCTGGCTTCTGCCGCCGCCACGCTGGCCTCGCCGGCCCTGGCCCAGTCGCGCACGCGTCTCAAACTGGTGCTGAACTGGCGCTGGCAGGGCCCGCAGGGGATGTTCCTGCTGGCCGAGGACCGGGGCTATTTCCGCGCCGCCGGGATCGACGTGACAATCGACCAGGGCGAGGGCTCGGCCGCCTCCGTCACCAAGGTGGCGACCGGCGCCTATGATGTGGGCTTCGGGGACATCAACGCCGCCATCGCGCTCTCCGCGCAGCGCCCGGCGGAAGCGCCGCTTGGCGTGATGATGCTGTTCAACCGCCCGCCCTTCTGCATCGCGGTTCGCGCTGACAGCCCGATCCGCACGCCGCGCGACCTGGAAGGGCGGACCATCGGCGGCCCGGCCAATGACGGCGCGCTGCGCCTCTTCCCCGCCTTCGCGCGGCTGGCCGGCATCGACGCCTCACGCGTCAACATCACCAACATGAACGCGCAGCTGCGCGAGCAGATGCTGAATCGCGGCCAGGTGGATGGCGTCTTCGGCTTCGTGAACACGATCCGTTTCAGCGCGCAGCTGATCGGCACCAATGCCGACACTGCCTATCGCTGGATCCTCTACGGCGATTACGGGATGGATCTCTATTCCAACGCCATCGTCGTCAGCCGCCAGCTGGCGCGCGACAATCCGGCTGCTGTCGCGGGGCTGCTGCGCGCGATCAACCGCGGTCTCGCCGACATGCTGCGTGAGCCCGATGCGGCGGTGGCCGCCGTGGCGCGGCGTGAGCCGCTGATCAACGTGCAGGTGGAGCGCGCGCGGCTGGATGCGACAGTGCGCGACGAGATGAACCACCCCGAGATCGGCCGCATCGGGCTCGGCGATGTGGTGGATGAGCGCTTCACGCGGGGGATCGAGATCCTCGCCCAGGCGCAGAACCTGCCCCGCATGCCGGCGATGGCAGAGGTCTTCGACCGCCGCTTCCTGCCCCCGCTGTCCGAACGCATCACGCGGGTGGGTGCCTGATCCCATGGATCTGCAACTGAAGGGCAAGGTCGCGGCCATCACGGGCCCGGCCAAGGGAATGGGTGCGGCCGTCACGCTGGCTTTCGCGGAGGAAGGCTGCCGGCTTGTGCTCTGGGGCCGCGATGTGGAGGCGATTGGGCCCGTCGCGGCGGAAGCGCGCGCGATGGGTGCGGAGGTGATCGTCAGCCGCGTGGACGTCACGCGCGGTGAGGATTGCGAGGCGGCCGCTGAGGCCGCGCTCGCGGCCTTCGGGCGGATCGACATCCTGGTGAATGTCGCAGGCGGGTCGGGGCCGATCGGCAAGACCGGGCTGCAGACCACGGAAGACGAGTTCGACGAGATCATCGACCTCAATATGCGCGGCTGCTTCAACACCATCCGCGCCGTGCTGCCCGCGATGCAGGCGCAGCGGGAGGGCCGCATCGTCAATGTCGGCGGCACCTTCGGCATGCGCGGCCGCGCCGGGCGGCTCGCCTATTCCGCCAGCAAATGGGGCCTGCGCGGCATCACGAAAAGCTTCGCGCTGGAAGTCGGCCAGTACGGCATCGCGGTGAACAACGTCGCGCCCGGCATGGTGGACGGCCCCCGCTTCCGCGAGAAGGTCTGCCGCGAGATGGCCGTGCGCCTTGGCATCTCCGAAGACGAAGCCGCGCGCCGCCATGCGGAGGATTACGCGCTGAAGCGCGTCTCCACCGATCGCGACGTGGCCAATGCCTGCCTGTTCCTCGCCTCCGACGCGGCGCGCCAGATCACCGGCGTGGACCTGCCCGTCGATGGCGGCTGGGCGATGCTGTGACAAGGACAAACGAGATGCAGGATTTCACCGCCGATCTGGTGCTGCGCGGCGGCACTGTCGTGAGCGGCAATGCGAGCTTCGCGGCCGATGTTGCCATCAAGGATGGGCTGATCGCCGCCGTCGGCGCGCCCGGCACCATGCCGCCGGCGCGCGAGAGCCTGGATGTGACCGGCCAATGGGTGCTGCCCGGCGCGATCGACGTGCATGTGCATTTCCGCGAGCCCGGCTACACCCATAAGGAGGATTGGGAGACCGGCTCCGCCGCTGCCGCCATGGGCGGCACGACGACGGTGTTCGAGATGCCGAACACCGACCCGCCGACCCGCAGCGCCGCGGAATTGCGCGCGAAGCAGGAGGCGGCGAAGAAATCCTATGTGGATTTCGGCCTCTACGGGCTGCTGGCCGAGGATAACCTCGAGGAGCTGGAAGGCCTCGTCGCGGCGGGGGCCAATGCCTTCAAATGCTTCATGGGCAACACTTTCGGCAACCTGCCCTCGCCCTCCACAGGCGCGATGCTCGAAGGCTTCGAGATCTTGGCGAAGCACGGGCTGCGCATCAGCCTGCATGCCGAGGAATTCTCGATCATGGCCAACCGTACGCGGCGGCTGGCGGAGGCTGGGCGCAACGATCCGCTCGACCATCTGAAGGCGCGGCCTGCCATTGTCGCGGTGGAGGCCGTCGGCCGCGCCGCCGCACTTGCTGAATGGACAGGCGCCCGGGTGCATGTGCTGCACATTTCCTCGGCGGCCGAGCTGCGCCCGCTGGCAGAGGCCAAGGCCCGCGGCGTGGATATCACCGGCGAGACCTGCCCCTGCTACCTGCTGCTCGACAGCCGCGACTATGGGCGGCTTGGCAGCGTGATCCGCGTGAACCCGCCGGTGCGGGAGGCCTCCGACAGCGAGGCCATTTGGCACGCAATTCGCAACGGTCTCGTGGACATGATCGCCACCGACCACGCGCCCCACACGCCGGAGGAGAAGAACCAGGACGTCATCTGGCGCGCCGATTGCGGCTTTCCGGGCGTCGAGACGCAGATGCCGCTGATGCTCTCGCAGGTGGCGGCCGGGCGCATCACCATCGAGGACTATGTCCGCATGAGCGCGGAGGCCCCCGCGCGGGCCTTTGGCCTGTGGCCTGCCAAGGGGCGCATCGTCGCGGGCGCGCAGGCCGACATCGCGGTGGTGGACCCGCAGCGGCGCGAGGTGATCCGCGCGGAGCGCCTGCACAGCCGCGGCAAGGTGACGCCCTTCGAGGGTGTCGAGGTCACGGGTGTGCCCGTGCACACGCTGGTCCGCGGCCGCTTCGTGCAGCGCGACCGCAAGCTGGTGGCCGATGCGAAGGGCTGGGGCCGGCAGGTCACCGACATCCAGCGCATGCCGCCGGCGAAGCCGCAGAATGCCGATCTGGCGATCAATGTGCTGGCGCCGCGCCGCGGGAAGGATGCGGCATGAGCGCGACCGCGGACATCCTGTCGCCCGCCGCACCGCCGGCGATGCTGGCGCGCCCGCTGATCGAGCTCGAGCGCGTCGCCGTGCAGTTCGGCAAGGGCGAGAAGGCTGTGCGCGCGCTGGATGAGACCAGCCTGCGCATCGAGCAGGGCGATTTCGTCGCCCTGGTCGGCCCTTCGGGCTGCGGCAAATCCACCATCCTGAAGCTGGTCTCCGCGCTGCTGACGCCCTCGGCGGGGAATGTCTTCATTGCGGGGCGGGAGATCGGGGCGGCGCCGGTGCGGATCGGCATGGCCTATCAGAACCCGACCCTGCTGCCTTGGCTGACGGTGCGGCAGAACGTCATGCTGCCACTCAAGATCGTGCAGCCCTATCGCAAGCATTGGCGCGCGAAGAAGAACGGCGAATACCGCGAGCGGGCGGAGGCGCTGTTGGCGCAGGTCGGCCTGCGTGGCTTCGGCGACAAATATCCCTGGCAGCTTTCGGGCGGGATGATGCAGCGCACGAACCTGTGCCGCGCGCTGATCCACGAACCCGATCTGCTGCTGCTCGATGAGCCCTTCGGCGCGCTGGATCAGTTCACCCGTGAAGAGCTGTGGGCGACCATGCAGGATCTGTGGGCGGTGAAGCGCACCACCGTGCTGCTCGTCACCCATGATCTGCGGGAAGCGGGTTACCTCGCGAACCGCATCTGCGTGATGAGCGCGCGCCCCGGCCGCATCCTTGAGGATTGCGCGGTGGAGTTCGCCCGGCCGCGCACCATGGACCTCGTCTATGCGCCCGATTTCGTGGCCCTGACCCAACGCCTGCGGGAGCTGATCATCGGCGTCCGCACCGGCGCGACTCTGTGAGGACCAGGACATGAACGACATCCTCGCAAAGCTCCGGGCCAAGGCGCCGTCCACCGCACTGATCATCGGCGTCTTCGTTTTGTGGGAACTGGCCTGCATCGCCTTCGGCATCAGCGACATCGTGCTGCCGCGGCCGAGCCAGGTGCTGGCGACGCTGTGGGATCGCTGGCCGGCGCTGTGGCCGCACACCTACCAGACGCTCTACACCACGCTGGTCGGCTTCGGCTGGGGCGTGCTGATCGGCGTCACGCTCGGCGTGGTGATCGGCAGCTCGCGCCTGGCTTTCGAGACGGCCTATCCGCTGCTGGTCGGCATCTCCTCCATCCCGAAGGTCGCGGTGGTGCCGATCTTCGTGCTGTGGTTCGGCGCCGGCACCGTGCCCGCGGTGCTCACCGCGATGATCATCTGCATCTTCCCGATCGTGGTGAATGTCGCGACCGGCATCGCGACGGTCGAACCCGAGCTTGAGGATGTGATGAAGACGCTGAAGGCGTCGAAGCTCGACATCCTCTGGAATGTCGGCCTGCCGCGCGCGATGCCCTATTTCTTCGCCTCGCTGAAGGTCTCGATCACGCTGGCCTTCGTCGGCTCCGTCGTCGCCGAGACGGTCGCGTCCAACCGCGGCATCGGCAACATGATGATGATCGCGTCATCGTCCTTCAACGTGCCGCTGGTCTTCGCGGGGCTGTTCATCCTCGCGGGGCTCGGCGTCACGCTCTACCTGATCTTCTCCTTCATCGAGCGCCGCGTGACGGGCTGGGCGCATCGCAAGACGGATCTGGCCGTCACGACCTGAACTGAGGCTGCGACACAACCGACAAGACCGGGAGATCTCATCATGACCATCACCCGCCGCGCGGCGCTTGGCGCCGCGCTTGCCACCGCCGCCGTGCCACTTGCGCGGCCGGCGCTGGCGCAGACGCTGACCAATATCCGCTTCACGCTCGACTGGCGGTTCCAGGGCGTGCATGCCTGGTACTTCCTGGCGCGCGAGCGCGGCTGGTTCCGCGAGGCGGGGCTGAACGTCACCATCGACCAGGGCGACGGTTCGGCGAACACCATCACGCGCATCATGGGCGGCGCCTATGATGCCGGCTTCGGCGACATGAACGCCATCATCCAGCAGGCCGCAGCACGCCCAGGCGAACAACCGCTGATGGTCTATCAGATCTACAACGCGGCACCCTTTGCCATCGTGGTGCGCGCCGATGGGCCGATCCGCAGCATCGCCGACCTGGCCGGGCGCAAGCTCGGCGGGCCGGCGGGTTCGGCGACGACGCGGACCTATCCGCTGTTTGCGCGCCTCAACGGCCTCGATCCCGCGCGGAACGAGATCATCAACATGGCGCCGAACCTGCAGGAGCAGATGCTCATCCAGGGCCAGATCGACGGTGCGCTGGTCTTCACCCTGACCAGCTACATGAACCTCGTCGCCATGCGCCGCGATCCGGACCGCGAATTCCGCTGGTTCATCTTCGCCGACCACGGCATCGCCGCCTATTCAAATGGCGTCATGGTCAGCCCGCGGCTGGCGCGCGACAACCCGGCGGCGGTGCGCGGGCTGGTCGGCGCCATTAACCGCGCCATGCTGGAGGTCGGCCGCGATCCGACGGAGGGTGTGCGGTTGCTGACGCGCATCGAGCCCACCATCGACGAGCGCATCGAGCGCCAGCGTGTCGAATATGCCTGGCGCACGGCGATCGCGACGCCGGAAGCCGTCCGGCTCGGCGCTGGCGACCTTTCGGATGAGCGTCTGGCGCGCGCTATCGCGCAATCGGTCGAGGTGTTCCAATTGGCGCGCCGGCCGGAGCCGGCTGAGGTGTTCAGCCGCGCCTTCCTGCCGCCGGCCGCCCAGCGCGCGCTGCGCCCTGTGGCCTGACCGTGCTGCCGAGGACCGCATCGCGCGATGGCGCGATGCGGGTCCTCGTTTGGCTCGGACTTCAAAGCCGGCAAAATCCGGCAAAATGCGGCAAGCGTCGTCGTGCTGGCGATTTGACCGCCAGGGCCTGCCGACCCAACTAGGTGCCCGGAACAACCTGCCCGGGACCCGCCATGCTCCGCCTGCCGCGCCGCGCGCTACTCGTCGCCCTGTTGCTGCCACTGCTCGGCCTGCCCAACGCTGGCCAGGCGCAGGAGCGGTTCATCACCGTCTCCTCCACCACCAGCACGGAACAGTCCGGCCTGTTCAGCCATATCCTGCCGATCTTCACGCGCGAGACGGGCATTGCGGTGCGCGTCGTCGCGCTCGGTACCGGCCAGGCGCTGGATGTCGGCCGGCGCGGCGATGCAGATGTGGTCTTCGTGCATGACCGCGTGGCGGAGGAGCGCTTCGTGGCCGAGGGCTTCGGTGGCCCGCGTCGGCATGTGATGTTCAACGACTTCGTCATCACCGGCCCGGCGGCCGATCCCGCGCGGATCACCGGGCTGCGCGACACGAATGAGGCGCTGCGCCGCATCGCGCAGACGCGCGCGCCCTTCATCAGCCGCGGCGACCGCAGCGGCACGCATGCCGCCGAATTGCGCCTGTGGCAGTTGGCCGGCGTCGATCCGGCGGCGGGACGCGGGCAATGGTACCGCGAGGTCGGCCAGGGCATGGGCCCGGCGCTGAACACCGCGGCCGCGCAGGGCGCCTATATCCTGGCCGATCGCGGCACCTGGCTGAGCTTCCGCAACCGCCAGGACCAGCGGGTGCTGGTGGAAGGCGATACGCGGCTGTTCAACCAGTATGGCGTGATGCTGGTGAACCCACAGCGCCACCCGCATGTGAAGGCGGCTGACGGCCAGCGCTTCATCGACTGGATCGTCTCGCCGGCCGGGCAGGAGGCGATCGCGAGCTACCGCATCAATGGCGAGCAGCTGTTCTTCCCGAACGCGACGCAGCCGGAGCCGGTCTCGTGAGGCATCTGCTGCTCGCCGCCGCCCTGCTGATGTCGGCGCCGGCCGCCGCCGAGCCCGTGCGCCTCGCCGCCGCCGGGTCGCTGCGGGCGGCGCTGGCCGAGGTGGCGACAGGTTTTGCCGCCTCGCCGGGTGGCGCGCAGGTCGCGCAGAGCTACGCGCCCTCCGGCCTGCTGCGCCAGCGGATCGGCGCCGGCGAGGCCTTCGAGGTCTTCGCCTCCGCCAACATGGAACACCCCGAGGCGGTGGGGCGGGAGCGCGGGCGCGCCACCGTGCTCTTCGCGCGCAACCGGCTGTGCGCCATCGCGCGGCCGGGTCTCGATGTGACACCGGAGACCCTGCTGGAGCGGATGCTCGACCCGGCGGTGCGGCTTGGCACCTCCACCCCGCGGGCCGATCCTGCGGGCGACTACGCCTTCGCCCTGTTCGCGCGGGCCGAGGCGGTGCGGCCCGCCGCGCGGGCGGCGCTCGAGGGCAAGGCGCTGACGGTCACGGGTGGGCCGGACAGCGCGCGCCCGCCCCAGGGGCGCGACCTCTACGCCTGGCAGTTCGAACGCAATGCGGTGGACCTGTTCCTGACCTATTGCACCAACGCCGTGCTCGCCCGTGCGGCGGATGCGTCGCTGCGGCAGGTCGCGGTGCCGGAAGCGTTGGCGGTGGGGGCGGATTACGGCGTGATCCTGCTGTCTGACCGGCCGGAGGCGGCGCGCTTCGTGCTGTTCCTGCTGTCGCCGCCCGGCCAGGCGATCCTGGCGCGGCACGGCTTCGACGCGCCCGGCCTGCCCCTGCCAACCCGTTGATCCCGGAAGGGGCCAAGGCCCGTGCTCAAGCTCTCCGCCCGCAACCAGTTCGCCGGCACCATCACCGAGATCCGCAAGGGCGTCACCACGACGCATGTGAAGATCGAGGTCGCGCCGGGCGTCGTGCTGACCGCTTCCATCACCAATGAATCGGCCGAGGAACTCGGGCTCGCAGTCGGGGCGCGGGCGGTGGCGGTGGTGAAGGCGTCCGACGTGATGATCGGCACGGAGGGATGAGCCGGCGCGCCGGCCGCCGCGCCCTGCTCGCCGCAGGCCTCTCCGCGCTCGCCGCGCCTGCGCGGGCGGAGCGCAGCGTGGTGGACGCAACCGGCCGCCGCATCGCCGTGCCCGATCGGGTGGCCCGCGTTCTGCCCGCGGGCTCACCCGCAGCGATCCTGCTCTATACCGCCGCGCCCGAGACGCTGATGGGCTGGCCCGCCCGCCCGCCGCGCCCGGCCGAAGCCGCCTTCATGACACCGGAGGCCGCTTCCCTGCCGCAGGTCGGGCGCCTGACGGGCCGCGACAACACCGCCAATATCGAGGCGATCCTCGCCCGCCGCCCTGACCTGGTGCTGGACTACGGCTCGATCAGCCAGACCTACGTCTCTCTGGCCGAGCGGGTGCGGGAGCAGACCGGCCTGCCTGTGCTGCTGCTGGACGGCGCGCTTCCTAAGGTCCCCGAGACCTATCGCCTGCTCGGCAACATCCTCGATCGCCGCGAGGCCTGCGCCGCGCGCGCCGCCGCTGCTGAGCGCATCCTGACCGAGGCGGCGGAGACTGCAGAGCGGCTGCGCGCCCGCGGGCGTCCCCGCGTGCTTTATCTGCGCAACCCGCGCGGGCTCGAGACGGGGCTGCAGGGGTCGATCAACACCGAGATCATCGAATTCGCCGGCGCCGAGAACGTGGCTGGGCGTGCGCTCGGCCCCGGCGGCCTTGTACAGATCAGCATGGAGCAGGTGCTGGCCTGGAATCCGGACTGGCTGATCTTCCAGAACCCGGATGCGCTGGCGCTGACCCGAACTGATCCGCTGTGGCGCGCGCTGCCGGCAGTGCGGCAGGGCCGTGCGGTGCTGCTGCCGGGCCAGCCCTTCGGCTGGATGGATTTCCCACCATCGGTGAACCGCCTGCTCGGGCTGATCTGGCTTCCCGTGCTGTTCGGCGTACGGCCGCGAGACGGGCTGGCCGAGGCCGTCGCTGCGTTCCACGCGCTCTTCTACCACCGCCGGCCGGAGCCTTCGCAGGTCGAAGCGTTGCTCCGCCCGGCGCTGCCGGCGTGAACCCGACGGCCCCGACCGAAAGGTCAGGCCCGGCTTGGCGCGGACCGCTGGCCTGGAGCCTTGCGCTGCTCGCGCTGGTCATTGCGTTCCTGGCCGCGCTCTCGGTGGGGCGGTTCCCCATCGCGCCGTCGCACCTCCCCGCGATCCTGCTTGGGCGCGATGAGAGTCCCGCCGCGCTGGTGTTCTGGAACATCCGCCTGCCGCGCGTCGCGGCCGCCATGCTGGTCGGCGCGGCACTGGCCGCAGCGGGCGCGGCCTTCCAGGGGATGTTCCGCAACCCGCTCGCCTCGCCGGACCTGCTCGGCGTGAGCGCCGGCGCCTCGCTTGGCGCGGTGCTCGGCATTTTCCTCGGCCTGCCGGTGGCGGCGATCCAGGGGCTGGCCTTCGCCGGGGGGATCGCGGCCGTGGCGGCGGTTGCGGCGCTGGGCGGGGCGGTCAGGGGGCAGGGCGACCCCGTGCTGGTACTGATCCTCGCCGGCATCGCACTTGGCGCGCTGATGGGTGCGGCGATCTCGCTGCTGAAGATCCTGGCCGATCCCTACAACCAGTTGCCGGCCATTACCTTCTGGCTGCTCGGCACGCTGTCCGCGGCCACGCGCGGCGACATCCTGGCCGCGGCGCCGCCCGCGATCATCGGCCTCGTCGGCCTGTTCCTGATCCGCTGGCGCCTGAACCTGCTCACGCTCGGTGAGGACGAGGCGCGCGCGCTCGGCGTCAACACCGGCGCGCTGCGGGCCGGTGCGGTCGCGCTCGCGACGCTGTGCACCGCCGCCGTCACCGCGCTGGCCGGCGCGGTGGGCTGGATCGGCCTGGTCGTGCCTCATATGGCGCGGATGCTGGGCGGGCCGGACCTGCGCCGGCTGGTGCCGCTCTCCATGCTGCTCGGCGCCGCCTTCCTGCTGGCTGTGGACACGCTGGCACGGAGCGCCGGCCGGATGGAGATCCCGCTCGGCATCCTGACCGCCGTGCTCGGCACGCCGCTGTTCCTGTGGCTGCTGATCCGGGCGCGCCAAGGGGATGGAGGTCGCAGCGCATGACGGCGCTGCTGGAGGCGCGCGACCTCGCCGTGGGGCATGGCCGCCGCGTCGTGGCGTCCGGCATCTCGCTGGCGCTGGAGCCGGGCCGTGTGCTGTGCCTGCTCGGGCCGAATGGCGGCGGCAAGACGACGCTGCTGCGGACCCTGCTCGGCCTGATTCCGCCGCTCGCGGGCGCGGTTCGGCTCGGCGGCGCTGAGATCGCCAGCCTGCCGCGGCGTGAGATCGCCACCCGCCTGGCCTATGTCCCGCAGGCCGCGCCTGGGGGCTTCGCCTACCCGGCGCGCGAGGTGGTGGCGATGGGCCGCGCCGCGCGCCTTCCGCTGCTCGCAGCACCCGGCCGGCGCGACCGCGCGGCGGCGGAGGCGGCGCTCGCGCGGCTCGGCATCGCGCATCTCGCCGACCGCCCGGTGACGGAGCTGTCGGGCGGGGAACGCCAGCTCGTGCTGATCGCCCGCGCGCTGGCGCAGGAAGCCGCCTGCCTGGTGCTGGACGAGCCGACCGCGAGCCTCGACTTTGGCAACCAGGCGCTGGTGCTGCGGCAGGTGCGGGCGCTGGCGGAGCGCGACGGGCTCGGCGTGTTGATGACAACGCACCATCCCGACCACGCCTTCCTCATTGGTGACGAGGCCGCGGTCCTGCATCGCGGTGCGCTGGACGGGCCCGCGCCGCCCTCGGAAGTGGTCACCGCGTCCCGCCTGCGGGAGGCCTATGGCGTTGAGACGGTGATCGGCATCCTCGACACGCCCGATGGTCCCCGCCGGGTCTGCGCGCCGGTTGTGGCGGGAGGGGCATAGTAACCGTTCCGCTGTGTCTTATGCGCGGCGGACAAAGTTCCGGTACCCGGCGCATGAAGGTTCTACCTGCGCCCGCCGCTTCTGCGGCGACATGGGCGGTCATGATTCATCGACTGGCATGGCTTCGTGGAGCGGACCTTGCAGGCGCTGATGATCCGGAAGACCTGTCGCCGACAGAACTTCGGCGGCTAGCCTAGACCTCCGCCTCGCCAAAAATCCGGCTGATATCGCCGCCCCAGGTGCTGTCGTGGCGTTCCAGCCAGCGCTCGGCCTGCGTCAGGCCGCTATCCGCGATCTCCTCGAGCGGGGCGAGATAGACCTCCTCGCCGAGGCCACGCGCGATGAGCCCGTCGCGCGCGATCGCCAGCGCGTCGCGCGCGATATCCTGCAGCGAACGGCCGCGGGTCGTGGCCTTCAGCGCCAGCTTCGGCACCTCCATCCGCAGCGCGCGCATCTCCTCGACCGTCCAGCCGCGGATCAGCGCGGCCGCGGCCTTCTGCGCTGCGTCGTCATAGAGCAGCCCGGTCCAGAAGGCGGGCTTGGCCATCAGCATTCCAACGCTGCCCGCATCCGCCCCGCGCATCTCGAGGAAGCGCTTCAGGCGCACATCGGTGAAGACGGTGGTCACGTGATCGGCGAAGTCGCCCATCGTCGCGCGATGGCCCGCGAGCTTCTCGGCCTTGCCGTCCAGGAAGGCGCGGAAGGGCACGCCGGCGGCGTCGATCCACTTCCCCTCGCGCATGATGAAATACATCGGCACATCGAGCACGAAGTCGGCGAAGCGCTCGAAGCCGAAGCCGGGCTCGAAGGCGACCGCCGGGATGCCGGTGCGGTCGGGGTCGGTGTCGGTCCAGACCCGGCCACGCAGCGAGAGATAGCCGCTCGGCTTGCCCTCGATGAAGGGGGAGTTCGCGAAGAGCGCGGTCGCCAGCGGCTGCAGCGCGAGCGAGACGCGCAGCTTCTCCGCCATGTCGGCCTCGTCGCCGAAGTCGAGGTTCACCTGCACCGTGCAGGTGCGGAGCATCATGTCGAGGCCCATGCCGCCGACCTTCGGCATGTAGTGCCGCATGATCGCGTAGCGGCCCTTCGGCATCCAGGGCATGTCCTCCCGCCGCGCCAGCGGATGGAAGCCGAGCGGCGCGAAGCCGAGGCCGAGGGGGCCAGCGACCTCATGCACCTCCCGCAGATGGGCGGCGAGTTCCACGCGCGTCGCGTGCAGATCCTCCATCGGCCCGCCCGAGAGCTCGAACTGCCCGCCGGGCTCCAGGCTGACGGACGCGCTGCCGCGCTTCAGCCCGATGGGCTGGCCGCCATCCAGGATCGGCTCCCAGCCCTTGGCGGCGATCCCCTCCAGCATCGCGCGGATGCCATCCGGCGCGTAGGGCGGCGCAGCGAGGCCATCACGGCGGAAGCCGAATTTCTCGTGCTCCGTGCCGATCCGCCAGGCGCCGCGCGGCTTGGAGCCGGCGGCGAACCACTCCGCCAGCTGCCGCAGGGAGGTGATCGGCGTGGGGTCGGCCTCGCCGGGATTCGACATGCGATGCGTTCTCTTCCTGGCCTGCGGGTCCGGGCGTCCGGGTGGTCAGGTCCAATCCCCGGCCAGCGCCTGAAGCGCGGCAAGGCCTGCCACCGCGGCAGTCTCGGCCCGCAGGATGCGGGGGCCGAGTGCGGCCGGGACAACAAAGGCACGCCGGCGCAGATCGTCAAGCTCCGCGGTCTCGAACCCCCCCTCCGGCCCGACCAGCAGGGCCGGGGGCGATGACACTCCGGTGACAGCCTGGCGCAGCGGCGGGGCGGCGCTGCGCTCCATCGCCACCACCAGGGGCGTGCCGTCCCAGCCATCCAGCACCCGATGCAGGGGCAGGGCCTCCGTGACCTCGGGGACGGACAGCCGCTCGCATTGCTCGGCGGCGCCGCGGGCGATGGCGGAGAGGCGCTGCGCATTGGCACGCTCGGCCACCGTGCGGCGGGTCAGCACGGGGCGGATGGCGGCAACGCCGAGCTCGGTCGCCTTCTCCACCAGCCAATCCATAGCATCCCGCTTCAGCGCGGCGACCAGCAGGATGGGCCCGGGCTCCGGCGCGGGCGCGCGCAGCCGCGGGCCGATGGCCAGCCGCGCGCGGTCCTTCCGCAGGAAAGTGAGGGTCGCGTCATGCTCGCCGCTCGACGCGTTGAAGACGCGCACGGCATCGCCCACCGCACGCCGCAGCACGGCCAGGTGATGCGCCTGGCCGGGGGGCGCCTCGATCTCGGCGCCCTCGGCCAGCGGTTCGTCCAGGTGGAGGCGTGGGATGGACATGGCGTGTTTCCGCCCGCAGGTATGCCGCATGAGCGGCCATACGGATATCCGGGCAGAAGGCTGGGTGGCGCGGCTGCCGGCGGGGTGGCGGCCCTTTGCGCTGCTCGGGCGCTTCGACCGGCCGATCGGCGCCTGGCTGCTGGTGCTGCCGGGCTTCTGGGCCTTTGCCGCCGCCGCGCCCAGCTGGGCGGAGGGGCTGCGCCTGACGCTGCTGTTCCTGCTGGGTGCCTTCGCGATGCGCGCGGCGGGTTGCGTGGTGAATGATCTGTGGGATCGCGATCTCGACCGGCAGGTGGAACGCACCCGCGGCCGGCCGCTGGCCTCGGGTGCGGTGACGCCGATCCAGGCGCTGTGGTTCCTGGCCGCGCTGTGCCTCCTGGGCGCGGCGGTGCTGTTATCCCTCTCCTGGGCGGCGATCCTTGTCGGGCTGTGTTCGCTGGTGCCGATCGCGCTGTATCCCTTGGCCAAGCGGGTGACGGATTGGCCGCAGGCGGTGCTCGGCTTCGTCTTCAGCTGGGCGGCGCCGACGGGCTGGGCTGCGGCGACGGGTGCGCTCGATCCGGCGGCCTTCGCGCTGTGGCTCGCGGGCTTCTTCTGGATCCTTGGCTACGACACGATCTACGCGCATCAGGACCGCGAGGATGATGCGCTGGTCGGCATCCGCTCCACCGCCCGAAAATTCGCAGACCGCTCGGCGGCCTTCGTGGCGGGCTGCTACGCGGCGACCCTCGCGCTGCTCGGCGTGGCGGGTGTGCTGGCGGGGCTCTCGATCTGGTTCTTCGTGGCGCTGCTGCTGCCGGGCTGGATGCTGGCACGGCAGGTGCGGCGGCTCGACATCCACGACCCGGCGGCTTGCCTAGCCCTGTTCAAGTCGAACCGGGAGGCGGGGTTGCTGATCGCACTGGCCTTCCTGGTCGGGCGGCTCTGATGGACCCCGCGGCGTTCTTGCGCGCGAACACCGCGGTCGCCCATCCGCCGCTGGTGCCGGAGATCGCGCTGCATCTGGCCACCGAGATCACGCCGATCTGGCAGGCGACCGAAGCCTGGCTGAATGAGCGCAATGTCGAGCCACCCTTCTGGGCCTTCGCCTGGCCGGGCGGGCAGGCGACGGCGCGGCTGCTGCTCGACGAACCGCAGCGCGTCGCCGGCAAGCGCGTGCTGGATTTCGCCGCCGGCTGCGGCATTGCCGCCATCGCCGCCGCGCGGGCCGGTGCGGTGGTGGAGGCGGCAGAGATCGACACGCTGGCCTGCGCCGCGCTTCGCCTCAACGCCGCGCTGAACGGCGTCGCGCTCAGCGTGATCGAGGGCGATGTGGTCGGCAGCGAGGCCCGTTGGGATGTGATCCTGGCCGGCGATGTCTGCTACGAAGCGCCGATGACCGCGCATATCCTGCCCTGGCTGCGCGCCATGGCGGCGCGTGCAGAGGTCTGGGTGGCCGATCCTGGCCGCGCCTACCTGCCGGCCGAGGGCCTGGTTCCGCTGGCCCGCCACGCCGTCCCGACCTCGCGGGAGTTGGAGGATCGGGAACTGCGCCAAGTCACGATCTACCAATTACTGCCATAACCGCGCCGCAACTCCTGCGGCAGTATGGGCCGCAGGGAGATATCCATGCGCATCATCGCTGTCCTGCTTGCCCTCCTCCTCGCCCTGCCCGCCCTGGCGCAGACCGAGCGGCGCTATGACGACCGCGGGCGCTATATCGGCCGCACCGAGACCCAGGGCGGCACGACCCGCTTCTACGACGATAGCGGCCGCTACACCGGCCGGTCGGAGACCCAGGGCGGCACGACGCGGCTCTACGACAATAGCGGCCGCTACACCGGCCGGGAGGAGCAGCAGGGCGGGACCGTCCGCCGCTACGACGATTCCGGCCGCTACCAGGGGCGCGGGGAGATGAGCGGCACGACGCGGCGCGACTACGACAATGCCGGGCGCTATATCGGCCGGTCCGAGACACAGGGCGACACGCTACGCCGCTACGACGATTCCGGCCGCTACCAGGGACGGATCGAGAAGAAGTAGCGCCCCGGCGCTGGATCAGCGCGTCGTTGCTTCCAGGAAATCCAGCAGCGCGCGCAGATCCTCGGCATTGTCCACGCGCTGCACCGGCATCTTGGTGCCCGGCGTTACCTCGTCCGGGCCGCGGGTGAAGAGGTCGCCCACCGTCTCCCGCGTCCAGATAATGTCGCCGCGCGCCAGGCGTTCCGAGTACTCGTAGCCCGCAATGCTGCCCATGCGCCGGCCGAACAGTCGGTGCAGGTGCGGGCCGGCCATGTTGCCGCCTTCCGCCGTCAGCGAATGGCAGGCCGCGCAGGCGCGCCAGACGCGCGCGCCATGCGGGTCCACCCCGGCCGGGAGCTGCTCCGCGCTCTCCGCACCCAGCGGGCCGATGGGGCGGCCGGTCGCGGCATCCCAGCGGCGCACGCGCCGGTCCGTGCCCCCGGTCCAGAGGCTGCGCCCATCGGCCGAGAAGGTGACCGACCAGACTGGCAGCCCGGGTCCTTCCAGCGTGTGCCTCAGCCGCAGCGTGGCGGCGTCCCAGAGGGTCACGCTGCCGCCGAGCGAGCCGGCGGCCACCACCGCCCCATCCGGTGCGGCGGCGAGGGCCACGATCGGCCGCGCGCCCGCGCGCACCTCCTGCACCGCGCCGTCGGGCGCGACGAGGCGCAGCATCCCGTCCACGCCCCCGGTCGCCAGCGTCCCGTCGGGCAGGGCGATGAGCGTGTTCAGCGGAAAGCCGAACTCGGCCAGAAGCTTCGAAGGCTCGCCCGGCGGCCAGAGGCGGAGCGTGCCGTCGAAGCCCGCGGTCGCGACCATGCCATCGGCGCGGATGGCGACGCCGTTGACGTTGCCCCGGTGCCCTTCCAGCACCTCTGCCGTGCCGGTGCCGAGGTCCCAGACCCGCGCCGTGCCGTCCCAGGCGGCGGAGGCCAGCCGCCGGCCGTCGGGCGCGAGGGCGAGTGCCACGACGGGCTCGCTATGGCCTTCCAGCACCCGGGCGGGCTGGGACGAGGGCGCAGCGGGCCAGAGGGCGATGCGCCCATCCTCCCCCGCCGAGGCGAAGCCGCCGCCCGGAAACAGGCTGGGGGGCATGGGGGCCAGCGCGTTCACCGCGCCCGCATGCCAGCGCACCACGGCGCGCGCGCGGCCGGAGGCCGGGTCCCAGACGATCATGGATTGGTCGAAGCCCGCCGAGGCCAGCGCCCCGCCGGAGACGGCCAGCGCCCGCACCGGGCCGCCATGCACCGCTTCCTGGGCGGCGGCGGGTGGCGGGGCCAGCAGCAGCAGGCCGAGCAGGGCAGGCAGGATCAGGCGGGGGGACAGGAAGACCGGCATGGCCGCACCATGCCGCACTCCGCGCAGGGCGCAACTGCCCGTTGGGCCGCCGGGCCGAGCGGGCCAGACTATGAATCCTGTTGCCCGAGAAAGGGAAAGGAATTACGCGGCGGTCACCATTCGGCCACCTGATTAACAGGGATAGGGCCGGGTGCCGGGAACAAAATCCAGGGAGAAATCGGAATGTCCGACGCGAATCGGGAGAAGCCGGATGGGCTGGAGGCAGCGCTGCTGCTGGCCGGCGTCGCGGCGGTGGTCGTGGCCTATTTCCTGCCGGCGGTGACGTTCCCCGGCCGTGGCGGGGCGGTGCTGGGCCTGTCCATCTTCGACAAGCTGCCGCTGATGAGCGCCCTGGCCTTCGCTGCGCTCGCGGCGGCGGTCGCCACGCGCTTCGTGCCCTCCCTGCAGCGCCATGCCGAACAGGCGACGGTGTTCGCCATCCTGGTGGTGCTGGCGCCGGCGCTCTGGGGCTTCATGGTGGCGCTCGACGCTTGGTCGGGCGTGCGCCAGACCATGCTGCAGATGGCCAATGCGCGGAGCGTGAAGGTGGATCCGGGCGTGGCCTACATCCCGCTGCTGGCGGGGGCGGCGCTGATGGGCTTCTCCCTGCGCCGGCGGCTGCAGCGCGCGGCGCCGGCCACGGCCTGAGACCCGCGGCACAGGTGATGGACCTGCGGCCGCCGGAGGCGGCCGAGGCCGCGAACGCGGCCCGCGCCAAGTGGCGCGAAGCCAAGCGCTGCGCCGGCGTTTGAGGGGACGAAGGCGAAGCCTTCGTCTGCCCCATGTATGCCCCTTCGCCGCAGCCCGCCCACCCGCTAGCCTGCCGGACGCAACGGCAGGGAACGGATGGCGATGGCAGACACGGCGCATGAGGTGGCCTGGGCACGGCTGACGTCGGCCGAGATCCAGGCCCGGGCGGAGCCGGGGACGGTGGCGATCATCCCCGTTGCCTCGCTCGAGCAGCACGGGCCGCATCTGGCCACCGGCGTGGATATGTGGCTCGCGACCGAGGTCGCGGAGCGCGCCGCGCGCAAGCTGAAGCAGGCGGGCACCGAGGCGCTGGTCACGCCCTGTGTCTGGACCGGGCTCGCCGAGCATCACATGGCCTTCGGCGGCACCGTCACGCTGGACGAGGATGGCTTCGCCGCCGTGGTCGGTGGCGTCGCGCGCAGCGTAGCGCGGCATGGTTTCCGGCGCATCTGCCTGCTGAACGGCCATGGCGGGAATGTGGAATCCATCAACACCGCGGCGATCGCGCTCACGCGTGGCCTCGGCGTGCCGGTGGTTGGCGTGACCTATTGGCTGGCCAATGCCGACACCTTCGGCGCCATCCTGGAAGACCAGCCGAATGTGATGCATGCCTGCGAGGCCGAGACCTCCATGATGATGGCGATCCAGCCTGGCTGCGTGCGG
>JBIKSZ010000068.1:0-15881 GCA_044348345.1 Roseomonas sp. | reverse complement strand
GAAGGGATGGGCCTCGCTATCCGCGGCTTCCATGCCCGACAGCACCTGCTCGATCGCGGCATCGCCGATGGCGTGGATATCCAGCTGCCAGCCCTGCTCATGATAGAGCTTCAGCAGGGCGTGGATCTTGTCGTCCGGGAAGGTGAAGACGCCGGTGCCGCCGCCGGCGCTTTCAAGATAGGGCTCGAAGAAGGCCGCGGTCAGCCCGCCGGCGGAGCCATCGGCGAAGACCTTTGTCGCCCCCCAGCGCAGCATGTCGTCGCCCTCCATCGGGCGCATGCCGGACTCCCAGGCCTGCTGGGCGATGCCTTCCGGATTGGCCGCCAGCACCTGCCACATGCGGAGCGGCAGCCGGCCCGCGGCATACGCGGCCTTGTAGGCCTCGACCTCCGCCATGCCGGCGATCATGCCGACATTCATGTCGGTCGCGCTGGCGAAGCCGAAGCTGGCAAGGTGGTTGCAGGCACGCTCGATCGCATCCACCAGCGTCGCAGGGTCGGGCGCGGGGATGCTGTCCCGGATCAGGCGCATCGCGCGTTCCTGGAACAGGCCCGTCAGCGCGCCGCGCTTGCGCTCGATGACGCCACCCTCGGGGTCCGGCGTGTTGTGGCCGACGCCCGCGAGCCGCATGGCCGCGCTGTTCGCGACGCCCATATGCCCGCAGGTACGGACGATGAAGACCGGGTTGTCGGGCGCCGCCGCATCCAGCTCGGCCGCCGTCGGGTGGCGGCCGATATCGAGCTCGGCATGGTCATAGCCGCGGCCGAGAATCCAGGCGCCCTTCGGGGCCTCCTTCGCCGCCGCCCGGATGCGGCGCAGCGTCTCGTCCAGGCTGCGGACTTCCTCGGCGCGCAGGTTCACCTGCGCCAGCGCCAGCCCATAGGGCAGCAGGTGCATATGGGCTTCGTTGAAGGCCGGGATCGCCACCCGGCCATCCAGCGCGATCCGGCGCGCGCCCGGCGCCGCGGCGTCCACCGCATCGAGCGCGCCCACCGCCAGCACGCGACCGTCGCGCACCGCCATTGCCTCGGCAAAGCCGCCCGCGAGGCCGCGGAAGATTCGGCCACCGGTGAAGATCAGATCGCGCGTCATGCACCGTTCCTGACATGGAGACTGTCACAACGCGCCGCGACCGCGTCAACCCGGAAGGCGGCGCCCACCAGCCGGCTCAGGCGCGCTTCAGCGCCAGGCGCTTCGGCGCCTCCGCCCCCTGCGCCGTGGCGAGGCGGGCCAGGACGTCCTCCGGCCACGCAGCAACGCGCCGGGTGGCGAGGTCCACGCAGAGGAACAGCACCTCATTCTCCGCCGAGAGCCAGCCTTCCTCCGCATGGTGCAGCCGGTGGCCGACCAGCAGGCGCTTCGTATCGAAGCCCAGCACTGTGCTTTCAACGGCGAGCGGCGTGTCCAGCACCACCTCGCGCACATAGCCCTGCCAGGATTCGACCGCGAAGGTGCCGAGCCCCCGCGCCCGGAACGCCTCGCCGAGGTTCAGCGAGGGCCAGAGCGCGTCGGTCGCCATATCAAAGGCGACCAGGTAGTAGGCGAGGTTCATATGGCCGTAATGGTCCACCCATTCCGGCCGCACTCGGCAAAGCGGCGCCAATGGTCGTGGCGTCAATGGATCTCGTCCGCCTTCTGCAGCGCCTCGCGCAGCTTCGCGACCGAGAAGCCAGGATCGCGGCACATGTCGAGGATCACCTTCTCCCGCCGCACCAGCAGCTCGATCGCCGCCGGAATCTTCCGCACGGCGTCATGCGGGATGACCACCGCGCCGTGCCGGTCGGCATGCACCACATCCTCATGGGCGACATGCATGCCATGCACCGTCACTTCCTGCCCGAAAGCGACGGTGTGGACATAGGCGTGGCTGGGGTTCACGGCGCCGGCCAGCAGCTGGAAGCCCGGCGCGAGCATGTCGAGGTCGCGGATCGAGCCGTTCGTGACGCCGCCGAGGCAGTTCAGCGCCTTGTGCACATTCGACTGCACCTCGCCCCAGAAGGCGCCGGTGCCGGGCGTGTCGTCCAGGTCCTGAATCACAACCACAGTCGGCAGCGTGGCACGCGCGACATATTCATACCAAGCAATGCGCATTGCACGCGCATCTTCTTTCGAGCGAGCGGCGGGCACCGCGGCGCGGATCGTGCCGGTGCGAGCCAGGCCGCAGATCGGCGGCAGCTTGGGATCGGCGGCAACCATCTGGCGGACCGTGAAGCCATGCCCGCGCCGCTGCGGCACCACCACCTCCAGCGCGTTGCAGATGGTCGGCGTGTCCCACTGGCAGAGCGCTTCCAGGTCCTGCTGCGTGAACGGATGTTCGGCCATGATCGCGGTTCCTGCCCTTCGGTCGGCGGCGAGCATCGGCCCCGCATGCAGATGCGTCAAACCCCGGACATCCGCGCTGGACGGGGCCAAGCCGGGCCGCTACCACCCTGCCCCGATCGCCACCCTGGACGACTCGTCCAGGGCGGAGCGCCTGAGCGGAAGGACCAGCCCGTGACCCTTTCTCGCCCGATCTCTCGTCGCCTTGCGCTCGGCGCCGGTGGGCTTGCGCTGCTTGCAGCTTGCCAGACCCCGCCGCGCCTGCCGGAAGACGGCACCATCGACCTGCTGAGCCTGCTGCGCGACAAGCCGGAGCATCGCCGCTTCCTCAACGCGCTGGTCATCAGCGGCCAGGCGGGACGCGTTGGCATCCGCAACGGCGCGGTGACGCTGTTCGTGCCGACGAACGAAGCGCTGAACGGCCTGCCAGCGGATTTCCGCGCGCTGCTGGACAACCCGCCCACCACACCGACGGATGAACAGCGCCAGCGCGCCGCTGCGCTGGTCAACGCGAATGCCGCCTTCGGCCTGCTGCGCCTGATGGACATCCAGCCGCGCAACGGCCAGGTGCAGACCTGGGACCGCGGCCGCATCCAGGTGAACCGCACCGGCGATCGCACGGCGACCATCGTGCGCCAGGGCGTGCCGCCGCAGCCCGGCGCCGCGACGATCGCCATCACGCGCGCCGATGTGCTGGCCAGCGACGGCGTCTTCCACGTGACGTCGTCGCCGATCCTGCCCGGGATCTGATGCGACCGGGGGGCGGCGGTACCGCCCCCCAACTGCGTCAGCGCGCGAGCGCGCGCCAGACGCGTTCCGGCGTCAGCGGCATGTCGATATGCGCGACGTTAAGCGCATCGCAGGCCGCGCTCACGATCGCCGGCGGTGCGCCACAGGCCCCGCCCTCCCCCGCGCCCTTCACGCCAAGGTCGTTCACCGGCGTCGGCACGATGTTGAACCCGACATCGAGCGGCGGCAGGTCGGCCGCGCGCGGCATCGCGTAATCCATGAAGGTCGCGGTCAGGAACTGCCCGCTTTCCGGATCGTAGCGCACCGCTTCCAGCACCGCCTGGCCGAGGCCCTGCGCGATGCCGCCATGCGACTGGCCATGGACCAGCATCGGGTTGATGACGTTGCCGACATCGTCCACGCAGGCATAGCGCACCACGTCGAGCACGCCGGTCTCCGGGTCCACCTCAACCTCGGCCACATGGCAGCCATTGGGGAAGTTGCACTCGGTGTCGCGCTTGTAGAGCACGCGCTCATCAAGGCCCGGCGTCTCGCCAGCCGGCAGGCGCGCGGGATCATTCGCCGCCGCCGCTACCGCGGCCCAAGACACGGCGAGGTCCGTACCGGCCACACGGAAGCGCGCGCCGTCGAGTTCAACATCTGCCGCGGCCGCTTCCAGCAGATGGGCCGCGATGCGCTTCGCCTTGACCAGCACCGCTTCCGAGGCGCGCGCGGTGGCGACACCCCCCATCTGCGAGGAGCGTGAGCCGCCGGTGCCGAAGCCCTGCTCGACCACATCGGTGTCACCCTGAACGAGTTCGACATCCTCGAACGGGATGCCGAGCCGGGCATGGATGATCTGCGCGAAGGCCGTCTCATGCCCCTGGCCGTGGCTGAACGTGCCGACGACGAGCCGCGCCTTGCCCTCCGGCGTGATGGCGACGCGCGCCCATTCCTGCGGCTGACCGCCCGAGGCTTCGATGAAGTAGCCGATGCCGATGCCGCGCAGCTTGCCGCGCGCGGCAGCCTCGGCCTTACGCGCTGGGAAACCGGCCCAATCGGCGAGTTCCAGCGCCATGGCCTGCGTGCCGGCGAAGTCGCCGCTGTCCAGCACATTGCCGACGCAGTTCGTGTAGGGGATCTGGTCGGCGCGGATGTAGTTGCGCCGACGAACCTCGTCCTTGGACAGGCCGAGTTTCTGGGCGCCGAGATCCAGCAACCGCTCGATCGTGTAGGCGATTTCCGGCCGGCCCGCGCCGCGATAGGCGTCGGTGGGGACGGTGTTGGTAAAGGCGCAGCGCACCTCCATGTTCACCGCCTGCAAATCATAGACTGTGCCCGCGATGCGCGCACCGGCGACGGTCGGGATGCGCGGGCCGAAATCCATGAGATAGGCGCCGACGGAAGCGATGGTGCGCACGCGCAAGCCCAGCGCCTTGCCCTGCGCGTCGAAGGCCATCTCCGCCGTAGTGACATGGTCGCGGCCATGCGGGTCGGAGACGAAGGTCTCGCTGCGGTCCGCGCGCCACTTCACCGGCCGGCCCAGCTTCTTCGCCGCCCAGAGCACCATCGCGGATTCAGGGAAGATCTTGCCGCGCAGGCCGAAGCCGCCGCCGACATCCGGGGAGACGACGCGCAGCTTCTCCTTCGGCACTTTGAAGACGAATTGCGCCAGACCGTCGCGCACGCGGACCGCGCCCTGGGTCGGGCTGGTCAGCTCGTAGCGGTCCTGCTCCGCATTCCACGCGCCGACGGCGACCCGCGGCTCCATCGGGTTGCCGACGACGCGGTTCTGCACCAGCTCCACAGAGACGGTGGTGTGGGCGGCAGCGAAGGCGGCATCGGCCTCGGCCTTGCGTCCGTTCGACCAATGAACGCAGAGGTTCGAGCCGCGGTCGGCCCAGATCACCGGCGCATCCGCATCCAGCGCGCGCGCCGTGTCGGTGATGGCCGGCAGGGCATCGTAGTCGATCTCGATCAGCTCCAGCGCGTCGATCGCCTGGGCGCGGGTCTCCGCCACCACGGCGGCCACGGCATCGCCCACGAAGCGGACGGCGCCGAGTGCAAGGATGGGCTTGGGCGGGCAGAACAGCGCGGGCGTGCCGGCCAGGGGGGGGATCTCCGCCATCAGCGGGCAATGGCCGAGCCCATCCGCTTCCGCATCCGGCCCGGTCAGCACCATCAGCACGCCAGGCGCGGCGCGCGCGGCGGAGAGGTCCATCGAGACGATCCGCGCATGCGCGTGCGGCGAGCGCAGGATGGCCATATGCACCTGGCCGGGCAGGTTCACGTCATCGGTGTAGCGCCCGGCGCCGGTGAGGAAGCGCACATCCTCCTTCCGCCGCACCGGCTGGCCGATGCCGAACTGTTCCGTAACGTGGCCCATCTGAACTACTCCCCCCGCGCGAGTTGTGCCGCGCCCATCCCAGCGATGCGGCCGAGCGCGACTGCGCTCAGCAAACCGTTACCCGACAGATAGCCCGACGCCTCCGGGCCGCTCACGCCACAGGCGGCCCCGCCCGCGGCAAACAGATTCGGCACGATGCCCCCGGCCGCAAGCCGCACGCGCGCAGCCGCGTCCACGGCGAGCCCGCCCTGGCTGTGGAACAATGCGCCGGTCACGCGCACGGCGCAAAGCGGGGCCACCAAGGGCGCGGCGCGCGACCAGTCGCGCCCGAATCCGTCGGCGGCGCCGGCCCGCTTCAGCGCAGCAACCTCGGCAAAGGTCGCGGCGAAGGCCGCGGGCGGCAGCTTGGCCTTGGCGGCCAATGCCTCGGGGGTGTCGGCCGTCAGGATCGCGCCCTGCGCCTCGGCCTGCCGAAAATCCTCGAATTGCCGCGCGATGCCGGCGATGCGGGCGTCGAAGACATCCCAGACCACGCCGTCCGGCTGCGACAGCACGGCGATGCCCGCTTCGGAATAGCCGCTGCCCTCGTTCCAGAAGCGGCGGCCCTGCAGATTCACCTGGAAGCCGCCTTCCATGATGACCGCCCAGGAGACCAGGATGCCCTGCGGATGCGCGACCGAGCCATGGCCCTGATGGCCCGTCATGTCGCGCAGCTCCGCGCCGATCTGCTCGGCCCAGAGCGCCGCCTCACCCTCATTGCCGGGATGGCCGAAATAGAGCGCATCGGCGAGGCCGGGGATGTATTTCCGCACCAGCGCCTTGTTGCCCGCATAGCCGCAGCAGGCGAGCACGATGGCGCGCGCGCCGATGCGCTCCGCACTGCCATCCGGCCGTTCCGCAACCAGGCCGCGCAGCGCACCCGATGCGTCGCGGATCAGGGTGGTGACGCGCGCCTCGGTTAGCAGCGGGATTTCGGCCTGCTCGGCGGCCTGGCGGAGGCGATCCACCAGCTCCGCACCGCTCCGGCTCGGCAGGCCATGCATGCGGCGGTTGGTGTGGCCCGGATAGTCGAAGTCATGCACCAGGCTGAAGGGCAGGCCATGCGCATCGGCCAGCCAGTCGATCGCCGGCGCAGCTTCGCGCGCGACAAGGGCGACGAGCGTCGGATCGGCCTCGCCATGCGCCTTCTTCTGGATGTCGGCGGCGAAGGCCGCGACACTGTCAGCGATGCCATGCGCCGCCTGGAAGCGCGTGCCGGCCGCCGGAACCAGCCCAGCCGAGAGGCTGGTGGAGCCCCGCGGCACCGCGTCTCGCTCAATCACCAGCGGCTCCACCCCTGCCCCGCGGCAGGCCAGCGCTGCGACCAGCCCGGCGGCGCCGGCGCCGATGATGGCGACGGGCACCTCCGTGTCGAAGGCGGGCTCGGCCTCGGTGACGACGCGCGCGGTCATGCGAGCTTTGCAAGCTCCGCGGCCACGGTGCTGACCCCCGCCACCGGGCGCAGCGCGGCGATGGCGGTGTCGTGCAGCTCCTGGCTGAAGGCGGCACAGCCATCTTCCAGCACCGTCACCTGGAATTCCCGCACATGCGCGCCGCGCACGGTGGAGGAGACGCCGCCATTGGTGACGATGCCGCTGACAATCAGGCGGCGGATGCCGGCCTTGCGCAGGATCCATTCCAGCCGCGTCTGGTAGAAGGCGTCGTAGCCAACCTTCTCGACCGAGAGGTCGGGCACGCCAAGCTCATCCACCACCTTGTGGCCCCAGCCGCCCATGACGAAGTCGCCCTTCTTCAGGAAGGGGCGCAGCGCCCTGAGATGCGGATCGATGAAGGGCTCGCCGCCCTTGCCGGTGAACAGCGTGAAATGGGTCGACGCGATCCAGCCGCCCTTAGCTCGGATCGCGGACGCGAGCGGCGCGACACGGGCGGGCACCGCAGCGATGGCGGCCGCCGTCTGCCCGGCGCGGCCATAGGCGCCCTCTGGATGGAGAAAGTCGTTCTGCAGATCACACAGCAGCAGCGCGGTCTGCGTGAGGGGGATGTCGTCTGCCATGCGGCTCACTCCCGCTCGATGATGAGGTTGCCGAAGCGGTCCACGCGAGCCACGAGGTCGGGGTCCACCACCACGGTCGCATCGGGCTGTTCCAGAATCGCCGGCCCATGCACCAGCGCGCCGACCGGCAGGTCGAGCCGCGACCAGACGGTTGCGGCATGCCAGGCACCGTCGAACCACACCTGCCGCGCGCCGCGTGCCGCGCCGTCCAGCGTGGCATCGGCCGATGGCGCGAGCGCCGCGAGGTCGAAATCGGGGCGCACGCCGATCGCGGCGGTGCGCAGCGTGACGATGCGGATCGGCAGCCCCGGCAGCAGGCGCGAGAAGGCCTGCTGATAGGCGGCCTCGAAGGCCGAGCGGATGACGGCTTCGCTCACGCCCGTGGTGCCGCTCATCACATGCAGCGGCAGTGGCACGCCGACCGTATGGGTCTGGCCGGCGTAGTGCATGTCGAGCTCGAAGCGGATGTCGAGGCGTGTGACCGGCAGGCCGGCGGCCTCCACCACGGCGCGAGCAGCGGCCACTTCCTCCACCATGCGCGCATCGAGGGATGCGGCATCGAGCCCTTCCAGCGAGAGGTTCAAGGTGCGCACCTGGTCGTGCCGCACATCGGCGATGACGCAGCCGATGGCGCTGGTGACGCCGGGGAAGCGTGGCACCAGCGCGGCCTTCAGCCCGACCTCCTTGATCAGCGCGCCGACATGGAGCGCCCCGCCGCCGCCGAAGGGCAGCGCCACGAAGCTTTGCGGATCATGCCCGCGCTCGATGGATACCAACCGGATCGCGCCGGCCATGCGCGCATTGGCAACCCGCACGATGGCTTCTGCCGCCTGCATCGCATCAAGGCCGAGCGGCGTGCCGACATGCTCGGCGATGGCAGCCTTCGCGCCATCGACATCGAGGCGCGAGAGCGCGCCGCCGATGGGCCGTTCAGCATTGATGCGGCCGAGCACGACATTCGCATCCGTCAGCGTCGGGCGGGTGTTGCCCTGGCCGTAGCAGACCGGGCCGGGGCGGCTGCCCGCGCTTTCCGGGCCGACTTGCAGCAGGCCGCCACGATCCACATGCGCGATGGAGCCGCCGCCGGCGCCGATGGTCGTGATCTCGATCATCGGGCTGCGGATCACCAGGCCGAAATCGATCGTCGCCTGCGCCGCCAATTCCATCCGCCCGCCGGTGACGAGGGAGACATCGAAGCTGGTGCCGCCCAGGTCGCAGGTGATGGCGTTCTCGAACCCCGCCGCGCGGGCGATGGCCGCCGCCGCGATCACGCCGGCCGCAGGGCCGGACAGCGCCGTGCGCGAGGGAATGGCGCGCGCCGTCGCGGTGGACATGATGCCGCCATTCGACTGCACGATATGGAAGCGGCCGCCAAACCCTGCCTGGTCCAGCGCGCCTTCGAGCTTACCGAGGTAGCTGGCGACCACGGGTTGCAGATAGGCGTTGAGCGCGGTGGTGGAGGCGCGTTCGAATTCGCGGATCTCGGGCAGGATCTCGCTGCTGACGGAGACATGCTGGTTCGGCCAGACGGCGCGCACCGCCGCCGCCGCCGCGCGTTCATTGGCGGGGTTGGCATAGGCGTTGATGAAGACGATGGCGCAGGCCTCCGCGCCACGCGCCAGCAATTCGCGCGCGGCGGCCTGGACGGCGGCGATGTCCACGGGCGTGCGGACCGTGCCGTCGGCCAGCGTCCGCTCCGGCACCTCGGCGCGCATGTCGCGTTCCGCCACGGGCAGGAATTCGCCCCACAGGCCCCAGGTGTTGCGACGGTCGCGCCGGCGCATCTCCAGCACGTCCCGGAAGCCCTGCGTGGTGATGACACCGAGCTTCGCGCCCTTGCGCTCCAACAGCGCGTTGGTGCCGACGGTGGTGCCGTGGACGATGGCCTCGAAGCCCGCGGGGCCGCCGAGGGCACGCAGGCCGTTCATGAAGCCCACCGCCTCATCGCCGCGGTTCGACGGCACCTTGGCGGTGCGGAAGACATTGGCAACGGGATCGAACAGGAAGAGGTCGGTGAAAGTGCCGCCGACATCCACGCCGATGATCGGTCCCGATCGGGGCTTGCTGGTCATGGCGTGTATCCGTAGTCGCACGCGGCGCTCTCCGCGCCGATGAAGCCGAGCCGGATGTCGCGCGCCACCGCCTCACGTGGGCGCTGCATCGGGTCGCCCCAGCCGCCGCCGCCAGGGCTTTCCAGGCGCAGTCGCTGGCCCTGCGCGATCTTCACGCCGACGATCTTCGACGCCATGGGCGGGCTTTCCCACCCTGCCTCGCCCTGCCAGGCGAAGCGGTTCAGCGCGCCCTCCTGGCCACCCGAGACGCCGAACGGCGCGTAGCGCCCGCGTTCGCCGAGCAGCGCCACTTCCGTGATGCCGGGCGACAGCGCCTCGATCTCATAGACCGCGCCGACGCCGCCGCGATGCAGGCCAGGGCCGCCAGAATCAGGGCGCAGAGCCCATTGCGTGAACATCACCGGATAGGCGGCTTCCAGGATCTCGGCCGGCGGGATGGTGGCGGTGGAGATCGGGTTGTTGGCGTGGTGCAGCCCGTCGCTTTCCGGATTGCCGCCAAGCCCGCCGCCGAAGAAGGAGAACATCACCCAGCGCGTGCCATCCTTGCGCTGGCCCGACAGCGAGAGCGCGTTGATCGTGCCGAAAGGCGCGGCCGTCGCACGCTCCGGCACCGCCTTGCCGAGCGCGCCGAAGATCACGCCAATCAGCCGCAGGATCGTCTCGGTATAGCCCGCGACCGGCCGCGGCGGGCCGACGCCGAGCAACGAGGTGTCGGGGATCACGAATTCGATCGGGCGCAGCACGCCGGCATTGGCCGGCACATCCGGAAAGGCGTGCTTCAGCGCGACATAACAGGCCGCGACCGTCGTCGCGCGGCTGATATTGATCGGACCGAGGCAGGCATCAGAGCTGCGCGAGAAATCCAGCAGCATCCGCCCGTCACGCACGGTCATGTCGAGCGCGATGGTCAGCCGCTCATCCCGCACGCCGTCATTGTCGAGGTAATCCTCGAAGGCGTAGTGCCCTTCGGGCAGGCCGCGGATCTCGGCTTCCATCAGCGCCGCTGCGCGGTCGGCCAGCGCCACGAAGGCCGCGTCGAGCTTCGCCTCGCCGTGTTCGTCCAGCAGCTGCGCGAGGCGCCGCTCGCCGAGGTCAAGCGCGTTGAGCTGGCCGTTCAGGTCGCCCCAATTCGATTGCGGCACGCGGGAATTGGCCGCGAGGATATCCAGGATGTCCTGCTGCATCACGCCGGCGCGGATCAGCTTCACGGGCGGGATACGCACGCCTTCCTGGTGGCTTTCCGTCGCGCGCGGATTGTAGTTGCCCGGCACATTGCCGCCGATGTCGAGCCAATGCCCGACGCTCGCCAGCCAGCAGAACAATTGGCCGTTGCGGAACACGGGCCGCACCAGGCGGAAATCGTTGAGATGCGTGCCGCCCTCATAGGGGTCGTTGAAGAGGAAGGTGTCGCCCGGCTCGAGCCCCGCACCGCCTTGCACACGGCGGATCACGGCTTGCACGGCGAAGGACATGGCGCCGACGAAGATCGGCAGGCCCTTCGTGCCCTGCACCAGCGTCGCGCCGGTTTCCGCGTGATAAAGGCCGTGGCAGGCATCGCGCGCCTCGGCGATGATCGGATTGAAGGCGCTGCGATAGAGCGTCGCGTCCATCTCATCCGCGATCTGCTCCAGCCGTCCCTTCAGGACGGCCAGCGTCACCGGGTCGATCGCACTGCGATCGGCGCCACTTGGCTCCATAGTCATCGGGCGAGCAGCTCCGTCAGGGCCGCGGCTTCGCGGTGCGGGCCGAGCGCGAGCACCGCCTCCTCGATCGCGCGCGCGCGGTCGGCGCCATAGACCGGGTCGGTCAGTTCATGGAACTTCGCGCGGACCTCGGCCTCGGTGTAGGGGTCCTCAGTATCGCCGCGGTTGGTCGTGACCTCGGCAGCGTGGACGCTGCCGTCGG
The DNA here is from genome assembly GCA_044348345.1 of Roseomonas sp. Taxonomy (GTDB): domain Bacteria; phylum Pseudomonadota; class Alphaproteobacteria; order Acetobacterales; family Acetobacteraceae; genus Falsiroseomonas. The sequence continues at coordinate 4,456 of JBIKSZ010000068.1, read as the reverse complement.
CGAGCGTGACGCGCAGCCGCGCCGGGCGGAGGCCGGGCAGCATGGCGGTCAGCGCCGGGTCCTCATTCACGCTCACGCGCTGCGCCAGGGCCTGCACCGCGGGGTTCTCGCGCGCCGGACCGCGGAAGGCGGGCACGGTCGCCGCGCCATGCGCGATGGTGGTGGCCAAGGCGAAGGGGATGGAGAATTTCGCGGCCAGCATGTTGGGCGCGAGCGGACTGTCGAGCTGCGCCGCCCAGACATAGGTGTCCACCTCGATCGCACGCACCTGCTCGGGCTGCAGCGTCCCGGTCTTCGCCAGAATGATCCCGAGCGCATCCAGCGCGCCATGGGTGTAGCGGCAGGCGGCGTGGCGCTTGAAGTAGTTCCGGGCGATCTCCCAACGCGCGCCGAGCTCGGCCACCATCTCCTCCGGCCGGAAATCGGTCGCCGCGACATGGCCGAAAACCGTGCCGACGCCGTCGCGCTCGCCCTCGAAACCGGCGCGCACCAGATCCCACACCGTCAGGCCGAGCATGTTGGACACGCCGCAATAGGTGTTCCGGACCGTGCCGCCCTCCAGCATCGTCTTGCGCGAGGTCGCAAGGCCGAGCGAGGCGGCCATGTTGATCACCTGGCGGAACTCCGCCTCGGTCGCGCCATGTAGCTTCGCGATACCCATCGCCGCCCCGAGCGTGCCCCAGGTGCCATGCGGATGCATCGCGACATTGAGCTTGGAGGCGATGCCGACGCGACTACCGAATTCATAGCCGATGGCCAGCGCCGTCAGCAGCGCCGCGCCATCGCCACGGGGTGCCGCCAGCAGCGCGGGCACGACATGAATAGCGGGATGGCCGCGCGCATACTGGTTGCCCTCATCGAGCTCCAGCATCGTGCCTGCCGTGCCGTTCAGGAAAGCGGCGGTGCCGGGGCGCGCGGCGCGGGGCTGGCCGATCACCGGCGCCTCGCCCGCGCCTTCACGCGCCAGCATGCGCTGGGCCAGCGCCTGCATCTCGGCTTCCTGCGCCCCGGCGGCGATCGCGCCGATGCAATCGAGCAGCGCGAGCCGCGCGCGGGCCGCGACCTCCGCCGGAAGATCGGCGAAGCGTATGCGCGCGGCAAAGCCGCTCCATTCGCCAAGCCAGGCCGGCGCCGGCGCGGCCATCAGCTCGGAGGCCGGCGCAACGCCCTTGATCACGATCGCCATGGCGACGTCTCCCTCATAGGCCGAGATAGGCCCGCTTCAGCTCCGGATCCTCGCGCACCTGCGCCGCCGGGCCCGACAGCACGAAGCTGCCGTTCTCGAGCACATAGGCGCGCTCCGCGATCTCGAGCGACTGCGCGACATTCTGCTCGACCAGCATGATCGCGAGCCCTTCCGCATGCAGCTTGCGGATCAGCGCGAACATCTCCTCCACCAGCAGCGGCGAGAGGCCGAGGGAGGGCTCGTCCAGGATCAGGAGGCGCGGTTCGGCCATCAGGCCGCGGCCGATGGCGAGCATCTGCTGCTCCCCGCCGGAGAGCGTGCCGGCCGCCTGGCCGGTGCGCTCCCGAAGGCGCGGGAAGGTGTCGAAGACGCGCTCCAGGTTACGCGCGCGGTTCGGCTTCGCGCGGCGGTAGGAGCCGAGTTCCAGATTCTCCCGCACCGAGAGGTTCGGGAAGATCTTGCGGCCCTCCGGCACCTGGATCAGGCCCGCGCCCATGATCTCGGCTGGCGCGCGCGCGGTGATGTCGCGGCCTTCGAAGACCACGCGCCCGCCGCGCGGCTTCACCAGCCCGCTGATCGCCATGTTGAGCGTCGTCTTGCCCGCACCGTTGGAGCCGAGCACGGCGACGATCTCCCCAGCGCCCACCTGCAGCGAGACGCCTTCCAGCACGCGCGTCAGGCCGTAGCCGGCCTCGAGATCCGTCACCTCAAGCATGCGCGCCTCCGCCGAGGCGGGCGGCCGCGCCGTGGCCGAGATAGGCCTCGATCACCGCAGGGTTGCGCACCACCTCGCCCGGCGTGCCGCCGGCGATGATGCGGCCCTGCGCCAGCACATGCACCACATCGCAGAGGTTCATCACCGCCTGCATCACATGCTCGATCATCAGTACGGTGACGCCGCTGTCGCGGATGGCGCGCACCACGGGGACGATGTCGCGGACCTCCGACGGGTTCAGCCCGGCCAGCACCTCGTCCAGCAGCAGCAGCTTCGGCTGGGTGGCGAGCGCCTTGGCCAGTTCCACGCGCTTGCGGCCCGCCACCGTGAGCGCGGCAGCCGGCTTGTCGAGGTCGCGCGCCAGGCCGACGCGCTCGGCCACCTGCTCGGCAACGGCGACCGCCTCCGCCCGGCGGCGATGGCGCAGGAAGGCGCCGACGGCGATGTTCTCCCGCACCGAAAGGCCCGCGAAGGGCTGCACGATCTGGAAGGTGCGCGCGATGCCCTCCCGCGCTAGCAGATGCGGCGCGCGGCCGGTGATCTCCTCGCCACGCCAGAGCACATTGCCGCTCGTCGGCTTCTCGAAGCCGGAGACGATGGCGAAGAGGGTCGTCTTGCCCGCGCCATTCGGCCCGATCAGGCCGGTGATGCTGCCCTCGGCCACGGTGAAGCTCGCATCCGAGACCGCGAGCAGCCCACCGAAGCGCTTCGAGACGGAATGGACCGACAGGAAGGCGGGATCGGCGTTCACCGCGGCTTCCTCCACATCCGGAGCAGCCCCGGGATCTCCCGCGGCGGGAAGCGGACGACGAGGATCAGCAGCACGCCGAAGATCACGAGATCGACGCCCGGGATGCGGCCGACGAGCGACTTGGTGAATTCCGACAGGCTGTGCAGCACGATGCCGCCCAGCACCGGGCCGAAGACGGTGCCCGCGCCGCCGATGATCGGCGCCAGCAGCGCCTCCACGCTGATCCAGGTGCCATAGGCGATGGTGGAATCGAGGTAGAGGAAATACTGCGCATACAGCGCGCCAGCTGCGCCGGTGATACCGGCCGAGAGCGAGATGGCCGCGAGCTTCACGCCCATCGCATCCACGCCGAGCGCGCGGGCAGCGCTTTCGTTCTCCCGCACCGCGACCAGCTGCGCGCCAAGCCGTGAGCGTTCCAGCGCGCGCGTGACGACCAGCGCCGCGACCACCAGCACCAGCGCCACCCAGTAGAAGCTCGCCCGGTCGGCGAACTGGAAATTGGCGGCGCGGATATCGAGCGGGATCAGAATGCCCGCCGCGCCGCCCGTCCATTCGGAGGCGTTGGCGAGCACCCGGAACACCTCGGCGAAGGCCAGCGTGACCAGCGCGAAATAGCTGCCGCGCAGGCCGGAGCGGAAGGAAAGCGCGCCGATGATCCAGCCCACTGCACCCGCCGCCGCGATCCCCGCCGCGAAGCCGATATAGGGGCTGACGCCATAGCGAACCTGCAGAACCGCGGTGGCATAGGCGGCGGTGCCGAAGAAGGCGGCGTGACCGAAGCTGTACTGCCCGCCATAGCCGCCGAGGATGTTCCATCCCTGGGCAGCGAGGCAGATAATCAGCGTGAAGACCGCGAAGTTGAGCAGCGTGCCGGCCGTGACGAAGAAGGGCAGCGTCGCAGCTGCCGCGGCAAAGCCGGCGATCGGCAGCAGGTCCCGCGGGCTCATGCCTTGGCCCCGAACAGCCCGGTCGGGCGGAACAGCAGCACCAGGATGAAGATCAGGAAGATGCCGATCTGCCCAAGGCTGTCGCCGAGATAGAGGCCCGAGAGGCTCTCCACCACGCCGATGAACAGCCCCCCCAGCAGCGCGCCCGGCACACTGCCCATGCCGCCCAGCACCACGATGGTGAAGGCGACCAGCACGAAGGCATTGCCGACGCGCGGCGTGACATAGAAGAAGGGCAGCAGCAGGCAGGCGGCGACGGCAAGGCTCGCGGCACCGATGCCGAAGGTCACGGCATAGACATGCTTGACGTTGATGCCGACCAGCGCGGCACCCGTCCGTTCCTTCGCGACCGCACGGATTGCGCGGCCGGTGTCCGTCATCGCCAGTAGCACGAACAGGACCAGCGCGACGACGAAGGCGACGCCGAAGCCAACCACGCGCGGGAAGCTCAGCAGCATCGGGCCAAGCTCGATCACCTCCATCGCGTAGGGCACCTGCACGGTCAGTGTGTCGGAGCGGAAAATCGCCAGCATCAGGTTCTCGATGACGATCGAGAGGCCGAGCGTGACGAGCAAAATGTTGGAATCCTCGCCCTTGCTGGCCGGGCCGATGACGAAGCGCTGCACGCCATAGCCAAGCGCGAAGAACAGCGGCACCAGCGGCAGGATCGCGACATAGGGGTCGAGGCCGAAGACCTTCCACGCCACGAAGGCCGCGTACATGGCCAGCGTCAGCAGCGCGCCATGGGCAAAGTTGATGATGTGGAGCACGCCATAGACCAGCGTGAGCCCCAGCGCGACGAGGCCATAGATGCCTCCGGTGAGGAGGCCGTTGAGAACGGCCTCCCCCACGATCTC
>JBIKSZ010000260.1:0-4858 GCA_044348345.1 Roseomonas sp. | reverse complement strand
CGGCGCTGGATGGCGTGCTCTACATCGCCCTCATCTTCACCTGCGTCCTGCTGCATGAATTCGGCCATGTGATCGCCGCGCGCCGCTACGGCATCGCGACACCTGACATCACCCTGCTGCCGATCGGCGGCGTCGCGCGGCTGGAGCGCATCCCCGAGAAACCCTCGGAGGAGTTGGTCGTCGCGCTGGCCGGGCCGGCAGTGAATGTCGCCATCGCGGCGGTGTTGCTGGTCCTGCTCGGCGGCTGGCCGCCGATCGAGGCCATGGCCGGGATCGAGGATCCGGGCCAGTCCATGCTGGCACGGCTGCTCTGGGTGAACATCGTGCTGGCCGGGTTCAACCTGCTGGTGCCGGCCTTCCCGATGGATGGCGGGCGCGTGCTGCGGGCCTTGCTCAGCTATCGCCTGGACCGCGCGCGCGCGACCGACATCGCCGCGAGGATCGGCCAGGCGCTGGCCTTCGGACTCGGCTTTCTGGGTTTGTTGGGCGGCGCGCCGCTGCTGGTGTTCGTGGCGCTCTTTGTCTGGCTCGGCGCAGGTGCCGAAAGCCACGCGGTGCGGCTGCGCGAATTGTCGCGCGGGATGATCGCCGCGGATGCGATGATGACCCGCTTCGAGACGCTGCCCACGACCGCCACCATCGGCGATGCCGTGGAGGTGCTGATCCGGTCCGCCCAGACCGATGTCCCGGTGGTGGATGGCGCGGGGTGGCTGCGGGGCGTGCTGACGCGCTCCGACCTGATCCGCGCGCTGCACGAAGCAGCGCCAGAGGCCAGCGTGCTGGATGCGATGCAGCGCGAGGTGCCGACCGTCGCGCAACACGCCAAGCTGGAGGAAGCGCTGCAGGCGATGGAGGCTGCGGCGGGTCCTGTCGGCGTGCTCGACCGCGGCGGGCGGCTTGTCGGGCTGCTGACGCAGGAGAACCTCGGCGAGATGCTGATGGTGGAGGCCGCGCGCCAGCGCCGCGCCACACCGCGGAACCGCTCGGCGGCAACGGGCTGACAACCCGCAGGGACTTCCGGAACCCACTCATTCCGGCAATAATAAGAAAAATAGGAAAATCAGGATGCCAGGATTTGATTTACTGATAACGAACCTGCTTTCGCCCATCGTGCTCGCCTTCGTGCTGGGCGCGGTGGCGGGGTTCATCCGATCCGAACTCGAACTGCCCGATGCGGTGCTCAAGCTGCTCTCGATCTACCTGCTCTTCTCGATCGGCCTGACGGGCGGGCGGGAGTTGGCGAAGGTGAGCCTCGCGGATGTCTCCGCGCTGTTCCTGGCAGCCGCGGCGCTGACGGTGGCGATCCCGGTGCTGTCCTACAATGTGCTGCGGCGGCTTGGCGGGTTCGATGTCGCCAATGCGGCTGCGGTTGCGGCGCATTACGGCTCGGTCTCGACCGTCACCTTCTTCTCGGCGGTCGCCTTCGCGCGCGCGCTGGACACGCCGAGCGAGGGGTATCTGACCGCCGTCGTCGCGCTGATGGAATTCGGCGTCGTGCTGTCGCTGATGATCGCGCGCTGGGGCCTTGGGCGGGAGCGCGGCGGCATCCGCATCGGGGAATTGCTGCTGGATACGCTGCGCGGGCGCGGCATCCTGCTGCTGTCGGGGGGCATGCTGATCGGCTTCGTCGCGAGCGACACCGATTGGCAGCGCATCGCGCCCTTCTACGAGACGCTGTTCCGCGGCTTCCTGATGCTGTTCCTGCTGGAGATGGGCATGACGGCGGCGCGGCAGATCCGGCAATTCGCCGAGGTCGGTGTGTTCATGACGGGCTTCGCCATCGCCGCCCCCATCTGCTTCGGCGTGCTCGGCGTCTATGCGGGCTGGGCGGTCGGGCTGTCGCTCGGCGGTGCCTTCGTGCTGGGCGCGATCTGCGCGAGCGCGAGCTACATCGACGCGCCGGCGGCCTGCCGCGCGGCGCTGCCGGAGGCGAGCCCGGGCATCTACCTGACCGCCTCACTTGGCGTGACCTTCCCGTTCAACCTGCTGATCAATCTGCCGCTGCTCTATGCGCTGGCGGGGTGGTTGTATGGGTAGTGCTACGCTGCGGCGGCGGGATCGCCCGCTGCCGTCTCGCGGCCCGAGCCGCAGAGCGCGACGATCCGGCGCCCCATCTGGTCGGTGCGGCTGACGATAGCGCCCTGCCCTTCCAGCCATTCGATCAGCCGTCGCGCGCGGCCCGGCGAACGGCTGCCATAGGCGCGCGCCAGCGCCTCATCGGACGGGCATGGCGCGGCTTCCAGCGCGGCGCGCGCCAGCAGCAGATAGACGCCCTGCGTGTCCTCCGGCAGCACAGCGGCCTGCTCGGCAACCGCCGGCCAGTCCGGATCGCCAGCCAGCGCCGCCTCGTCCACACCCGCCCGCGCCAGCGCCAGCAGGCGGCGGAAGGCGGGGAGTTCGGGCGGCGCGCCCAGCCGCGCGATGCGCAGCCGCACGAGGAAATCCTGGTAGAGCACTGGCGGCTGGCGGAAGGCGGCGTCGGGCTCGACCAGCATCTGGCGCAGCACTTCGGCGAGCTTCGCCTCCCGCGCCGCTGCATCCTCGGCCGAAGGCGCAGGCGCCTTCTCATGCACGGGCGCGGGGCGTGCGGCGGCCAGCTGGGCCGCGATGTCGGGCGCCGGGGCGGAGGGCCGGCGGGGCGGCGGCAGGGCGCGCGGCTCGGGTGCCGCGGCGGCCTGCAGGATCTGCGCGCGCGCTTCCTCGGACGCCGTCGGCGGCGGCGCGGCAAGCTTCGGACCCGCCCCGCGCGTGCCGGTCTCGACGCTGCCGATCCGCACCGGCAGCGGCCGGCGGGAGATGGCCGGGCCGAGCGCCACGAAATGCCCGCGCGCGAGGTCGCGGAACATCTCCGCCTGGCGGCGCTCCATGCCCAGAAGGTCGGCCGCGCGCGCCATGTCGATGTCGAGAAAGGTGCGGCCCATCAGGAAGTTCGACGCCTCGGCCGCGACATTCTTGGCGAGCTTCGCCAGCCGCTGCGTCGCCACCACCCCAGCAAGGCCGCGCTTGCGGCCACGGCACATAAGGTCGGTCATGGCAGCAAGCGAGGTGCGCCGCGCCTCGTCGGAGACATCGCCGCCCATGGCAGGCGCAAAGAGCTGCGCCTCATCCACCACGACCAGCATCGGCGACCAGGCGTCGCGCTCCACGCTGAACAGCCCGTCCAGGAAGGCCGCGGCGTGGCGCAGCTGCTGGTCCACCTCCAGATTCTCGAGGTTCAGCACGACCGAGACGCGATGCTGCCGCACGCCTTCGGCCGCGCGCCGGAGGCCGGCGAGGCCAGAGGCGGCGGCGTCGATCACCAGGTGCCCGAAGCGGTCGCCGAGGGTGACGAAATCGCCCTCCGGGTCGATCACCGCCTGCTGCACCCAAGGGGCGGATTGCTCCAGCAGCCGGCGCAGCAGATGCGACTTGCCGGAGCCGGAATTGCCCTGAACCAGAAGGCGGGTCGCGAGCAGTTCCTCGAGGTCGAGGCTCGCCGGCTCTCCCCCATTGGTCGCCCCGATCTCGATGCGGACCGTCATGCCGGGCGGCTTAGCCGGGCCGGGGCGGGAAGGCTACCCGAGCTCGAAGCTGGCGATGCCGAACAAGCGGTCCAGGGCGACCGCCGGGGCGGGGCCGGTGTACATCCGCGCCGTCTCGAAGACCGGCTGGAGGCCGAGGCGGGCGGCCAGCGCGACGGCGCCGGCATTCGGCTCCGGCACGTCGAGGAAGATGGGGCCGGGCGGAATGCGGGCGAGCAGCGCGGAAAGCAGCGATTCGGCCGCTGCCTCGGTGTTCGCGACCAGGGGGCCGATTTTGTGGCCGCTGCTGCAGGGGCGGATGACGCCGAAGCCCGCCGCCTGCCCGTCCTCGATCAGCGCCAGCGCCACATGGCCCGGCGCGCCGAGCCAGGCGCGCAGGAAGCGCGGCCGCTCGGCCGGGAAGACCGCGGCGTCCAGCGCCACGATGGCGGCGAAGGGGACCGAGGCGGCCGGGACGATCTGCGCCTTCGGGGCTGGCAGTGCGGGGCGCTCGCCGCCAAAGCGGATGTTGTTCCAGGCGAGGACGAAGCCCGACTTACGATAATTGGCCTGCTGCGCCACGACGCCGTCGAGGCCGATGAGGCGACCTTCGAGTTGGCGCATCGCCGCACGCCAGACGGCGATGCCATGCCCCTGCCCGCGCGCCTCGGCGGCGGCGATGTAGAAGCCAATGAAGCCGAAGGCCGGCGCGTAGCGCGTGGCGGAGATGACGGAGACCAGCCGATCGCCCTCGAAGGCGCCGAGGAAGAGGCCAGGATCCTGCGCTAGGAAACAATCGAGATCGGCGAGGCCCGGGTTCCAGCCCTCTTCCGCCGCCCAGTCCACGGCCCGCTCCGCCTCCTGTGCGGTCAGGCTGCGGATCGTGGTCAATGCATCAGATCCCCGCCATTCGGCGACAGCGTCGCGCCGACGAAGAAATCGCCGCCCGGAGAGCTGGCCAGCAACAGCGCCGCCGCGGCGATCTCCTCGGGCTGGCCGACGCGGCCGAGCGGCAGGTTGGTGCCGGTCTTCTCGGCCCAGTCGGGGCCGAGTTGCGCTGTCAGGTCGCTGACCACGGGGCCGGGCGCGATGGCATTCACCAAGATACCCTTCGGCGCGCCTTCGCGCGCCAGCGCCCGCGTCATGCCCACCAGCGCGGCCTTTGCGGTGCAATAGGGCACGATGTTCGGCGCACCCTTGAAGGCGAGCTGGCTGGCGGTGGTGATGATGCGGCCCCTGCCCCGCGCGGCCATCCCGGCCCAGACGGCCTGGGCGGCGAAGAAGCTGGCGCGGACATGCACGGACATGACGCGGTCGAACATCTCCTCCGTGATCGTCTCGATCGCGCCGCGCAGGTT
>JBIKSZ010000067.1:0-15926 GCA_044348345.1 Roseomonas sp. | reverse complement strand
TATGACGATCAACGCGCCGATGCCGAAGGTGCCTCAACGAGGCGATATCGGAACGAAAATGTATTCCGCTCGTTCACCGCGCGCACGAGTCCGAGGAAATTCCATATATTACAGTAGCTTGGGAATGTTTAGCTTTCCCAAGCGTTGACGCCCAGCGGACCGGGCGTCACGCCCGGCCGCATGGCTGGTTCATCAGGGGGGCGGGTCCGCAAGGATCCGCCCCTCTTGCTTTTTTGCCCGCGAGACTCCCCTTTTTCCGGCGGAGAGGAACACGATCATGGCCAAGGGCCCCATCCCGAGCGTCTTCATCGACGGCGAAGCCGGCACCACCGGCCTGCAGATCCGCGACCGCCTGCAGCACTTCCCGGGCCTCGCGCTGCGTTCCATCGCGCCCGAGCTGCGCAAGGATGCGGGCGCCAAGCGCGCCCTGATGGCGGAAGTGGACCTCGTCGTGCTCTGCCTGCCGGACGACGCTGCGAAGGAAGCGACCGCGATGGCGGCTTCGCTCGGCGACGCCGCGCCGAAGCTGCTCGATGCCTCCACAGCGCACCGCACCCATCCCGACTGGGTCTATGGCTTCGCCGAGCTCTCGGCCGCGCAGGAAGCCGCGATCGCGGCAGCGCCCCGCGTCTCCAACCCCGGCTGCTACCCGACCGGCGCCGTCGCGCTGATCCGCCCGCTGGTCGAGGCCGGGATCCTGCCGAAGGACTACCCCGTCACGATCAACGCCGTCTCCGGCTACAGCGGCGGCGGCAAGGCGATGATCGCGGAGTTCGAGCCCGCGCGCACCACGTCCCCCTTCTTCCTCTACGGCCTTGGCCTTGAGCATAAGCATGTGGCGGAGATGCAGACCTATGGCGGCCTCATGCGCCGCCCGCTCTTCGTGCCCTCCGTCGGCGATTTCGCGCAGGGCATGCTGGTCAGCATTCCGCTGCACCTTGCCCTGCTGAACGGCACGCCATCGCCAGCCGCGCTCGAAGCCTGCCTGCGCGGGACTTACGCGCGTTCCACCTGGGTGCGCGTCGCCGAGGCCGATCCCAAGGCGCGGCTCGCGCCAGAGGAGCTGAACGGCTCCAACAAGCTGGAGCTGCGCGTCTTCGGGAACGAGAAGCATGGCCAGGCGGTGCTGGTCGCCAAGCTCGACAATCTCGGCAAGGGCGCCTCGGGCGCGGCCGTGCAGAATATCGGCCTGATGCTCGGCGTGGATGTCACCACCGCCCTGCCGCTCGCCGCGGAGTGATCACATGACCCAGAACGTCCTCGGCTTCGAAGGCAAGCAGCCCGTCATCCACCCGGAGGCCTGGATCGCACCGACGGCGGTCGTCATCGGCGATGTCGAGATCGGCGCCGAGACCTCGGTCTGGTATCACTGCGTGCTGCGCGGCGACACCAACATCATGCGCATCGGCGCGCGCACCAACATCCAGGATGGCTCCATCCTGCACCTGAATGCGGGGGCGGAGGCGCTGATCATCGGCGACGACGTCACCATCGGCCATGCCTGCATCGTGCATGCCTGCACGCTGAAGAACCGTGCCTTCGTTGGCATGGGCGCCACCGTGCTCGACCGCGCGGTGATCGAGGAAGGCGGCATGCTGGGCGCGGGCGCGGTGCTGACGCCGGGCAAGGTGATCGGCCCGAACGAGCTCTGGCTCGGTAATCCCGCCAAGATGGTGCGCGTGATGTCGGCCGAGGAGCGCGCGCGCTTCGACCGTACCGCGGTGCATTATGTCGAACTGGCCAAGCGCCACCGCGCGAGCCTCGCCGCGCGCTGATGCGACGCCGCGCGGTCCTGCTGGGGCTGCTGCTCGGAGGATGTGAGCGCATGACCATCGAGGAGGTCGCGCAGCTTCCCCCGAGCCTCGACCGCGGCGCCGGCGATCCCGCGCGCTTCGCCGCCGAGAGCGCGGCGCATGCCTTCCTCGACCGCGAGCGGGAGTTGCCCGGCGATCCCCGCCAGGCCGCCTTCGCCGCCGCGATGGTCGAGAATGCCGCGACTGCCTTCCAAAGCGCCGGCCGCTTCGCCGATGGCCCCTGGGTGACGCGGCTGCTGCGCGAAGGGCGCACGGCGCTGCGCCAGGCGATCGGGATCGACCTCTCCGCCACGCCGCAGGCCGCGCAGGATGCGCTGCTCGCCGCCGCCGCGGCCTTTGCGCGAAACGATGTTACGGGTGCGGCGGCCGCCCTCGCCCCGGTTGCGGCGCGGAACGCCCGCCCCGCTGAGGCGCTGTCACGGATCGAAACACCGCCGCCGTTGCGCCGAGCCCTGCGCGCGCTACGTAACATGCTGGCCGGCCGGGACCCCGCGGCCGCCAGCTGACCAGACCGGAGGCCCTGATGGTTCGCCGCCGCGCTGCCCTTCTGTTGCTGCCCGCACTCGCCGCCTGCGGCACCGCGCCGCTGCGCCAGGACCCGGTGCAATTGCCCGAAACGGCGCGCGACACTGGCATCACCGATCCGACGCGCTCGGCGATCCTCTCGGCCTCCTTCGTCTTCGGCCAGCCCTCCTCCATCGCCGGCGATGCGGCGGCGGGGGCGGAGGCGCTGGCGCGGCTCGAATTCCTCGCGGTCGAACTCGATGTCGGCCCGCGCTGGATCGGGATGGACCCGCTCGTGTCGCTTGCCTTGGCGCAAGGCCGGGCGGAGGCGCGCGCGGCCTTCGGCTTCGATCCCACCGCGGCGCCGCAACGCGCGATGGATGCGCTCTACGGCGCCGCAGCGGCGCTGCGCGCCGGCGACCGGCCGCGTGCCTTGCAGGCGCTCGCCCCGCTCACCGGGCCGGATCGCGCCGAAGCTGCGCTCGCGCAGATGGCGAGCTTCCCCTATCTGCCGCGCGCCGCGCAGGCGCTGGCCCAGGCCCGCATCGGGATGCACCGGATGGACCGCGACGGCGCCCGCTCCTGGCGGTTCTGAGGCGGCCGCAGCCCGGCGCGGCGCGTCACCCCGGCTGCAGGTTGTTGGCGCGGATGAGCGGCGTCCATTTCGCCAGCTCCGCGCGCAGGAACGCACCGTATTCCTCGGGCGTGCTGTACTGCGCCTCGAGCCCCTGGCGGGCCAGCGCCGCCACCACCTCCGGCGTTTCCAGCGCGCCGCGCACCGCGGCATCGAGCCGCGCGATCGCGGCCTGCGGCGTGCCGCGCGGCGCCAGCAACCCGTAGGAGCTGAACACTTCGTAGCCGGGCACGCCTGTCTCTGCGATGGTCGGCACATCGGGCAGCGCGCGCACGCGCCGCGGCGTCGGCACGGCCAGCGCGCGCAGCCGCCCATTTTCCACATTCGGGATCGCGGTCGGCGCGGTGGAGAAGGCGTAGTCCAGCCGCCCCGCCAGCAGGTCCGTCATCAGCGGCGCGCCGCCGCGATAGGCGACGCCGACCGTGTCGATCTGCGCCACGCGATCGAGCAGCAGCCCGGACAGGTGCCCGGATGTGCCAACCCCCGAATAACCCCAGTTCAGCGCGCCCGGCCGGCGCCGCGCTTCGGCGACGAGCTCCCCGGCGGTGCGCCAGGGTCGGCCCGCCGGCACCACCAGCACGCCATAGGCTTCGACCAGCGTCCCGATCGGCACCAGGTCGCGCAGCGGGTCGAAGGGCAGGTTCGGTTCCATCACCGGGTTCACGATCAGCGGGCCGATCGTGCCGAGCAGGATGGTGTGGCCATCGGCGGGCGCACGCACCGCGGCCTCTGTCGCGATATTGCCGCCCGCGCCGCCGCGATTGTCGATCACCACCTGCTGCCCGAGCAGCTCCGACATGCGCGGCGCAACCGCGCGCGCGGCGCCATCCGTGGCACCTCCCGGCGCGAAGCCGACCAGCAGCCGGATCGAGCGTGACGGGAAGCTCTCGGTCTGCGCGCGCGCAATGAAGGGGGCGGCGCAGGGCAGGGCGGCCATCGCGGCCAGCAGGGCGCGGCGGTTGGTCACGTGGCGGTTCCTCCGAATTCGTTGAGCGGAGGATCGGGGGGCGCCGGTTGGAGTGTCAATCGCCGTGCCGCTTCGTTCTTGCCCCGTGATCCGCTAGGTCTGTGACATGCGATGGAGCGCCTGCGCATGACCCGTCTGCTGCCCCTGCTGCTGCTCACCGCCATGCTTGGCGCCTGCGCGGAGATGCGCACGCCCGCCCCCGCAAGCCGCATCCCGCCCGGGCTTGGCGTCGTGGCCGGCGACCCGCTGCCAGCGATCGCGGCGGACGCCGCCGCGGCGCTCCGCGATGCCGGCGCGGGGCTTGCGGGCCGGCCCGGCGCTGCCGCGCGCGCTTTGGGGCAGATGGAACTGCTCGATGTTGCGCTGCGCGCCGATCCACGCTGGGCGCCGCTGCCGACCGCGGTCGAGACCGAGATCCGCACCGCGCGGCTGGAATGGCGCGCCGCGCTCGGCATCCGCGCCGGCGCCGCGCCGGAGGCGGTGGCGGCCGCGCTTGGCCGTGCTGCGATCGCGCTCGGGGCGAATGACACACGCGCCGCCGCGGCGGCGCTCGATCCGGCGTTGTTCGAGCCTGGTGGGGCGGTGACGCTGGCGCGGCTGGCGGCACCGGGCCCGCTGCCTGCCTCCCGCAGCGCCAGCGCCCTGGCCGAGGGCGAGATGGCGCGCCTCACGCGGATGCAGGGCGGCGGCCTCGTCAATGCGCTCGATCCGAATGCCGGCCTACTCGGCCTGCCGCCAGCGGGCGGCCCGCCGCCTCAGCCGGGACTGATGCTGGGCCGGTAAACCGGCCCGCGGATCTCAATCCCGCGCCTGCACGGTCACATAGGTGCCCGGCGCATCCGCCAGCGGCTTCAGCGCGCCCGCGCCGGGCTCGCGCGCCGGCACCATCGCGCGGTCCTGGCCGAGGACCCAGCGCTGCCAATCCGGCCACCACGACCCCGCCAGCTCCGTCGCACCCTTGAACCAGGCATCCGGCTCGGCGGGCAGCTCGTCATGCACCCAATGGCTGTACTTGCCGCTCTCGGGCGGGTTCACGACGCCCGCGATATGCCCCGACGCCGCCAGCACGAAGCGCGTCTTGCCCGCATAGATCTGCGTCGCGCGATAGGTGCTCTTCCACGGCGCGATATGGTCCTCCCGCGTCGAGAGGATATAGGCCGGCACCTTGATCTTCCGGAGGTCGAGCGCGACGCCGTCAAGCTCGACGCCGCCCGGCTTCACCAGATCGTTCTGCTGGTACATGCGGCGCAGGTAGAAGCTGTGCATGCGGGCCGGCATGCGCGTGCTGTCGTCGTTCCAGTAGAGCAGGTCGAAGGGGAAGGGCTCCTGGCCCATCAGGTAGTTGTTCACCACGAAGGACCAGATCAGATCGTTGGCGCGCAGCATGTTGAAGGTGGTCGCCATCTCCGACCCTTCGAGGAAGCCGCGCTTCTGCATCTTCTCCTCCAGCGAGTGCAGCTGCTCCTCGTCGATGAAGACGCCAAGCTCCCCGGCCTCGGTGAAGTCCACCATGGTGGTGAAGAAGGTCGCGGCCTTGATGCGCGTGTCCTTGCGCTGGGCCATGTGCGACAGCGTGCAGGCCAGCAGCGTCCCGCCCAGGCAATAGCCGATGGCGTTGATCGCCTTCTCGCCCGTCGCCTTCTCGATCGCATCGAGCGCGGCATAGGGCCCTTCGCGCATGTAGTCGTCGAAGCCCTTCTCCGCGAGCGTCTCGTCCGGGTTCACCCAGGACACCACGAAGACGGTATGGCCCTGTTCGACCGCCCAACGGATGAAGCTGTTCTTCGGGCGCAGGTCGAGGATGTAGAATTTGTTGATCCAGGGCGGGATGATCAGCAAGGGGCGCTTCAGAACCGTCTCCGTCGTCGGCGCGTACTGGATCAGCTCCATCAGGTCGTTGCGGAACACCACCTTGCCGGGCGTGACCGCGATGTTCTCGCCGACCTTGAACTTCGTCTCATCGGTCATGCGGATGCGCAGCTGGCCCTTGCCGCGCTCAAGGTCCGACAGCAGGTTCGACAGGCCCTTCAGCAGATTCTCCCCGCCCGTCTCGGCGGTGCGGCGCAGCACCTCGGGGTTGGTCAGCAGGAAGTTGGTCGGGCTCATCGCGTCCACGAATTGGCGCGTATAGAAATCCACCTTCTGCGCGGTCTTCTGGTCGAGCCCTTCCGTGGTCTGCACCACATTGGTGAAGAAGCGCGCCGAGAGCAGGTAGGATTGGCGGATGAAGTCGAAGACCTCGTTCTCCCGCCAGGCCTCGTCCTTGAAGCGGCGGTCGGTCTTCGGCTCCTCGATCACCGCGGGCGCTGCCTCGCCCATCATGCGGCGCGCGGTGTTCTGCCAGAGCGTCAGGTAATCCTGCCAGAAGCCGATCTGCGCCTGCATCAACCGCGCCGGATTGGCCATCAGCCGGCCCGTCATTTCCAGGAAGGCGGAGCCGAGGTTGAGCGGGTCGGGGCCGGGCGTGGTGGTGCCGTCCTCGGCCTGGCGGCGGAGGAAGTCGGTGACGATGCGCTGCCCGCGCTCGGCCACATCGGCCATGGTGCGGCTGACCAGATTGGGGTCCGGCAGGCGGAAGCCGGTCTTGTCGTCTGCGTCCTGCGACATCCGCCCTTGTCCTCAACCTCGTTGTCGCGCCTGGCGCTGGCCCTGGGCGCCGCTTCCGCCGCAAGGCGGTTCGGGCTAACCCCTCCCTGCAGTCGGACAGGGAAGCGATGAGCCCGCAGGTCGGAGCCCACGGCAGGCAGGGGAAGGCTAGGGGGTGGCGGGGTGCGGATCAAGCGCGCCCGGCCCTGCTGGCCGTCCTTGCGCTTTCGATAACCGCCTGTTCGGACCGGTGGTCCGAACTCGACCCGCGGCCCGTGGTCGCCAACATCTTCGGCGCCCATCTGGAAGGCCGGGAGCCGCCGCCGGGCCTCGACCAGCCCTGGCCGAACCTCTCCTCCGTGCCCGCTAGGCCGGAGCCGCCCGACCCCACCAGCCGCGCCCGCCTGTCCGAGGGGCTCGCGCAGGACCGCGCCGCCTCCCGCGAGGCGCTGCAGCCTGGCGGCCGCAGCGGCGCTTCAGGCGCCCCGCCCGCCCCGGGCGCGGCGCCGCCACCACCACCCCGCCTGGCCGCCATGCCGGCGCCGCGTCCTGCTGCCCCCTTGGGCGCCCCGCCGGCGCAGTCCCCCGCCGCGGCGCCCGCCCCGGTGGCGCCCGCCATCGCCCCTGCCGTTCCGCCCGCCGCGCCGCCGGCCGATCTGCTGGCGCCGCCGCCGCCGCCCGCGGCGGAACTTCTGACGCCTCGCCCCAACTGACGCGACCCGCTATACCGCCCCACCGACCCCACACGGACGCATGAGCATGACCGAGGAGTTCCACCGCATCCGGCGCCTGCCGCCCTACGTCTTCGCCGAGGTCAATGGCGCAAAGGCAAAGGCACGCGGCGTCGGCGAGGACATCGTGGACCTCGGCATGGGCAACCCCGACAGCCCGACCCCGCCGCACATCGTCGCGAAACTGGTGGAGGCGGTGCAGGACCCGCGCACCCACCGCTATTCGATGTCGAAGGGCATTCCCGGGCTGCGCAAGGCGCTGGCCGGCTACTACGCCCGCCGCTTCGGCGTGAAGCTCGACCCCGAGACGGAGGTGGTCGCGACGCTGGGTTCGAAGGAAGGGCTCGCCAACCTGGCGCAGGCCATCTCCTCGCCGGGCGATACCATCCTGGTGCCGAACCCCTCCTACCCGATCCACCAATTCGGCTTCATCATCGCCGGCGCCTCTGCCCGCTCCATCCCCTACACGCCCGACGACACGATGCTCGAGGCGATC
Source organism: Roseomonas sp. (assembly GCA_044348345.1). Classification (GTDB taxonomy): domain Bacteria; phylum Pseudomonadota; class Alphaproteobacteria; order Acetobacterales; family Acetobacteraceae; genus Falsiroseomonas. Next base: position 8,194 of record JBIKSZ010000067.1, on the reverse strand, counting down.
GACCGCGCGGTGCGCCATTCGGTGCCGAAGCCGACGGCGGTGATCGTCAACTTCCCCTCGAACCCGACGGCGCTGCTCGCCAGCCGCGAATTCTACAAGGACCTCGTGGCGCTGGCGCGCAAGCACGAGCTCTTTATCCTGTCCGACCTCGCCTATGCCGAGCTCTATTTCGACGAGAACAACCCGCCGCCGAGCGTGCTGGAGATCCCGGGCGCGAAGGATGTGACGGTCGAGTTCACCTCGATGTCGAAGACCTACAACATGGCCGGCTGGCGCATGGGCTTCGCCGCCGGCAATGCGCGGCTGATCTCGGCGCTGGCGCGCGTGAAGTCCTATCTTGATTACGGCGCCTTCGCGCCGATCCAGATCGCCGCCGTCGCCGCGCTGAACGGCCCGCAGGATTGCGTCGCCCAGATGCGCGTGGAGTATCGGGAACGCCGCGACGTGCTGGTGAAGGGCCTGCATGCCGCGGGCTGGAACGTGCCGAGCCCGGATGGCTCCATGTTCATCTGGGCGCCGATCCCAGAGCGCTTCCGCCATCTCGGCTCGGTCGGTTTCTCGAAGCTGCTGCTGGAGAAGGCGAAGGTCGCGGTCGCGCCGGGCTTGGGCTTCGGCGAGCATGGCGACGACCATGTCCGTATCGCGCTGGTCGAGAACAACCACCGCATCCGCCAGGCGCTGCGCGGCATCAAGACCTTCCTCGCCGCCGACAATGCCGGCCCCACCGACAGCGCCGAGGTGGACGCGGCTTGATGTGTGCCCTCAAACGCCGGGCGCGCGCATCCGCGCGCTTGGCTTCGCGCAGGTCACTGTCGCGCCCGGAGGCGCGGTTGGCCTGTGCGCGGCGGCCATTCGGCCGCTCGGCCCGCTGCGCGGGCCGCCAGTGTGGAACAGGGATACCATGACCAAACCGCTTGCCATCGGCGTCGCCGGCCTCGGCACCGTGGGCGCCGGCGTGCTGACGCTGCTGCGCGACAATGCCGCCACCGTCGCCGCGCGCGCCGGCCGGCCCATCGCCGTCACCGCCGTCTCCTCTCGCGACCGCACGAAGGATCGCGGCGTCTCGCTCTCGGGCCTTCGCTGGTACGAGGATCCGGTCGCGCTCGCGCATGACCCGAATGTGGACATCGTGGTCGAGACCATCGGCGGCACCGAAGGCTCCGCGGCTGATCTCGTCCGCGCGGCGCTCTCGGCCGGCAAGCCTGTGGTCACCGCCAACAAGGCGCTGCTCGCGACGCATGGCGCGGAACTCGGCCAGCTCGCCGAGGCCAAGGGCGTGCCCCTGATGTTCGAAGCGGCTGTCGCCGGCGGCATCCCCGCCATCAAGGCGCTGCGCGAGGGGCTGGCGGCGAACGACATCTCCCGCGTGCTCGGCATCCTGAACGGCACCTGCAACTACATCCTGACCACGATGCGCGAGCGCGGCCGCGAATTCGCGGAAGCCTTGGCCGAGGCGCAGAAACTCGGCTACGCTGAAGCCGACCCCTCCTTCGACGTGGACGGCGTGGATGCCGCGCACAAGCTGGCGATCCTCGCGGCACTCGCCTTCGGCCGGCCGGTGGATTTCGCCGCCGTGCATGTGGAAGGCATCCGCAGCGTCAGCGCGCTCGACATCGCGCTCGCCGGTGAGCTGGGCTACCGCATCAAGCTGCTCGGCATCGCGCGGCGCACCGATGGCGGCATCGAGACGCGCGTGCATCCCTGCATGGTCCCCGTCGCGCATCCGATCGCGCGCGTGGATGGCGTGTTCAACGCCGTTGTCGCGGAGGGCGACTTCGTCGGCCGCGTTGTGCTGGAAGGCCGCGGCGCCGGCGCCGGCCCGACCGCATCCGCCATCGCCGCCGATTTGATCGACATCGCGCGCGGGCGCCACACGCCGGTTTGGGGCGTGGCCAATGGTGCGCTGTCGGCGCTCCCCGCGATCCCGATGGAGAAGCGCGTCGGCGCCTATTACCTGCGCCTGATGGTGCTGGACCGGCCCGGCGTCATCGCCGATGTCACTGCCATTCTGCGCGACCACCAGATCAGCCTGGAATCCATGCTCCAGCGCGGGCGGGCTCCCGGCGAGGCGGTGCCCGTCGTCGTCACCACCCATGATGCCGAGGAAGGCCGCATGCGCGCAGCCCTTGCCCGCATCGCGGCGCTGGAGACGGTGGTCGAGGCGCCGGCCCTGATCCGCATCGAGAACCTGCAATAGCCCAGCCACCCGCCCCCGGCGCGGCCGCGGACACGGTTCCGTGACCGCGCGGCAGGGGGCGCCGGGGGGCGGCAGGCTTCCGCAGCATTGCTATAACGATGTTTGATTCGCAGGAGGAACCCTCATGAGCGGCGCCTACGACCAGGTTCCCGTGGACCGCAACCTCGCCCTCGAACTCGTGCGCGTGACGGAAGCGGCGGCCCTTGCGGCCTCCCGCTGGATGGGCCGCGGCGACAAGAACGCGGCGGACGGCGCGGCGGTGGAAGCCATGCGCAAGGCCTTCGACACGGTCGCCATTGCCGGCACCGTTGTGATCGGCGAAGGTGAGATGGACGAGGCGCCGATGCTCTATATCGGCGAGAAGGTCGGGCTCTACGCCAAGACCGGTGGTGGCCAGGAAGTGGACATCGCGGTCGACCCGCTGGAGGGCACCTCCATCACGGCGAAGGGCGGGCCGAACGCCATGGCCTGCGTGGCGCTCGCCCAGAAGGGCGGCTTCCTGCACGCGCCCGATATCTACATGGACAAGCTCGCCATCGGCCCTGGCCTGCCGGATGGCGTCGTGAACCTCGGCGCGAGCGTCGAGGAAAACCTGCGCGAATTGGCGAAGGCAAAGAAGGCCGCCGTCTCCGACCTCGTGGTCTGCCTGCTCGACCGCGATCGCCACAAGGAGATCGTCAAGCGCTGCCGCGCCGCCGGCGCGCGCATCATGATGATCCCCGATGGCGATGTCTCCGGCGTCGTCGCCGTCTCCCAGCCTGACACGGGCGTGGACATCTACATGGGCTCAGGCGGCGCGCCGGAAGGCGTGCTGGCGGCCGCGGCGCTGCGCTGCATCGGCGGCCAGATGCAAGGCCAGCTGATGTTCGAGAATGACGAGCAGATCGCCCGCGCGCGGGAGATGGGCATCACCGATCCCAACCGCATCTACGGCCTTGAGGACATGGCGAAGGGCGATGTGATGTTCGCCGCGACCGGCGTGACCACCGGCCCGATGCTGCGCGGCGTGCGCCGCACGGCAGGCGCGGCGGTGACGCATTCGATCGTCATGCGCTCCAAATCCGGCACCGTCCGCTATGTCGAGGGCCACCACAATTTCGCGCTGAAGCCCACGGCCTTCGTGGCGTGACCCTCGTGGCTGGGAAGGGGGGCTGGTCATCTCTCCCTCCCCCGCTCTGCGGGGGAGGGTCGGGGTGGGGGTGCGAAGATCAGGGCGCGCTCCACACCGCACCCCCACCCCATCCCTCCCCCGCGATGCGGGGGAGGGGGATGGCGGTATGACCGACGCCCCCGTCCTCGGCGTCGAACGCTCCGCCACCGGGCGGCGCTGGATCTGGCGCCAGGCGGAAGCGCGGATGGGCCTTGGCATCGCCCAGCGCCTCGGCTTGCCGGAGCTCGTCGGCCGGCTGCTCGCCGCGCGCGGCGTCGGCATCGAGCAGGCGCAGGATTTCCTCGACCCCACGCTGCGCGCGCTGCTGCCCGACCCGTCGGTGTTGCGCGACATGGACGCTGCCGCGGCGCGGCTGGCGGAGGCCGTGCAGCGCGCGGAATCCGTCGCGGTCTTCGGCGACTACGATGTGGACGGGGCGTGCTCCGGCGCGCTCATGGTGCGCCTGCTGCGCGAGCTCGGCTGCCGCGTCGTCCACTACGTGCCGGACCGGCTGAACGAGGGCTACGGCCCGAATGCGACCGCGATCCGCACGCTGTGCGACCGGGGTGCCACGCTGATCGTCACCGTGGATTGCGGCATCGCGGCCGAGGAAGCGCTCGCCGTCGCGCATAACCGCGCCGATGTCGTGATCCTGGATCACCACAAGGCCGAAGGCCCGGTGCCGCTCGTCCGCGCCGCGGTGAACCCCAACCGGCTCGATTGCGACAGCGGGCTGCGCACGCTCTGTGCCGCTGGCGTCGCCTTCCTCGCCGCCGTCGCGACGGTGCGGGAGCTGCGCCGGCGCGGGCATTTCGTGGCACGGCCCGAACCCGATCTGCGGCTCTTCCTCGACCTCGTCGCGCTCGCCACCGTCTGCGACGTGATGCCGCTGACCGGCGTGAACCGCGCGCTCGTCGCGCAGGGGCTGAAGGTGATGGCGCGGCGCGAACGGGCTGGTCTCGCGGCCTTGCTGGAGGTCGCGCAGGCGAAGGACGCGCCTTCCGCGTTCACGCTCGGCTTCCTGCTCGGCCCGCGCATCAACGCATCGGGCCGCATCCATGAATCCGATCTCGGCCTGCGTCTACTGATCGAGGATGACCCGGTCGAGGCGCGCGCCATGGCCGAGACGCTCGACGCCGTGAACAAGCGCCGGCAGGAGGTGGAGGCCGATGTGCTCACCGCCGCCTTCGAGGCCGCGCAGATCCAGGCCGATCGCGGCCATCCGGTGATCCTCGTCTGCGGCGAGGGCTGGCATCCGGGCGTGGTCGGCATCGTCGCCGGCCGCATCAAGGAGAAGTTCAACCGCCCCGCCTGCGTCGCGGGTCTCGCTGCGGGGCTGGCGAAGGGGTCGGGCCGGTCGGTGGCGGGCGTCGATCTGGGCGCGGCGATCATCGCCGCGCGGCAATCGGGCCTGCTCGAGACCGGCGGCGGGCATCCGATGGCCGCCGGCTTCTCCTTCCGCGCCGCGCGGGAGGGCGAGGTGCACGCCTTCCTGGATGAGCGCCTGGCCCATGCCGCGACCCTGCCGTCTTCGGCCGATCTCGCGGTGGAAGGCAGCCTCGCGGTGCAGGGCGCGACGGTCGAAATGGCGCAGCAGGTCGCGCGGCTCGCCCCCTTCGGCGCGGGCAATGAGGAGCCGGTCTTCGTGCTGAGCCGCGCCCGCGTCGTGCGTGCCGATCGCGTCGGCAAGGAAGGCAACACGGTGCGCGCCTTCCTGGAAGGGGAGGGCGGGGGCGGGCGCCTCAAGGCGATCTGCTTCCGCGCCAAGGAAGGCCCGCTGGCGCAGGCGCTGCTCGGCGGCGGCCATCTGCACCTCGCGGGGCATCTGCGCGCCGAAAGCTGGAATGACAGCGTCTCGGTCGCCCTGCATGTCGTGGACGCCGCGCCGGTCGTCTGACGCTGTGTGACGCTTCGTCACGCGGCGGGACCCGCGCATTGCCCTTGAACCCTGCGCGCGGGCGGGCAACATGCCGGGCATGGAGCCGCAGCGCCAACCGCCCATCCTCGACATGACCCCGGAGGGCGAATTCCGGGACCCGACGCCCCCGCCCGCGCCCGGCAAGCTCGACCGGCTGCTCGGCCGCGTCGGCGGCATCGCAGTGCTGGTCGCCGTCGCGGCCGGTGGGCTGGTGCTGGCGGCCGTCGCCATCCTCTTCGCCGCCCTTGCCCTGCCGGTGCTGATCGTCGCCGCCGCGATCGGCGGGGGCTCGATCTGGTGGCGGCTGCGCCGCGCGCGCCAGCAGGGCCGCCCCGTCTCCTTCGTGGTGATCCGCCGCTGAGTGCGAAGCCGCCACCTTTCGAGGTGGATCAGCGGCGTCTCTATGAAGTGGGCGCCGCCGGCGCCGCCTGGACCGCCCATGAGGACCCCGACGCCCGGGCGCGCCGGCTGAACCGCATCCGCTGGCTGTTCGCGCTCGGGCTCGCGGTGAATGCGGGGACCTGGACGCTGGCGGGCCTCGCCTTCGTCCTCGGCGGGCGGGATTGGGGGGCCGGCTTCGGCATCCTCGCGCTCGCCACCGCCCCGCTGCTGGCCGCGCCCGCGCTGGTGGAGGCGTCGGCCCGCCTCCGCGCCCGGCGCCGCCACGCGACAAGGCCGCAGGATTTCCCGACCAGCTGAGCCGCTTCAGGGCCCCGCAAAGCCGCCCAGCGGTTTTGCGGGGCGTTCTTACGCCGCCGCCGGCAGCGCCGCATTCGCCTCGGCCAGCAGCCGGAAGCTGGCCTGGCGGGCGGCCTGGTCGTGGCAGGGCGTCAGCACCGCCACCTCCTGCGCGCCATGCGCGGCCGCAACTGCGGCGAGCTTCGCCACCACCTGCTCCGGCGCGCCGACGATGGCCCGCGCCCGCATCCGCTCCACCTTGGCCTGCTCGGCTTCGGAATAGGGGTAGGCTTCGGCCTCCTCGACGGTGGGCAGGGGCGGATAGATCCCCCGGTCCCGCGACAGTCGCCACAACTCGCGGGAGCGGAACAGCCGCCAGGCCTCGGCCTCGGTCGGCGCGGTGATCGCAAAGACCGCGAGCGCGGCATTCGGCGTGGCCATCCGGCCGGGCTGAGGCCGGAACCCGTCGCGGTAGAGCGCCATCGCCTCCTCGCTGCCGCGCCCGTCGGTGATGAAATGCGCGAAGCAGTAGGGCAGACCGAAATAGGCCGCGAGCTGCGCGCCGAAATCGGAACTGCCCAGGATCCAGACCTCGGGCTTCGTCGGGATCGCCGGCTGGGCCTGCACCTGCGCGAAGGGGTGAGTGACGGGCAGCCCCTCGCCGAGCCAGCCGAGCAGCTCCTGCACCTGCTGCGGGAAGCGGTCGCCGGCCTCGGCGGCGTTGGGGTTCAGCGCATAGGCCGTCCGCCCGTCGCTGCCCGGCGCCCGCCCGACGCCGAGGTCGATTCGCCCTGGCGCGATCGCCTCCAGCACCCGGAACTGCTCGGCGACCTTCAGCGCGGCATAATGCGGCAGCATCACGCCAGCGCTGCCCACCCGGATGCGCCGGGTGGTCGCGGCGATGGCGGAGATCAGGATTTCGGGCGCGGTGCCGGCGTGGCTGGCGCTGTTATGGTGCTCCGCCAGCCAGTAGCGCCGATAGCCCCAGGCATCGGCCAGCTGGGCCAGCGCCAGCGTCTCCCGGATCGCCTCGGCCGGCGAGCGGCCCGATGCGACGGTGGATTGATCGAGGATGGACAAGGCCAGGGTCATGCCGATACCTCCCACCCATCCATAACGGGCCGCAAGACGCCCAGTCGAGCCGGGGATCGTGATGTCATCGAACGACGAGGCGTTCATGCGCCACGCCATCGCGCTGTCGCGGCGCGGCATGGAGGGGGGCGCGGGCGGTCCCTTCGGCGCCGTCGTGGTGAAGGACGGCCAGGTGGTCGCGGAGGGGTGGAACCAGGTCACCTCCACCAACGACCCGACCGCGCATGCGGAAGTCGTGGCGATCCGCCGCGCCTGCACCGCGCTCGGGCGCTTCGACCTGCGGGGTGCGGTGCTCTACACCAGCTGCGAGCCCTGCCCGATGTGCCTCTCCGCCGCCTATTGGGCGCGGCTGGATGCGGTGGTGTTCGGCAATGCGCGCGACGATGCGGCCGCGATCGGCTTCGACGACCAGTTTCTCTACGACGAGGTGGCCAAGCCGATCGAGGCGCGGAGCCTGCCCATCCGCCGCCTGCTCGCCGCCGAGGCGCTCGAGGTCTTCGCCGCCTGGGCCGAGAAGCCGGACAAGGTGCCCTACTGAGGCTGCCTGCCATCTGCCGCCGCTGAACCGGGAGGAGACGCCGATGCTGACGGTGTGGGGACGCAAGACCTCATCCAATGTCCAGGCTCTCATGTGGTGCATCGGTGAGCTTGGCCTGCCTTACGAACGGCACGATGCCGGTCATCGATATGGTGGCACCGACACGCCCAGCTTCCTGGCGATGAACCCGAATGGCACCGTTCCCGTCCTGCGGGATGGGGCGGGTGAGCCGATCTGGGAAACGGGCGCGATCCTCCGGTACCTGGCTGGTCGCTACGGGTCCGCTCCCTTCTGGCCGAGCGATGGCTTCGCGCGCACCCGTGTCGATCAGTGGGCCGAATGGGCCAAGATCAACATCACGCTCGGATTCACGGCGCCGATCTTCTGGAGGGTGGTGCGGACGGCGCCGGCCAACCAGGACCCGGTGGCCATCAGCCAGGCCGTGGCGAAGCTGGACAGGCTGCTCGATATCGCCGAGGCGCAGCTCGCACGCGGTGCTTTCCTGGCTGGCGACGACTTCACCCTGGCCGACATTCAATTCGGGCATGTGCTGTTCCGCTATTTCGACATCCCAATTGCCCGCCGGAACCGACCGACGCTGCGCCGCTACTACGAGTCACT
>JBIKSZ010000066.1:0-16010 GCA_044348345.1 Roseomonas sp. | reverse complement strand
CCCTTCGGCTTCAGCCGCGCCGGTCAGGGGCGGCGGCTTCGGCCGCCAGGCGGGCGACGGCCTCGGCGAGCGGCACCGTCTCCTGCTCACGGCCAGGCAGGCGGCGGAGCACCAGCGTGCCCTCCTCCGCTTCCTTCCGGCCGACCACCGCCAGCACGGGGACGCGCTGGTCGATATGGTCCACGATCTTGCGGTTGATCTTCTCGTTGCGGAGGTCGAGCGAGACCGAAAGCCCCGCCTTCTGCAGCGCCGCGGCGGCTTCGCGCGCGAAGGGCGCCGCGTCATCCACGATGGTCGCGACCACCACCTGCACCGGCGCAAGCCACAGCGGGAAGCGCCCGGCATGCTGCTCGATCAGGATGCCGAGGAAGCGCTCGAACGATCCCAGGATCGCCCGGTGCAGCATCACAGGCCGCTTCCTCGTGCCGTCCTCGGCGACGTATTCGGCGTCCAGCCGCTCGGGCAGGACGAAATCCACCTGCAGCGTGCCGCATTGCCAGTCGCGGCCGATGGCATCCCGCAGCACGAATTCCAGCTTCGGGCCGTAGAAGGCGCCCTCGCCCGGGTTCAACACATACTCCACGCCCGCCGTCTCGCAGGCCTGCTTCAGCGCGCCCTCGGCGCGGTCCCAGGTGGCGTCATCGCCAGCGCGCTTGGCGGGACGGTCGGAGAACTTCACCCGGAAGCTCTCGAAGCCGAGGTCGCGGTAGATCGAGGAAAGCAGCGCCACGAAGCGCACCGTCTCCTCCGCGATCTGGTGCTCCTCGCAGAAGATATGCGCGTCGTCCTGGGTGAAAGCGCGCACGCGCATGATGCCGTGCAGCGCACCCGAAGGCTCGTAGCGGTGGCAGGCGCCGAATTCGGCCATGCGCAGCGGCAATTCCCGGTAGCTGCGGAGCCCCTGGTTGAAGATCTGCACATGGCAGGGGCAGTTCATCGGCTTCAGCGCCAGGATGCGGTCCTTCTCGGACTCATCCTCGACGGTGGCGATGAACATGCTTTCGCGGAATTTCTCCCAGTGGCCGGAGGCCTCCCACAGCTTGCGGTCCAGCAACTGGGGGGTCTTCACCTCCTGGTACTCCGCCTCATCGAGGCGGCGGCGCATATAGGCCTCGACGGTGCGATAGAGCCGCCAGCCCTTCGGGTGCCAGAAGATGCTGCCGACCGCTTCCTCCTGCAGGTGGAAGAGGCCCATCTCCTTGCCGATCTTGCGATGGTCGCGCTTCTCCGCCTCCTCCAGCTGCAGGAGGTAGGCGTCGAGCTCCTTCCGGTCGCGCCAGGCGGTGCCGTAGATGCGGCTCAGCATCGCGTTGCGATGGTCGCCGCGCCAATAGGCGCCGGCCACCTTCATCAGCTTGAAGGCGTCGCCGATATCGCCCGTGCCGCGCATATGCGGCCCGCGGCAGAGATCCACCCAATCCCCCTGCTTGTAGAGGGTGATGGTCTCACCCTGCGGCAGGTCCTGGATCAGCTGGACCTTGTATTTCTCGCCCTTCGCCTCAAACAGCGCGATGGCTTCGTGACGCGTAGTAACCACCCGCTCAAAGCCGGCATTGCGCGCGATGATCTCGCGCATCTTCGCCTCGATGGCCGGGAAATCCTCGGGCGTGAAGGGCTCGTTGCGGTGGAAGTCGTAATAGAAGCCGTTCTCGATCGAGGGGCCGATCGTCACCTGGGTGCCGGGGAACAGCTCCTGCACGGCTTCCGCCAGCACATGCGCGCTGTCATGGCGGATCAGCTCAAGCGCCTCATTGTCCTTGCGGGTGACGAAGCGCAGCCGCGCATCGGCCTCGATGACGCGCGAGAGGTCCTGCAGCTGGCCGTCCACCTCCATGGCGAGCGCGGCCTTGGCGAGGCCCGGCCCGATCGCGGCCGCCACCGTCGTGCCGGTCACGGGTCCGTCGAAGTGGCGGACGGAACCGTCGGGCAGGGTGATCGCGGGCATCGTGGGACCTAGGCTCCTGGGCTGGCTTGGGCGGCGCAGATGGCCCTCCGCGCCGCGCCCCGTCAAGCGCGGGGCGGAAGGGCGGCCAGCGCCTCGGCCACTGCCGCCACGCCGAGCCCGGCCAGCGGCTGGTGGCGCAGCACGACCGCTGCCGGGCCGCGAGGGGCGCAGAGGGCGGGATCGCTGTCCTCCCCGAACAGCGCGAGCGTCGGGCAGCCGGCGGCGGCCGCGAGATGCGTCGGGCCGGTGTCGTTGCCCACCGCCCAGACCGCCCGCCGCGCCAGCGCCGCGACCTCGGCAAAGGAGGTCTGGCCCGTCAGGTCGAGCGTCCCGGGCGCGCCGTCCAGGATGCGGGCCGCAATCTCGCGCTCCGCAGGGCCGCCGACGACGACCGCCGGCATCCCCGCCCCCGCGGCGAGCGTCGCGAAGCGCTCCGCCGGCCAGCGCTTGAGCGGGCGGCTCGGGGAGGCGCCGGGGATCAGCAGGGCGAAGCGCGCCGGCAGGCCGAGGCGCGACAGATCGGCCTGTAGCCAATCGAGCGGCGGCGAGGGGAAATGCGCGATCCCCGCCATCTCCAGCTGCTCCCGCTGGCGCTCGATCGTGTGCAGGGCGTCCCGGTCCGGATTGGCATGCGGGTGGGAGGCGCCGCGCGCGATGCCCGACCACTCCACCCCCTGCCCCACCAGCCAGCGGTAGCGGGACGAGCGAGAGGAGGTCTGCAGGTCATAGACGCGCGCGAAGCTCGCCCCCCGCAGCAGCCGCGCCAGAGCGAGCATCGCTCCCGGGGCCCGCCAGGACGGGCGGCCATCCTCCCAGACCTCATCGAACCAGGGGCTGCGGCGACCGAGCTCGGCGAAGGGGCGCGTGGTCAGCAGCGTGATCCGCGCGCTGGCGTGGTGGGCGCGGATCGCGGCGAAGGGCCCGAAGGACTGCACGAAGTCGCCGAGCGCCCCGAGCCGGATCACCAGGATCCGCGTGGGCGCCGGGGCAGCGTCAGTAGGCAGCGTAGGATTTCTCCTCGACCAGCGTGCTGCCGAGCTGCGCATTGATCTCGCGCTTCAGCTCCGCCCGGCGGTCGTTGGTGCGGTACACGGCGCGCGCCAGACGGACAAAGGTCGCGCCGAAATCGGACTGGCGTTCCTGCTCGCGGATCTCGTCCTCGATGTCCCAGAGCGCCTCGTTCACCTGGCGCAGCTCGGCGATCAGCCCGGCAATCGGGGCTTCATCCGGCACAGCGTCGCGCCAGGCGGCCGAGAGCGCGGCATGCTCCCGCGCCACATTCTCACGCTTCGCCGCATCGGCGATGCGGGCGAGCTTGATCTCAAGGATCGTCAGCTTGTCGATCACCTCGCCGGCGGAGGCTGGGATGGTCATGATCATGGCGGGGCATACCTACCAGAACAAACCGCTCGCCGGAACCGCGGAGCCGTTCGGGACCGCGCGGACGCGCTCAGCCCAGCACTTCGCGGTACACGCCGATGGTCGCGCGCTGCATCGCCGCGGTGGTGTAGTCGGCCAGCACGGAAGCGCGCGCCTGCGCGCCTACCGCCTCCAGCGCCGCATCCGGCATGGCCAGCACGCGCTGGAGCGCCGCGGCCAGCGCGACGGGGTCGCCGGGCGGGACACGCCAGCCCGTGACCCCCTCCTCCACCGTCTCCCGCGGGCCGCCGAGATCGGCGGCAATGACGGGCCGCGCCATGGCCTGCGCCTCGATCACCGTCCGGCCGAAGGCCTCGGGCTCGATCGAGGCATGCAGGACGACATCGGCCGCCAGCAGCCCGACATCCAGCCTCTCGATATGGCCGGCGAGCACCAGGCGGGAGCCGAGGCCGAGCGCGGCGGCGCGGTTCTGGAGTTCTTCTGCGAAGGATGGGTTGCCGCCACCGGCCAACACGCCGATCGCACCGGGCAGGCGGGCCAGCGCCTCGACCAGCACGGCCTGGCCCTTCCAGCGCGTCAGCCGCGCCGGCAGCAGCAGCACGGGCTGGCCGGGGGCCGCGCCCCAGGCCTCGCGCTGCGCCACCACGGCGGCGGGCGCGACATGGGCCGGGTCGAAGCGGCGCGGGTCCACCCCGCGCGGGATCAGCCGGATGCGGTCGGGCGGCGTGCTGTGCCGGGCTGCGACATGCTCGGCAATGAAGCGGCTGATCGCAATCACGCGCTCCCCGCGCGCCATGACGGAATTGTACAGCCGCTTGCCCGGGAACCCCTCATTGTAGGTGCCGTGATAGGTGGTGACGAAACGCGCGCCGCTCCGCCGCGCCGCCATCAGAGCCGACCAGGCCGGCGCGCGCGAACGGGCGTGGATCAGCGCCACCCCCTCTGCCCGCGCGAGTGCCGCCAGGGCGGCGGCATTGCGCCAGATCCCGAAGGGCGACTTGGTGTTCAGCGGCAGCGTCACATGCTGGCCGCCCACACGCGCGACCTCGGCCACGAGCGGCCCGCCGGCAGAGGCGACCAGGGGCCGGAAACCGGCCTCGGCAATGGCTTCGGCGATCTCGATCGTGCCGCGCTCCACCCCGCCCGAGACGAGCGCGGGCAGCACCTGGAGGATGGCGGGCGGGCGGGACATGTCTTCCGTTATCGCGCGGAGGCCGCCGCGCCTACCCCTGGATGGGGCCGGTGCCGGCCTCGCGCACCCGCCCGTGAGCCCGGGCCCCCTTCCGCCCGGCCCGCGGCGCGCTAGGCTCAGCGCGCCAAGGGGGACAACGCATATGCTGGACACCACTCTGCCCGCCGATCTCGGCTCGGGGACCTTCGCGCTCAGGGTGATGACGCCGGAGGGGCCGTCCGTCTTCGCGCTGCTGCAGGGCGCGGCCTTCGACATGACCCCGGCCTTCGGCACCTGCAGCGCCTGGCTGAACGCCGAGGACCCGGTGGCCGCGATCCGCACTCTTGGCGTGCCCGCAGCCCTCGACCTGCCGGCCGCGCTGGCCAATGCCCATCACGCCGCGCGCGACGCGGCGAAGCCCTGGCTGCTCTCGCCGATCGACCTGCAAGCGGTGAAGGCCGCGGGCGTGACCTATGTGCGCAGCATGCTCGAACGCGTGATCGAGGAACGCTGCCGGGGCGACGCCACCCAGGCCGAGGCCGTGCGCGCGGAGGTCCGCGCGATCATCGGCGACGACCTGTCGAACCTCGTCCCCGGCAGCCCCGAGGCGGCGCGCGTGAAGCAGGCGCTGGTCGCCAAGGGCTGGTGGAGCCAGTACCTCGAAGTCGGCATCGGCCCGGATGCGGAGATCTTCACCAAGGCCCCGGTGCTGTCCTCGGTCGGGCCGGGCGCCAAGGTCGGCGTGCATCCGATGAGCTCCTGGTCGAACCCGGAGCCGGAGGCGGTGATGGTGGTGAATGCCCGCGGCAGGATCGTCGGCGCGACCCTCGGCAATGATGTGAACCTGCGCGACGTGGAAGGGCGCAGCGCGCTGCTGCTGGGGCGCGCGAAGGACAACAACGCCTCCGCCGCGCTCGGGCCGCTGATCCGGCTGTTCGATGCGGGCTTCACGCTGGAAGATGTGCGGCGGGCGGAGCTGCGCGTGACCATCGCCGGCCGCGACGGCTTCGAGCTGGATGAGCGCGGTCCGGTCGGCGCCATCGCGCGCGATCCGGCCGATGTCGTCGGCCAGTTGATCGGCGCGCATCATCAATATCCGGATGGCGCGGTGCTGTTCCTCGGCACGCCCTTCTCTCCGGTGAAGGATCGCGGCGCGCCGGGGATGGGCTTCACGCATAAATCGGGCGATGTGGTGCGCATCTCCTCTCCGCGGCTCGGTGCGCTGGAGAATGAGGTGGACCGCACCGATGAATGCCCGCCCTGGACCTTCGGCATCGGCGCGCTGATGGCGAACCTCGCACGTCGCGGCTTTCCGCGCTGATGAGGGAGCAGACCGGCCGGCTCGATGGCCGCATCGCCTATGCGAAGCTGGCGGGCAAGGAGCCCGGCGTTGTCTTCCTGCCGGGTTTCCGCTCCGACATGCAGGGCTCGAAGGCGCTGGCGCTGCGCGAGCATTGCGCGGCGACCGGCCGCGCGCTGCTGCGCTTCGACTATTCGGGCCATGGCGCGAGCGAGGGCCGCTTCGAGGACGGCACGATCGGCCAATGGGCGGCGGATGCGATCGCCGCCCTCGATGCGCTGACCGAAGGCCCGCAGGTCCTGGTCGGTTCCTCCATGGGCGGCTGGATCGCGCTGCTGATGGCGCGTGCGCGGCCCGAGCGGGTTGCGGGGCTGATCGGCATCGCGCCGGCGCCCGACTTCACCGAAACGCTGATGTGGGCCGCCTTCACCGCGGCCCAGCGCGCGGAGATCATGGAACGCGGCGTGCTGCATTTGCCGTCGGAGTATGGCGAGCCCACGCCGATCACCCGCGCGCTGATCGAGGATGGGAAACGCCAGAACGTGCTGGACACGCCGATCCCGCTCAGCTGTCCGGTGCGCATCCTGCAAGGCATGCGCGATCCGGACGTGCCCTGGCGGCACGCGCTGCGCGTGGTGGACGCCATCGCCGGCGACGATGTGCGCCTGCACATGATCAAGGATGGCGACCACCGGCTGAGCCGGCCGGAGGATCTGCGCCTTCTGACGGAGACGCTGGATCAGCTGCTGGAAGGACGCTGAGCCTCTTCGGCCAGAATACGCCGCAGCCCCTCGCGGTAGGTCGGGCAGCACCAGGCGATGCCGAGCGCGCGCTTTGTCGCATCGTTGGCGACGCGCCGGTTCTCCGCCCAGAAGGACAGCGCCATCGGCGACATCCGGCCACGTGCCTCCTCGAAGGCGATCGCGGGCGGCGGCTCCATGCCAAGCAGCCCCGCGGCTTCCGCCACCACATCGGCGCTTGGCGCGGCTTCGTCATCCACCAGATGCAGCACGCGCTGCCCGTCTGGGCGCAGCGCACCCGCGACAACAGCCAGCGCGATATCGTCGCGATGGATGCGGCTGAAGGCGTGGCCGGGTTTCCGCACGCGCCGCGCGACACCCGCGCGCAGCTCGTCGAAGGCGCTGCGGCCAGGGCCATAGATGCCGCCCACGCGAAACAGGTCGAGCGCCGCGCCGCGTCGCGCCGCAACGGCCCGCCAGGCGTCTTCCGCCGCCAGGCGCCGGATGGAGCGCGGCTGGCCCGGCGCGGGCGGCGTCGCTTCATCCACCAGCGCACCGCCGCGGTCCCCATAGACGCCGGTGGTGGAGAGATAGCCGATCCAGCGCAGCGCGGGCGCCACGGCGATGGCCTCCGCATACGCGGCGAGCACCGGGTCGCCATCGTCCGGCGCGGCCGTCACGACCAGATGCGTTGCCGCGCGGATCGCGTCCGCGGCCTCCGCGAAGGCAACCACCGCCACGCCGACGGGCGGATGCGCGCGCGCGGGATCGCGCGCCGTGCCGGTGACGGCGAATCCCGCCGCGACGGCCTCCGCCGCGATCGCCGCCCCGGCATAGCCGAGGCCCGCCACCACCATGCGCTGTTCCATGCCCCTTCCATGCCCGGCGCGCGCGGCGACGGAAAGGGGGATTGCGGCGCGGGCCGCGTCACCTTCAAATCCACGGCAAGAACGCACTGGGAGGACAACGCATGCTCACCCGCCGCCGTGCCGCCACGCTGCTGGCCGCCCCCCTCGCCCTGCCCGCGCTGGCGCGCGCCCAAGGCGCCGCGTTCCCCCAGGACCGGCCGATCCGCGCCGTCGTCAACTTCCCGCCCGGCGGGACGGTGGACACCGTCGCGCGGCTGATCGCGCCGGCGCTGTCGGAGCGGCTCGGCCGGCAGGTCGTGGTGGAGAATCGCGGCGGCGCCTCGGGCCTCGTCGGCGCCGAGGCGGTTGTGCGCAGTGCGCCGGATGGGCACACGCTGCTGTTCGCGCTCTCCACCCATGCGGTGAACCCGCACATGGTCCCGCGCATGCCCTTCGACACGCTGGCGGATTTCGCACCCGTCGGCTTCATCGGCGGCGCGCCGGTGCTGATGGCCGCCCACCCCTCCTCCCCCTTCCGGACGCTCGCCGATGTGATCGCCGCCGGGCGCGTCGGCGAGGGGCCGCATTACGGCACCATCGGCAATGGCTCGACCGGGCATCTGATGATGGCGCAGCTGCAGACTCTGACCGGGGCGCGCTTCACCCATGTGCCCTTCCGCGGCGGCGGGCCGGCCGTGCAGGCCGCGCTCGGCGGGCAGGTGCCGCTGGTCATCACCTCGACCGTCGCAGTCGGGCCGCAGGTACAGGCGGGCAATCTGCGCGGTGTCGCGCTGTCGGGTGCCGAGCGTTCGCCGGTACACCCCACGGTGCCGACGGTCGCCGAGCAAGGCTTCCCCGGCTTCGCGGCCGATAGCTGGGTTGGGGTGCTGGCCCCGGCCCGCACGCCCGAAGCGGCGGTGGCGCGCATCAATGCCGATCTCGCCAGCGTGCTGGCCGATTCGGGCATCCGTCAGAGGCTGGCCGATATCGGCATGACGCCGCGCGCCATGTCGCCGACAGAGTTCGGCGCCTTCGTCGCCAGCGAGTATGAGCGCTGGGGCCGCGTGGTGCGGGAACACCGGATCACCTCCGAGTGATCCGGGCGCGCTGATCAGAGCGGGGCCGCCGGGCCGCCTCACGAAACTGGCGCGGGAGATGGGGGGCCGCTATGGTCGCGGCCGATGCGCCCCCCGGCCCGCACCTTCCTTTTCGGCGCCTTCGGCGCGGTGGCGCTTGCCGCGCTGACCGCCACCGCCTGGATCGGCTTCGCGCCGCGCCCGGCGCCGGTCGCCGGCGACACGCTGCCCTTACCGCCGCAGCCGCCCCGCTTCGCCGAAGGGCCGGAGGCCGATCGCTGCTTCGCGCTGCTGCGCACCGATCCCGAAGCCGCGCTGACCGTCGCCGCCACTTGGGAACGGCAAGGCGGCGGCGAAGGCGCGCAGCATTGCGCGGCGCTGGCCGTGCTTGCCGGCGGCGATGTGGCGCGCGCGGCAGACCAGCTTCAGCAGCTCGCCGCCCGTTCGCGCGCCGCCCCATCGGCGCGCGCCGCCGTCTTCGCGCAGGCCGCACAGGCCTGGCTCATGGCGGGCGAGACGCAGCGCGCCTTCGCGACCACCACGCTCGCGCTCGCGCTGACGCCCGATGATGTGGAGCTGCTGATCGACCGCGCCGTCGCGCTGGGCAGCATGGGCCGCCATGGAGAGGCGGTGGCCGATCTCGACCGCGCGCTGGCCTCCGATCCGCAGCGGCCGGATGTGCTGGTGTTCCGCGCGGCCGCCTGGCGGCAGCTTGACCGTGCGGAGCCGGCGCGGCGCGACATCGAACGCGCGCTCGAGCTCGACCCCGAGAATGCCGAGGCGCTGCTGGAACGCGGCATCCTGCGTCAGTTGGCCGGCGACACGGAAGGCGCGCGGATAGATTGGGAACGCGCAATCGAACTGGCGCCGCACTCCGCCATCGCGGACCTCGCCTTGCAGAACCTGGCGCTGAACGAGGCGGGACCGGCCGGGCGGTGAATGCCGGAGGTCGTCGCGCGGCGGGTGTGACGGCCAGCTGATCTTCAGAAGGGCGAAGTGAGGGGCGCGGAGGGCGCGCGGCCATACAGCCCGCGCCGCAATTCGGCGCTGGCACGTTCGGACCAAACCTGTAGCCGCTGCACGACATCCTGCTGCGCGGCGGATCGCCTGCCTTCCGCCCAACTTGCTGCATTGGCCGTCGGCGGCGCGAAGACACCCGGTGCGAACCTGTACTCGACGCTCAGGTAATGGATCTGCTGGCTCTGGATGACCTGGGCGGAAATCCAGCTTGGCGGGATCCAACCGGGGCGCCGTTCGCCTTCGTCGTACAATGCGTTCAGCCAAGCAGGGGTGACAGAAGAACGCCCGGCACCGATGAGGACCAGCCCACGGCAGTCGAGCGCCCCACGTACCGCGCTTTCGATCTGCCGCTGAAGGACCCAGGTGGTCGTATTCGTGCAGATGCCATGTGGGTGCCAGGAGGCCCCCATCTCCGCCGCGGCATGCGCCACAACCACTGCGGCCGCCTGCCCTGCCCTCTCCTGCACAAGGACGGCGCGGTGCATCACTGTCGACATGTTGCCTTCGGTCGAGCGTCCGGGCTCCGCCACCTGGTAGAGTACTCGCCACGGACCGGGCGGCAGCGGAACAACCTTTCCGCCAAGGGTGAGGCTACCCTCGGCGACGGCCTGTGCAGACGCAGGCGCCGCGAGAGCCAACGTACATAAGAGCATCAGCCCGAAACGTATCATCACTTCGCTGCCTCGTTCCCGCGGTGATCCCGCGGATGAGGCTAGCGATCATAAATCGATATCGCAACGATGTTCGTCAAAAATCCAGATCGTCGTAATGCGCCGGCGGTGCGACGCCGCTGACGCGATCGGCCAGCAGCGGGCGGAAGGCGGGGCGCGACTTGATGCGCGCGTACCAATCCTTCACCGCCCCACTCAGCGTCCAATCCACATCGCCAATGTAGTCGAGCGAGGAGAGATGCGCGGCCGCGGCCAGGTCGGCCAGCGTCAGCGACGGCCCCGCCAGCCAGGTGCGGTTGTCCGCGAGCCAGCCGATATAATCCAGATGCGGCTTGAGGTTCGCATAGCCCGCGCGGATCGCCGCGCCATCCGGGTTCCCCTGCCCCAGCAAGCGCTTCAGCTGCCGTTCATGCAGCAGGTTGCGCGTCACCTCGAATTGGAACTTCTGGTCGAACCAGGCGACCAGCCGCCGCACCTCCGCCCGCTCGCCCAGCGTGCGGCCCAGCAGCGGCATGTCCGGATAGGCCTCGTCCAGGTATTCGCAGATCGCCTGGCTGTCCGACAGCACCAGCCCGTTCACATCCTGCAGCACGGGCACGGTGCAGGCCGGGTTCATCGCCAAGAATTCCTCGCGCCGCTCCCACACCTTCTCCACCCGGAGGTCGAAGGGAATGCGCTTCTCGGCCAGGGCGAGCCGGACCTTGCGGGCGAAGGGCGAGAGCGGGAGGTGGTAGAGGATTCGCATGAAACCGGAGCGATACGGGACATATTCCCTATCGCATGCGCGCGCCGCGTGGCCAACCGCCGGGGCGCGTGAATCCGCCTCCGGTCCGGCCCGCGCGCGGACCGCCGGCCGGCGCGCAGGTGGCGCGCCGGCCGGACGGGCCAGGGGTCACTCGGCCGCGACGGCCGGGACGTCCTGCATCGGCTGCGGCAGGTACTTCGCGTAGTCCTTCGGCACGACGTGCCAGAAGCGGCTGCGCTCCGTCTCCCAGTTGTTGAGCAGGCGGGCGGCGAAGGGGCTGCCCGTCTCCTTCACATGGCGGGAGACATGCTCCTTCAGCACCTCTTCCCAATGGGCGGAGCCACCGAGGCGCTGCCACTGCAGCGTCTCGGGGTTGATGCGCCGCTCGAAGGCGTCGTCGGCGTCGTAGACGAAGGCCATGCCGCCGGTGAAGCCGGCGCCGAAATTGTCGCCCACGGCGCCGAGGATCACGGCACAACCACCGGTCATGTATTCGAGGCCGTTGGCGCCGCAGCCTTCCACCACCGCCAGCGCGCCGGAATTGCGCACCGCGAAGCGCTCACCCGCCTGGCCGGCGGCGAAGAGCGAGCCGCCCGTCGCGCCATACAGCACGGTGTTGCCGATGATGGTGTTCTCGTTCCAGACGAGCTTCGAGGAGGGCGCGGGCCGCACCACGATGGTGCCGCCCGACAGGCCCTTGCCGACATAGTCATTGGCGTCGCCGAAGACTTCGAGCTTCAGGCCGCGCACCGCGAAGGCGCCGAGCGACTGGCCGGCGGAACCGCGGAGCCGAACCGTGAGGTGCCCACGCTGCAGCCCGGTCATCCCGAACTTCCGCACGATCTTGGAGGAGATCTTCGTCCCGATCGCCCGGTGCGTGTTCCGGATGTTGTACTGCAGCTGCATCTTCTCGCCGCGCTGGAACAGCGCCGCCGCATCGCGGATCATGTCCGCGTCCAGCGTCTCCGGCACCTCGTTGCGGCCTTCCATGTCGCACCACGCCGGATGCGGGCCGGCATCGGCCTTCACCAGCAGCGGGTTGAGGTCGAGGTCGTCGAGGTCGTCGGAGCCGCGGCTGACCTGGCGCAGAAGGTCGGTGCGGCCGATCACATCCGTCAGCTTGCGGAAGCCGAGGGAGGCGAGGATCTCCCGCACCTCCTCCGCCACGAAGCTGAACAGGTTGATCACCTTCTCCGGGCTGCCGGCGAATTTGGCGCGCAGCGCCTCATCCTGCGTGCAGACGCCGACCGGGCAGGTGTTGGAGTGGCACTGGCGCACCATGATGCAGCCCATGGCGACGAGCGAGGCCGTGCCGATGCCGAATTCCTCGGCGCCGAGCATCGCCGCGACCACCACGTCGCGGCCGGTCTTGATGCCGCCATCGGTGCGCAGCTTCACCCGATGCCGCAGCCGGTTCAGCTGCAGCACCTGATGCGTCTCGCTCAGCCCCATCTCCCAGGGCAGGCCCGCATACTTGATCGAGGAGACCGGCGAGGCGCCGGTGCCGCCCGAATGGCCGGAGACCAGGATGGCATCGGCCTTCGCCTTCGCGACGCCGGCCGCAATCGTGCCGATGCCGCTACGGGCCACCAGCTTCACGCAAACCGTCGCATCCGGGTTGATCTGCTTCAGATCATAGATGAGCTGCGCCAGATCCTCGATCGAGTAGATGTCGTGGTGCGGCGGCGGCGAGATCAGCATCACGCCGGGGGTGGAGTGGCGGAGCTTCGCGATCAGCTCCGTCACCTTGAACCCCGGCAGCTGGCCGCCCTCGCCGGGCTTCGCACCCTGCGCGACCTTGATCTCGATCTCGCGGCAGTTGTTCAGATACTCCGCCGTCACGCCGAAGCGGCCGGAGGCGATCTGCTTGATCGCCGAATTGGCGTTGTCGCCATTCGGCCGCGGACGCGCGCGCGCCGGATCCTCGCCGCCCTCGCCGCTGTCGCTGCGGGCGCCGATGCGGTTCATGGCGATGGAGAGCGTCTCATGCGCCTCCGGCGACAGCGCACCGAGGGAGATGCCGGGCGCGACGAGGCGCTTGCGGATCTCCGTGATGCTCTCAACCTCCTCGATCGCGACGGGCGTCGCGCCATCGGTCCGGAAGTCGAGCAGGTCACGCAGCGCGACGGGCGGCAGCTTCCGCACGCCATCGGTGTAGCGCTTGAAGGTCTGGTAGCTGTCGGTCTCGACCGCCTTCTGCAGCGTGTGGATCAGGCTGCCGTCGAAGGCGTGGTTCTCACCGCGCCGGCGCAGCTTGTAGAGGCCACCCACGGGGAGTGCGATCGCATCCGCATCCCAGGCCTTCGCATGCATCGCCAGCACACGCCGCGCGATGCCCGACAACCCGATGCCGGAGATGCGCGACGGCACGCCGGGGAAGAATTCCGCCACCAGCGCGCGCGACAGGCCGATCGCCTCGAAGTTCATGCCGCCGCGATAGGAGGAGAGAACCCCGATTCCCATCTTGGACATGATCTTCAGAAGACCCTTGTCCACCGCCTTCTTGTAGCGGGCGACACAGTCCTTCATGGACAGGGTGCCGAACAGGCCGCGCCGGTGACGGTCGGCGATGCTCTCCTGCGCCAGATAGGCGTTCACCGTCGTCGCACCTGCGCCGATCAGCACGGCGATGTAGTGGACGTCGATCGCCTCCGCGCAGCGGACATTCAGGCTCGTGAAGGTGCGCAGCGAGCTCTTCACCAGATGCGTGTGCACGCCGCCGACGGCCAGGATCATCGGGATCGCGGCGCGCTCCGGCCCCTGATTTTCATCGGTCAGGATCAGGTGCGTGCAGCCGGATCGAACGCCATCCTCCGCCTCGCGGCGGATGCGCTCAATGTGGCGGCGGAGCCCCTGCTCGCCATCCGCGACCGGGAAGGTCGCGTCCACGACGCAGACCGTGTCGCCCATATATTCGCGCATCGCGGCGAATTCGGCATTCGACAGCACGGGGCTGTCGAGCATGAGCATGTCGCACTGCGTCGGGTCCTCATCGAGGATGTTCCCGAGATTGCCGAGGCGCGTCTTCAGCGACATCACCCGCGTCTCGCGCAGGCTGTCGATCGGCGGGTTGGTTACCTGGCTGAAGGACTGACGGAAATAATGGTGCAGCCCGCGATACTGGCCGGACAGCACGGCGATGGGCGTGTCGTCGCCCATGCTGCCCACGGCCTCGCTCGCATCCTCCACCATCGGGTGCAGGATCGTCTCCAACTCCTCGAGCGTGTAGCCGACGGAAAGCTGGCGGCGGCGCAGCGCTTCCGGCCCGAAGGCCGCCTGCTGGTCGGCCGCGGCCTTGACGATGCCGTCGATCTTCGTGGTGCGGTTCACCCACTGCCCGAAGGGCTTGCGGGCGGCCAGCGTGTCCTTGAGCTCGGTGTCGCCGTAGAAGCGACCGGTCGAGAGATCGACGCCGATGCACTGGCCCGGGCCGACGCGGCCCTTGCTGCGGATCGCGTCCTCCGCCAGCTTCACCATGCCGGTCTCCGAGCCGACGACGAGCATGCCGTCATCGGTGATCGAATAGCGCATCGGGCGCAGCCCGTTGCGGTCGAGGCCCGCGACCACCCATTGGCCATCGGTGGCGCAGATCGCGGCCGGCCCGTCCCAGGGCTCCATCACCGCATTGCAATACAGGAACAGGTCGCGATGCGCTTCGGGCATCGTGGCGTTGTTGCCGATGCTTTCGGGGATCAGCATGGCCTTGGCCATCGGCGCGTCGCGCCCGCCGCGCACCAGCAGCTCGAAGACATTGTCGAGGGTGGCCGTGTCCGACCCACCCGCCTGCACGACCGGCTTGATGTCGTCGATGTAGGCGTCGAGCAGCTTGTGGGAGAGCCGCGTCTCGTGGCTCTTCATCCAGTTCGCGTTGCCGTGCAGCGTGTTGATCTCGCCATTATGGGCGAGCGTGCGGAAGGGCTGGGCTAGGCGCCAGGTCGGGAAGGTGTTGGTGCTGTAGCGCTGGTGGTAGATCGCGAAGCGGCTGACAAAGCGCTCGTCCAGCAGGTCCGGATAGAATTCCGTCAGGCTCTCGGCCAGGAACATGCCCTTGTAGATGATCGAGCGGCACGACAGCGAGCAAAGGTACAGCTCGGGGATCTGGGCTGCGATCGCCTGCTTTTCGATCCGGCGGCGGATCACATAGAGATCGCGCTCATAGGTCGCCTCGTCGCGCTGCTCCGGGTCCCAGATCAGGATCTGCTCGATCTCGGGGCGGCTGGCATTCGCCTTCTCGCCGATGCAGGCGACCTCGATCGGAACCTGACGCCACGAATAGATGGCGTAGCCAGCGTTCAGCACCTCGGTCTCGACGATCTGGCGGCAGCGCTCCTGCGCGCCGAGGTCGGATTTCGGCAGGAAGACCATGCCGACGCCGATCAGGCCGGGGCGCACCTTGTCGCCCCCGCGGGCCACGACCTCGGCGAAGAAATCGCGGGGGATTTCGATATGGAGGCCCGCGCCATCGCCCGTCTTGCCGTCGGCATCCACCGCGCCGCGGTGCCAGACGGCCTTCAGCGCATCGATGCCGGCCTGCACAACCTTGCGGCTGGCCTTGCCGTCCAGCGCCGCAACCAGGCCGACGCCGCAGGCGTCATGCTCGGTCACATCAATGCCGGCGCCCTCAAGAAGCGCCTTGTTGGCGGCGTAGCGGGCGGTGAAGTCCGCGCCGGATTCGGCGACGAATTCGGAACCGGTCTCGATCTCGGCCATGTCAGTCACTCCGCGGCCACGGCGAGGGTGCTCGCCTTCTGCTGCATATAGGTGTGCATCGCTTCGGCGGCGTCGCGCCCGTCGCGGATTGCCCAAACGACGAGGCTGGCGCCACGCACGATGTCGCCGGCGGCGAAGACGCCGGGCAGCGAGGTCATCATCGTACGGTGGTCCACCTTCAGCGTGCCCCAGCGGGTCACCGGCAGGGCCGGCTCCTCGAAGGCCTTGGGCAAATCCTCGGGGTCGAAGCCGAGCGCCATGATGACGAGGTCGGCGGGCAGCTCGAAGCGGCTATCCGGCATCGGCGTCACCTGCTGACGGCCTGTCGCGTCGGGCAGGCCGAGATGCATGCGCTGCGCGATCACGCCCTTCACATGGCCTTCGCCACGAAACGCTTCCGGCGC
>JBIKSZ010000259.1:0-4959 GCA_044348345.1 Roseomonas sp. | reverse complement strand
TCCATCATCGGGTCGCGCTCGGCCTCGCTCATCTCCTGGGTGGCTTCCTCGACCAGGCCGCGCATCGCCTCGCAGACCTTGCGGCCGGGCTTGCCGCCGAGTTGCTCGAAGGCCTGCTCGATGCGCTCGATCTGGCCCTCGGTCTGTTCGATATGCGTCTGGATACCCTGCCGCAGCCGGTCGGAGCCGGCCTGCTTCAGCATCTTCTGCATCGCGCGCATCGCCTGCTTCTCCGCGCTATGCGCGTCGCGGAGCTGCTCGATCATCAGCTTCGAGATCTCGTCCATGCTGGCCGTCCCCGTTTCCTCTGCCGCCGCGGGATCGCGGCGGCGGGAGGGGAACGGGATGACGCGGGGCGCGGTTCCGCGCGGGTGGCGCTCAGCGCTGCGGGCGCTGCTCCTGGGTCGGGGACGGGGCGGGGCGGTCCGTCGGGGCGTTGGTGGCGACCACGCCGACCAGCAGGGCGAGGGCAAGCAGGGCGATGATTCCCATCACGGGTCTCCGGTCTGTGCTGGCCTGGCCGTGAAGCACGCGATGGCGCTTCAGCGGTGAATTCTATCACAGGGTGCAGGCGCCGTCATCGGAAGCCGAAGGGGACGAGAGCTGCGGGCCGTCAGATCACCAGCGACAGGCCGGACGCCAGCAGCAGCACCAGCAGCACCACGCGAAAGCCCTGCGGCGGGATGACGCGATAGGCGCGCACGCCAAGCCAGGTGCCCGCCAGCATCGCCGGCACGGCAGAGGCGGCCATCAGCAGCGTCGCCTCGGTGAAGAACCCGCCGATCGCAAGGCCCGGTGTCGCGATCGCCTGCATCGCGACGATGAAGGGCTGCATCAGGGCGCGTGCCTCGCGCTTGTCCATGCCCTGCAGGTCGGTCCACATCGCGGGCAGTGCGCCGACATAGCCGCCAATGCCGCCCAATATGCCGCTGAGGAAGCCGACGGCGGCCTCGGCGGGGCGGCCGGCGCGGAAGCCCGTGGGTGCGTGGCGGAGCGCCATGCGTGCCAGCGCATAGCCCGCATAGACCACCAGCAGCACGCCGACACCCGCGACGATGGCGCGCGCCGGGCCATGCGCCAGCACCAGGAGGCCCACGGGGATGCCGAGCGTCGCCGCGGCCACCCACAGCGCCAGCCGCGGCCAGGCGATGTCGCGCCAGACCGTCGGCATAGCCAGCGCCTGCACGAAGAGGCTGCCGAGCACCAGCACGGGCGCCAGCGTCGCCGGCGGAATCGCGTGCAGCAGGATGCCGGCGGCGACCAGCACGAAGGCGAAGCCCGCCATGCCGGCGCAGAAGGCGGCGACGAAGCAGCCCGCGGACAGAATCAGGAGGTCGGCGGGCATGGGAGGATGGGGTCTCGGTCTCGTGCGGCGCGTTCGCAGGGTAGAGGGGCGCGGTCTGCGGGCAAGGCCCCGGGGTTCGCCCCCGTGGCTTCCGGCGCGCCGCGTGCTGGGGCAGGCTGCGCCGCACGAGACGAAGAGAGGAAAGTCGGGCCATGGCGCAGGATCTTCGCGGCGCGGATCTGCTGGTGCGCGCGCTGCAGGCCGCCGGTGTGACGCGCATCTTCACGCTCTCGGGCAATCACATCATGGAGGTCTTCGACGCGCTGGTCGGGTCGGGGATCGAGATCGTCCACACGCGGCACGAGGCCGCGACGGTGCATATGGCGGATGCCTATGCGCGGCTCTCGGGGCGCATCGGGGTTGCGATGGTCACGGGCGGGCAGGGGCATGCGAATGCCGCGGCCGCGCTGCCGACGGCACTCGCCGGCGAGGTGCCGGTGCTGCTGCTCTCGGGCCATGCGCCGCTGAACGAGCTCGGCAACGGGGCCTTCCAGGAATTGCCGCAGGCGGCGATGGCCGCGCCCGTCACCAAGGCGGCCTGGACGGCGCAATCGGCGGCAGGACTCGGCGCCGATGTCGCGCGCGCGATTGCCACCGCGCTGTCGGGCCGGCCGGGCCCGGTGCATCTCAGCCTGCCGACCGATGTGCTGGAAGCGCGCATCCCCGACATCGCAGCGCCGCCGGCCGAGGCCTTCGCGTCCGTGCCGATGCTGCTGCCGACCGCGACGGCGGCGCTGGTGGCGGAGCTCGTTGCCTCCGCCGCGCGGCCCGTGCTGATCGCGCCGCCTTCGCTGGTGACGCCGGGCGGGATGGCGGCGCTGGCGGCGCTTGAGGCGGCCTCGGGCCTGCCGGCCATTCCGATGAACGCACCGCGGGGCCTCGCGGACCCGACGCTTGGCGCGCTGGCGGGGCTGCTGCCGGAGGCGGACCTCGTTCTGCTGCTCGGCAAGCCGCTGGATTTCACCACGCGCTTCGGGCGGCCGGCTTCGGGGGCGCGATTCGTGGTGCTCGATCCCGAGGCCGCGCTGATCGGCCGCGCGCAGCGGCTGCTGGGAGAGCGGCTGGTGCTGGGCGCGATCGCCGATCCGATGTCGTCGGTGCGTGCGCTGACGGCGGCGCTGCGGCGCGTGCCGGCGCAGGCGGGTTGGGCGGATCATGTGCGCGAGACGGTGGGCTGGCGTCCGGCCGAATGGGCTGCGCTGGCCGGCGCGCCGGAGGGGCCGATCCATCCGGCGACGCTCTGCCACGCGATCAACGACGCACTCACCGAACAGGGCGACGCGACCTTCGTCTGCGATGGCGGCGAGGTGGGGCAATGGGGGCATGGGATGGTGCGGACCGCCGATGCCCGCGCGCCTGCCGGCGCGACGCGTCGCATCACCAATGGCGTCGCGGGCGCGATCGGCGTCGGGCTGCCCTTTGCGATCGGCGCGCGCGCGGCGGTGGATCGGCCGACGCTGGCGCTGATGGGCGATGGCTCCTTCGGCTTCCACATGGCGGAGCTCGACACCGCCGCGCGGCACGGGCTGCCCTTCGTCTGCGTCGTCGGGAATGACAGCCGCTGGAACGCCGAGCATCAGATCCAGCTGCGCGACTATGGCGCGAACCGCGCGCATGGCTGCGAGCTGGCGCCGGGCACGCGCTACGATCTGGTGGCGACCGCGCTCGGCGGCCATGGGGAGGTGGTGGAGCGCGCGGCAGATCTGCGCCCGGCGCTGGCGCGGGCGTTTGCGAGCGGCCGGCCCGCGGTGGTGAATGTGATGATCGAGGGCCAGCCGGCACCGACGCTGAAGCGCTGAGGGGTGCGGTCCGCTGCCCCCCCCTTACCCAACCCTCTCCCCCCGTTGGGGGGAGAGGGCTTAGCCGGGCGTCAGGCGAAGGCGCGCTCGACCAGGGGGGCGGGTGAGGGGGCGGAGGCGATCTCGCGGATGATCTTGCGCTTCACCGCCTGTTCGAAGGCGGCGTAGCCCTCGGCGACCATCAGGAAGGCACCGGGGCCGCCGATGACCTCGCTGCGGAAATACTCGTCGAGCGGGGGCAGGTTGGCCATCCAGGGCTGTGGCTGGCGATCCAGCACCGCCAGGCCGTTCAGCACGATGCCCTTCGCCAATATGTCGCGCCGCGCGTCAGCGACCGGGCGGCCGGAATTGTTCACGCCGTCGCCGGAGATGTCCACGACCCGCCGCGTGCCCTCATAGCTGCGGCCGAACAGGCCGGCGGCGTAATCCATCGCGCCCGAGATGGAGGTGTAGAGCCAGGTGCGGCGCGGCGCGGCATCGATGGACGCGGCCACGCGCTCCGCGCCCGCAGCGCCGTCGATCTTCATCCAGGGGAGCAGATGTTCCTGGATGTGGAAATCCGACCAGGTGAAGAGCGTGACGGCGATCTGGCCGAGCGGGCCGCCGGCAATGCCCTCGACCAGCTTCGGGTCGCGGAAGGCGGCGGCGTAGCCGCGGAGTTGCATCTCCATCTCGTCGGCATCCACCGAACGGCTGACATCCACGGCGAGGACGAGTTCGACATCCACCGGCTCGGGCTCGGCGGCGCCGGCGCGGCGGCTGAGCACCAGGGGCGCGGTGAGAGCGGCGGCGAGAAGACCGCGGCGGTTGAGGAGAGGGGAACGGGAGAGAGGCAGCATGGAAGCGTCCTTCTGACCGATGCCACCCGCCCCCTTCTGGGCCGGTGGTCATGTCCGCCTGGACGCTTGCCCTCCATCCATGACCTATGCGTGAACGGTGGGGCTCTCAACGACGATTTTGGGGCGAAATTGGCGGTTCAGCGGGCGTTTGCGCGCGAAACGGGCAGGCGCTGCCTCCACTGCCCGCCGTGAACTCAATCCTTGCCGCCCGGTGAAGGGGCTGTGTGCCGCGAAATGCAGAAGGGGGCGCCTTTCGGCGCCCCCTTCGCGTTCGGGCCGGAAAGGTCCTGTGCGATCAGCGCAGGACGATCTCGACGCGGCGGTTCTGCGGCTCGCGCACGCCGTCGGCGGTCGGGACCAGCGGGCGGCTTTCGCCGAAGGCCTGGAGGGTCATCGCCGAACGGGCGATGCCACGGCGCTCGAGCTCGGCGGCAACCGCCTGGGCGCGGCGCTCGGAGAGGCGCTGGTTGTACTGCGGCGTGCCGGAGCGGTCGGCATGGCCGGCCACTTCGATGCGCGCCGAGCCTGTGCGCTGCGCGTTCTGAGCGGCTTCCCCGATGATCGCCCGGGCGCGGTCCGTGAGGTCGGCGCGATCCCAGTCGAAGAACACCAGGAAGGTGCGGGCCGGGGCCGGCGCGGCGGCCGGGGCGACAACCGGCGCCGGCGGCGGGGCCGCGTTGAAGGCGTAGCGGATGCCGAGCATGACGCTGTGGTTGAAGTTGTCCACATCCGTCTTGCCGCGCGCCGTGACCGCACCGTCCGCGGAGCGGCTGACCGCATCCAGTTCCGGCTGCAGCGTGCCCATGAAGCGGTACTCGGCCGTGAGCGCGAGGCCCGGCAGCACGTCGTTCAGGAG
The DNA here is from genome assembly GCA_044348345.1 of Roseomonas sp. Lineage (GTDB taxonomy): Bacteria > Pseudomonadota > Alphaproteobacteria > Acetobacterales > Acetobacteraceae > Falsiroseomonas. The sequence goes on along the minus strand of JBIKSZ010000259.1, from coordinate 120 downwards.
GAAGGCGGCGCCGACGATCGCCTGATAGGCGAAGCGAGCCTCGTTGCCGTCGACCGTCACGGTGTTTCCAGCGGGGGCCCGCAGACGCACGGCGTCGTAGTCGGTCCACATGTAGCCGGC
>JBIKSZ010000065.1:0-16239 GCA_044348345.1 Roseomonas sp. | reverse complement strand
GCGACTACGCCTTCTACGAACAGCAGCGCGCCCTGGCGGAGAAGCAGCAGCAGGCGCAGTTCGAACGCCAGCAGGCGATGCTCGCCAAGGAGATCAACTTCATCGAGCGCTTCAAGGCCCGCGCCTCTCACGCCGCGCAGGTGCAGAGCCGGGTGAAGAAGCTCGACAAGATCGAGCGCGTGGAGCCGCCGAAGCGCCGCCAGACCGTGTCCTTCGAATTCCTGCCCGCGCCGCGCTCGGGCGAGGATGTCGTGAACCTCCGCGGAGTCCAGAAGCGCTATGGCAGCCGGGTGATCTATGACGGGCTCGACCTGCTGGTGCGCCGGCGGGAGCGGTGCTGCGTGATGGGCGTGAATGGCGCGGGCAAGTCCACGCTGCTGAAGCTGGTGACGGGCAGCACGACGCCGGATGCAGGGTCGGTGACGCTCGGGGCCAGCGTGAAGCTCGGCTATTTCGCGCAGCACGCGATGGAGCTGCTGGATGGCGAGCGGACGGTGTTCGAGGCGCTCGAGGACAATTTCCCCCGCGCGGGCCAGGGGTCGCTGCGCGCGCTTGCGGGCTGCTTCGGCTTTTCGGGCGATGAGGTGGAGAAGCGCTGCCGCGTGCTCTCGGGTGGGGAGAAGGCGCGGCTGGTGATGGCGATCATGCTGTACGACCCGCCGAACTTCCTGGTGCTGGACGAGCCGACGAACCATCTGGACATGGCGACGAAGGAGATGCTGATCGCGGCCCTTGCGCAATACGAGGGCACGATGCTGTTCGTCTCCCACGACCGCCACTTCCTGGCGGCGCTGTCGAACCGTGTGCTGGAACTGACGCCCGATGGCATCCACCAGTATGACGGCGGCTACACCGAATATGTCGCCCGCAGCGGGCATGAGGCGCCGGGGCTGAGGAGCTAAGGCCCGCCAGGCGGCCCGCAGGCCCCGGGCCGCGCCAGGGGCCGCGCTGCCGGCCCCCTTCCGGACCAAGGTGGAGGGGCGCTTGGCGCCTGCTGTGGTAGGTGACGCTGGCCTGGAGCCGCCCTGCATTTCGCGAAACGGTTGCTTTTTCGATATAGTTGTTTATACGAATCATTAAGTCGTGCAGGCCGCCGCAAAACAGAGGCGAACGGACCACGAAGCCCGGATAGGCGGGAGAAAGACCTGGTGTCGGCGGGGACAAGCTTCTTCGCGTTGGAAGAACGGCTGCTGCTGGCAGCTCAACCTGTCGTTGAAATCACCGGCGGCAATGCGCCGATCGGGGGTCAGGCGCAGATCACGCTCACCTTCGACAACACGGCGGCTCCGGGCGGCAGCAACATAGGCTATGCGCCCTTCATTGACCTTGTGCTGCCGAAGCGCGGGGTGGACGGGGTGCCGCCGGGCACGGTGACAGCGGAGCCTCAGCCAGACGACGGCGTCACCTTCGTGTCGGCATCCTATCTCGGCGTCCCGCTCAAGGCCACGAAGCTGGTCTTCGATGCGCAGGGCAATGCGACCCACCCATTCCTGCGTGGGCCCGGCAACACCCCGCTTGTGGTGAATGCGAGCACCTTCCTTGTGGGCGTCGGCAATGAGGCCGCCCGCGCGGGGCCTGGCGATGAACTCGTGGTGCTGGAACTGCCCTTCGGGTCCTTCGTGCCGGAGCAGCCGAAGGTGACGCTCAGCGTCACCGCCAAGGTCTCGAATCTGGCCGATCTTGACGAAAAACTGCCGGTCGCGGCGCGTGGCGGCTTCGCCTTCGGCAAGGATCCGCTGAACAATCCTGCCACAGATCCGCCATTCGTCGGCGTCCTGGCAAGCACCACCATCACGCCGACCGTGCTGACGGTCAGCAAGAGCTACGACGGGCGGGAGGGCGAGACGGCCACAGGACCGAACTTCCCGCACAGCTTCACCCTGCGCCTCGATGTCGTCACCGGCCTGCAGGTGAGCAACGTCAAGCTGATTGACGTGCTGCCAGACGGCATCACGGTGATCGGTGACCCGACACTGTCCGGCGCGATCGGCACGGTCACTTACAACGCCACAGCCCGCACCATCACAGCCGCCATCGCCTCCCTGACCGGCGTCCCCGGGACCGAGGCGAGCCTGACCGTGCCCTTCTATGTCCAGCAGACGCTCGCGCCGGGCACGCCGGCCACGCCGGTACTCGATCCTATCAGTGGCGCCCCGCGCACAATCGGAAACGACGCAAGGGCCGAGGCGGATTGGGCGCCGATCGATCCCCGCGATGCCGTGACAAGAATCGTGATCAACCCGGATGGCCCGGAGGCCACCGTCACAGCGAAAAGCATCGCGACGCAGAAATCCCAGATCATTCCACCCGGCCTGGATTTGCCCCCGTCCAGCCTCGGGCCGGGCGATATCATCCGCTACACGGTGGATGTGCAGGTCTCCGACTATTTCCGGCTGGGCAGTGTCGTGCTCACCGATGTGCTGTCGGACGGTCAGGCCTTCGTGGCCGGCAGCGCCATACTGACCGCGACCGAGCGCGGCACGCTGATCGGCTCGGCCGGCGCCGCCTTCAACGCCGAGAATGTCACCGTGTCGAGAAACGCCGTTACCGGCGCGACCGACCTCACCTTCCGCATCGCGGCCGAATTGGTGGCGCGCCTCGATGACGGGATCCTGGTCGGCGGGCGTGTGAGCCCCCTGCCCGACGCCGGCGGCACAACGCTCCGCCTCGTCTATGATGCCCAGGTCGAGCGCAACTATCAGGGCACGATCCCGCCATTCAACGGCCCACTGAACCAGGGCGACCGGCTGAGCAACAGCGTCACCGTCAGCGCAGCGGTGCTGAACAACGCCAATGCCCCGACCGGCGGCACGGCCAATGACACGAGCGCGAGCAGCGCGACAATTGCGGTCGGCAGCCCCACCAAGAGCGTCTATGCGATCAACGGGATAACCCCGAGCAATCCGGTGAACGTTACGTCGGGGGACGAGGTGACATTCCGGCTCACCTACGCCCTGCCGCAGACCTCGACGCCAACGCTCATCCTCACCGACTTCCTGCCGCTGCCGATCTTCGCAGCCGTACCCGAAGTACCCGCAGGCTGGACCTTCCTCGATGTGGTCAGTTCGGATGCGCCGGCGGTGAACGTCGTGAAATGGGGCCCGCTTGCCGGTACCTTCAATGCGCTGGGAGCGCCGAATCCCACGATCGTCATCAATGCGAACGCGAACAGCATCGCGCTCGATTTCGGCTCGCTGAACCCGGCCAGTGTGCAGAACACGACCGTGGACCTGCTATTCACGGTCAAGGTCAAGGACCGGCCCTTCGGTGACGGGCTGCTATTCACCAATGTGTTGCAAGCCAGAGAGACCAACACGCCCGGCGATGCCACCGTCGGCCTGGGCCTCACCCAAGTGGTGCTGAACGAGCCGAACCTGAAACTCTACAAGGGCGTGGTCGCGAAAGAGAACACGTCGCTCGGCCAGTTCACGCAAGCCGTCGGGCCGACGGGGGTGGCCTTCCAGGCGCCGGGCGCGGCGAACGCCTTCACCGGCACGATCAGCAGCAGCGGCCTCGCCGCCAACCCGGTGAACAGCGACATCTTCAATCTCGACGCGCGCGACACGGTCACCTTCGCCATGGTGGTGGAGAACACCGGCAGCGGGCCGCGCGGTGCCTTCGACGTCACCGTGAAGGATGTGCTGCCGGCCGGCTTCGTGATGCCGACCGGCGGGCTGAACCTGCGCGTAACGAACGGCACTGGCGCGGCGCTGGCCCACACGCTTCTCACAGACGGCCTGTTCGGGGACGGAATTCAGATTGACGACACTGCGAACCAGGGCGGGCTGTGGGCCTTCAATGAGAACAACGGCCGCAACATCGCCGTCATCGCCTATGACCTGACGGTCGATCAGTCCGTGCAAGCCCGCGAAGTGCTGCGCAACGCGGGCGAGATCACCCGGTTCGCGGCCCTCAACAATGGCGAGAACCGCATCAACAACGAGCCGCCGGGCGACATCAGGGCCGACGCCACCGCCACCATGCGGGCACCAACCATCACGAAGGTGGTCACCGGTACCTCCGAGCCCAGCACCGAGTCCTCGCAGGGCAACGCTTCCCTCGTGGATGCGACGATCGGGGAGATCGTGGACTACAGGGTCACCGTCACCTTGCAGGAAGGAACGACGCGGCAGTTCGTGCTGACGGACCGGCTGCCGCTCACGCCCGGCCGCCTGCAACTGGTGGATGCCTGGGTCACGCATATCGGCGCGAACCTCTCCGCGCTCAGCGGCGGTGCCCTGCCATTCGTGGCGGACCCAAGCGGCCCCTCGCCGGGCTCGAAGGGCGTCACGAGCGACCGGAACGGCGACACCTTCCTGGACCAGGCTGTGTTCAACTTTGGCGACGTTCGGAACCTGGCCGACAACCTGCAGACCGTGGACGACACGATGACGTTCACCGTCCGCGCCCGCGTGCTGGACGTTCCGGACAACATTGCGGGCCACAGACTGACCAATGACGCGCGGCTCGAGTTCAGACCGCTCTCGGGCCCGAACAACGTATCGGCGACGGCAGATATCGAGGTAGTGGTGCCTGGCCTGCGCGTGGACAAATCCGCCCCGCCCGCCTTCCGCCTCCCGGGTGAGACGGTGGATTACACCATCACGCTCACCAACCCCAACACGCTCCCGAACGGCCAATCCGCCTTCACGACGACAGCCCATAACGTCGTGCTCACCGACGCCCTGCTGGACCCCCATCTGGAACTCGTGCCCGGCACCGTCACGACGACGGCGGGGACCATCGTGACCGGAAATGGCGCGGCGGATGCGACGCTGCGGGTGGACCTTACAGCACTGGCAGTCGGGGCAAGCGCCACGGTCACCTTCAAGGCCCGCGTGCAAGATGGGACGCCCGCGGCCGTCACGCTGGAGAATACCGCGATCGCCACCTTCTCGAGCTTGCCGGGCGCCGGCGGGCGAACGGGAAGTCACAGTGATACGGTTCAGGTGCCGGTCGGGCCAAGCCTGGCCAAGGCGATCATCTACACCTCCAACCCCGACACGGGCACGGCCATTGGCAACCCGGCCCTACCGGACCTCGCCGTTGGCGAGACGGTGACCTACCGCCTCACCATTACCCTGCCGCAAGGCACCACGCAGAACCTGTTGCTGTCTGACACCCTCCCGAGTGGGTTGCAGCCACTGCAAGTCCGTGTGCTTCCGCTTGGCGCCGGGCTGACGACCAGCACGCCAACCATGGCGATCAACGGCCAACTGGTCATTGTCAATTTCGGCACGGCGCAGAACAACAGCAGCCCCGTCGTGGACGCGGCGGACGTCATCCGGGTGGAGGTAGATGCGCGTGTCACCGGCACCGCGCTCATTAACGCAGCAAGCCTCGGCTTCACCATCGGCGGGCGCAACGGCACCCTCTCGGCCAGCGCGCCGGCGGACCCGATCGCGCCCCAGCTCACCATCGGCAAGACCGCCGGCAGCGCGGGCGGCAACCCGGGCGACTTCGTCACCTACACCGTCACCGTCGCGCACGCCGCCGCAAGCCAGATGCCGGGCTATGACATCACGGTGCGGGATCCGCTCGATCCAAGGCTGGCTCCGGTCTCCGTCAGCAGCACGATGGGCACCGCCGCGATCGCAGGTCAGCTGGTGACCCTCAACCTGGACCGGCTGGCGCTGAACCAGCAGGCGGTACTGACCTACATGGTCCGGCTGGCGGAGGCGGCACCGGCAGGCCAGGGCATCATCAACACAGCCACGCTGCGTTACGACAGCAATCCCGGGCCCGGCGGCGCTACAGGTACGGGCAGCGCCGATGCTGTCGTGCGCGTCGGTGTCGGTGGATCGCCGTCGCCAAGCCTTGTCACCAAAGGCCTGCTCAGCGGCTACGCTGACGAGTTCCGCCGCCTGCGGGAGAACGCCTTCACCGCGCCGGCCATCTTCGCCGGGACATCGCAGCCCGGTTCCGCAGTCATGCTCAACCTGCGCGATTCGGATGGCGGGCCCATCACCATGATGGGCGTGGTGGCGGATGTCGGCGGCAACTGGATCGCCAACCCGATGCAATCGGGCATCTCGGGCCCCGCCGATCCGAACGGGCTGCAACTCGTTCGCGGCCTCGCCGGGCGCCCCGAGGGTGAGGACGCGGTCCTGCCGCCGCCGCCGCCGCCCCGCCCGGCGCCGACGCCGACAACGATGCCCTACACACTGCTGGCCGATCAGACGCCAGCTTCCTTCGACACGCGCGGCTCCAGCACCGATGGGACGCGGCTCACCTTCGCCGGCTCGATCCAGCCGGGCGGCCTGTTCGCCGGCTCGCCGGACGCGCCCGGCATCGCGGCGACCAGCGCGATGGCCGCTGCGCTGCAAATGGACCAACGCGGACTGGCGTCACCGATGAGCCTCGGCTGGAACCGCTTCGCGCTCGATTTCGCAGCGGCAACCGCTGCGGCCAGCGTGGCAGGACGCTAGAGGCATGCCCCGTCGTACCCCGTTCCTCGCTGCTGGCAGCCTGGTGTTGCTGCTGTCCGCCGTCACGCCCTCGGCCGCGCAGGGATGGTTCTCGGACCGGTCGAACAACGCGATCACCAATGCGGATGCGATCGCCGTCCGGTTCCGCGAACAGGTGCGGGCGGAGTTGCAGAACCTCGGCCAACGCTCGGAACCCGCGCCCTCGCTCAGCGCGGCCGAGCTGCGCGCGTTGCGCGAAGCCGACCTGTGGTGGCTGCGGCGACTCACGGAGCCATCTGGTGGCGCGGGGACGCCGATCCGGGTCAGCCTCGCCTTCCTTTATGACAGCGCCCTGATCAACTCGGCGCAGCTGCGGGTCTTCGGCGACCTGCCCGCGATCCGCGAGACGCTGGAGCGCGAGGTGGCCGGCCGCTACGTGCCGCGCGCCTTCGTCGAAGGGCGCGCCGGCACGGCGGATGACCCGACGCCATCCATCATCACCAGCCGCGGCTCAAGCCGGCTGGTGCAACGCGAACAGGCGCTGGAGCTCGGCCTGCGGCAGCGCATCCTGACTGGTGGCGAGGTCACGGCGGGGCAGCGCTTCCTCAACATCAACACCAATTCGCTGAATTATGTCCCTGGCCAGCAAAGCGTGTCGCGGACCTTCGTCACCATCGTCCAGCCGATCCTGCGTGACAACGGCGTGGCCTATACGCGCAGCCTGCACGAGGTCGCGCGACTCGATGCGCGGGTTGCGCAATCCGAATTCCGGCGGCAGGCGGAAGGCCATCTGCTGGATGTCGCACGCGCCTATTGGAGCCTGCATCTGGCGCGAGCGTCGCTGCTGCAGAAGGAACGCATCGCCGGCACGATCCGCGCGCTGGTGCGTCAGATCGAAGGGCGGCAGGCGCTGGATGCGGATCCGGTTCTGGTCAGCCGGGTGAATGCCGCCCTTGCGTTGCGTGAAGCCGACCTGCTGCGCGCGCGGGCGGCAATCCGCAATGCGGAGGCGCGGCTGCGCGGGCTGGTCAATGATCCGCGCTTCGACGCCCAGGGTATCGGCGAATTGCTGCCTGCCGATCCACCGCTGACCGCGCATGAACCGCTGACGCTCGCGACCGTGCTGGAGCGTGCCGTCGCCTTCCGGCCGGAGGTGCAGCAGATCTTCCTGCAGCATCGCGCCGCCGTGCTGCGCGAAGGACAGGCCCAGATCGAGGGGCTGCCGCGGCTCGATATCATCGCGGAGGGCAATTACGGCGGCCGCAGCCTCGACACCTGGCAATGGGGCAGCGCCTATGCCGACGCCAACCGCAACACGGACCGGCTGGGCGGCCTGATCGGCATGCGGTTCGAAGTACCGCTGGCCCGGGACGACCTGCGCGCCAGGCTGGACCGCAGGCGGCTGGAAACCCGCCAGATCGAAAGCCAGGGCCGTGCCACCATCGCAACCCTGGTGGCCGAGGCGGAGATCGCGCTCAACGAGTACAACGTCGCCTATCGCGAGATGGCGGCGCGCGCCGTCGCGCTCCGCGGCGCAGCACGCGATGTCGCGACGGAAACCGAACGCTGGAACCAGGGCGTGGCGGGCAGCCGCGGCGAGGCGGCGGCGAATGCGCTGGAACGGCTGCTCGGCGCGCAGGAGCGTCTGGTGGACGCCGAAGAACGCCTCTCGCTCGCACAGGTGAGCTTCACCCTGGCTTTCCTCGCGCTGCAAAGGGTGCAGGGCACCTTCACGAGCTACCAGAGCCTCGACATCGAGCGGATCGACGATGCCGCCCGCGGCCCGACCTTCGCGCTGCGCCGAACGGCATCGCCAGCGCCAGCGTCGGCGCCTGCCAGCAGCACGGCGCCCCCTCCCTCCCCTCCGCCCGCAACCAGGGAGCGTCAGCCACGATGAGCCTCCGCCCGATCCTGCTTCTTGTGCTTCTCGGGCTCGCTGGCTGCGCCATCGGCCCCTCGCCTTCCCTGCGCCTGTCGGGTGCAGAGACGCGCGGCCCCACTGCACCTCCGGTCGTGGTGCCGGCCGGCTTCGTCCCGACCCGCGATGGGGCGCAGATGGAGCTGGTGACGGCGGATGGGATCATGCTGACCGGGTTGCTCCGCACGGAACAGCAGCCGGTTGTCGTGCCACTCGCCGCAACGGGCGCGCCGCTGGTGGGCGGTGGCACGGACATGGTCGGCCGGATCGCAGCGGGGGGCCTCGTCATGGATTGCCGCTTCCGCCTGCTGAACCCGCAGCGCGGCATGGATGGCGGCGGCAGCGGGCGTTGCGCCGGCGATGGCCGCAACGTGGACTTCCTGTTCTGAACGCGACGGGCGCGGCCACCCCGGCAGGGGATCCGCTCGCCAGCTTGCGCGCGGCGCGTCCACGCCCCGTCGCGCAGGTCGCGGTGCGGAGCGTCCAGCGCCGCGGCGGCGCGGCTTGGGTGTTCCACAACCCGGCCACCGGGCGCTACTGGCAGGCGACGCCGCGGCTCTATCGCCTTGCCGCCTTGCTGGATGGGCGAAGGACGATCGAGGACGCGCTGCGCCTGTTGCCGCCGCCGCAACCCGGCGATGACACGGAAGACGCGCTGCTGCGCGGTCTCGCCGGCATGATCACCGCGGGGCTGCTGGCCGTGCCGGGCGCGGCGCGACCGCCCGTAGCAGCGCCGAGCGGGGTGCTCGCCGTCATCCGGCGCATCGCTTTCTCACGGCTGCGTCTTGGCGATCTCGGTCGCGTCCTGCCCGTGGCGGGGCCCTTGCTCGGCTGGCTGTTCGCCCCGCTCGGCGCGCTTGTGCTGCTCATGCTGCTGTTGGCGGCCGCATGGTCCTGGAGCGACCAGGGCGCGGCGATCGCGGCGCAATGGGCGAGGCTCGCGGACCCGACCTTCGGCAACGCCGTGCTCGCCTATCTGCTCTTCATCGCGGCCAAGCTGCTGCACGAGACCGGGCACGCCGTCGCGGTGCGCCGGATGGCGGCGGCGGAGGGGCATGTGGTCCGCGTGGTGCCCTGGGGGGTGACCTTCATGTTCCTGCTGCCGGCGCCCTATGTGGACGCCTCGGCCAGCTGGTTCTTGCAAAGCCGATGGCGGCGCGCGGTGGTCGGGCTCGCGGGCATCGCCACCGATCTGCTGTTGGCCGCGCTGGCGGCGCTGCTGTGGTCGGCGGTCGGTCCTGGCGCGCTGAAGGACCGGCTGTTCGAACTGGTGCTGATCTGCAGCCTGTCCTCGCTGCTGTTCAATCTCAATCCGCTGATCAAGCTGGATGGCTACTACGTGCTGTCCGACCTGCTCGGGGTCGAGAACATGCTGCCCCGCGCGCAGCAGGCGCTGGGGCGCGTGCTGCTCGGCCAGGGCAGCGGCGCGGGGGATGGGCTCGCGGCCCTCTATGCGCTCATCGCCTGGGTGTGGCGCGTGACCATTTATGCCGGGATCTTCTGGCTGGCGAGCGGCGTGCACTGGCTGCTGGCGGCCGGCGTCGCGGGCATCGCCTTCGTGCTGATCCTCGCCGTGCCGCTCTGGACCATATTGCGCCGGCATGGCGCGACGCTGCTTGCGGCGCGCGGGCGCGTGGCGGGCCTCGCTGCGTCAGGGCTTGCGCTGGTCGGCGCGGCCGCGCTGGTGCCAGTGCCGGCGCATGTCGTGGCCGAGGGCGTGGTCGTGGACAACGGCCTGTCGCATGTCTTCGCCGGCGCGGATGGCCAGCTGATCATGGTGGCCGAGCCGGGTGCCACCGGCACGATCCTCCGCCTCGACAATCCCGAGACGACGCGGCGCCTAGCGCAGCTCGGCGCGGAAGCCGCGGCGCTTGAGATCGAGATGCGGCGCGCCCGCAGCGGGCCGATTGCCGCACATGATGCCCACGCCGCGCGCCATGCTGCGGTGGCGGTGCAGATCGCGGCGCTGGAGACCGAGCGCGCCAGCTATGTCATCCGCACCGATGCGGATGCGCAGTGGGAACCGCTGGCGGCCGCGCGCCTCGCCGGTGCATGGGTCCGGCGCGACGATCCACGCCCGCTCGGCGCGGTGCTGCGCCCCGCCCCGACGGAGATCCATCTCGTGCTGGACCAGTGGGATGGGCCACTTGCGCTGGCCGCGCTGGGGCACGAGGCGGCGCCGCTGGTGCCGCTCCGGCTGCGCGGCGAGACGGCCGCGTCCTTCCGCGCGCGGCTGCTCGGCCCGGGCGAGGAGGCGCGCGATGCGCTGCCATCTCCGGCGCTTGCGCATTTCGCCGGCGGGCGAATCCCGGCGCGCCCCGACGCACGTGGCGAGGCACGCCCGATCGAGCGCGTCTTCGCATTGCGTCTCGCCCCCGAAGACCCCGCGCCGCCGCAGCTGCGGCATGGCGCGCGTGTCGAGGCCCGCATCGCCCTGCCGCCGGCGCCGCTGGCCGAGCAGGCGTGGCGCCGGCTGCGCCAACTGCTGCAACCGCGCCTGGCTGTGTGAGGACCGCCGAATGATGCGTCGCGCCGCACTTGCCCTGGCCCTGCTGATGCTGCCCCTGCCCGCCCCCGCGCAGGAGGCAGAGGCGCTGGTGCGCGGCCCGGTCCGGCCGCAGCGCCTTGCCGCGCTCGGGCCGCAGGCCGATGGCGTGGTGCGCGAAGTGCCGGTGGTCGAGGGCATGCGCGTGGAGCGCGGCGCGATCCTGGTGCGTCTGGCCGATGAGTTGCAGGCAGCGCGGATCGGCCTGGCGCGCGCGGCGGCCGAGGCGGAAGGCGAATTGCGCCAGGCGCAGATCCACCACGCCGAGGCGGCGGCGGTGCTGCTCCGCACGCAGCAGGCCGCCGGACGCAGCGCTGCGACGGAGTGGGAAGTGCGCCAGGCGCGGGCGCGGCTGGAGGTGGCGCGCGCCGTCGAGGACGCCGCCACCGAGCGGCGCCGCGTCGAGCAGCGTCGGCTGGAGCTGGAACTGGCGGCGCAGGAGCAGCTGGTGATCCGCGCCCCATTCGATGGGCTGGTCTCGCGGCTCGACACCGTGCCGGGGGCCACGCTGCTGCGCACCGACAGGCCGGTGACAGTGGCCGATCTCGCGCTGCTCGAGGCCGTGCTCTACGTGCCCGCGGCAGCCTGGCCGTTGCTGCGCCCTGGCGCCTCCTATGCGCTGCAGCTCTCCGATCCCGTCGGGCGTTCGGTCATGGCCCAGCTGCGCCATGTCGATCCGGTGATGGACGCCGCCTCCGGCCGGTTCCGTACTGTCTTCCTGATCGAGAACGCGGATGGCGTGCTGCCGGCGGGCATCGAGGCGGCGCTCGACCTCAGCGGGTTGCCGCGATGAACGTACAGGCCAAGCGCAGCGCCGACGCGCTGCCGGAGCGCCTGCGGCTCTGTCGCCGGCTGCGGCGCGATCCGGGCTGGGCGGAGGCGCTGCTCTCGCTCGCGCGCGATCTCACCCTGGCCGAGCAGGGTGCGGTGCTGGCCCGCGGTGCGGAGGGCTGGATCGCGCTCGCGCCGGAGGAGGCCGGTGCCGCGCCGGCGGATTGGGCGACGCTCGCCGAGGCGGCCGCGGCAGATGGTGAGCTTGCAGTCGCCGCCGGGGGGATTGGCGGGCGCTGGCGGTTTGCAGCCGCCCTCGGCCCCGCGGATCCGCCGGGCCAGCCGCTGCGTCCGGCCGTGCTGCTGATCGAGGTCGCGACGACCCAGCATCTCGACCTGGCGCTGACGCATGAGCGGATGGCGTTGCTCGGCGCGGTGGCGCAGGGCGCTGCCGTGGAGGGTACGGTCTTCGCGCAAGCGCCCGCCGTGCTCGCCTCGGTCGCCGCGGAGGCGCTGCTGCGGGCGCCCGATCCCAAGGAGGCGCTGCGCGCCGCCGCATCCGCCATTGCCGCAGCACTGCCGGGTGCCGAACGCGTCGCGCTGGTGGTGCTGAAGGGCCGCCGCCGCCTCGCGCTGTCCGACCAGGCGATGGTGGAGCCCGGCGCGGCGCTGCCGCGCGCCTTGATGGCGCTGGCGGAGGAAGCCGCCGATCGTGGGACGCCGCGGCTTGAGGATGGAGCATCGCCAAGCCCGGCCGAGCGTGGCTTCGCGGAGGTCTTCGGCGCGCGGCCGCTGCTGAGCGTGCCGGCGCCGGACGGATCGGCCGTGCTGATCGCGAGCTTCCCGCCAGCGGCCGCACCGCCGCTCGGGACAGCCGAGCGGCTCCGCCCCGCCGCGATGCTGGTCGGGGCGCTGGCCCATGCACGCCCGGCCAAGGCGGCGCGTCGGCCCTGGCTGGCCGTGGCGGGGGTGGCGGCCGTGCTCGGGCTGCTGGCGGTGTTGCCGCGCGCCTCCGAGGTCGCGGCCCCGATGGTGCTGCAACCGGAGCGGGCGCAGAGCGTCACCGCCCCCTTCGACGGAATCCTGGAGGCATCCGCCGCGCAGCCCGGCGACAGCGTGCGCGGCGGGGTGACGCCGCTGGCGCGGCTGCAGACGCGAGAGCTGGAGTTGGAGCTCACCTCCGCCCGCGCCCGCGCAGCGAATGATCGGCGCGAGGCGACCGTCGCCCGGGCGGCGGGGCAGCCGGCGCAGGAGCAGATCGCTCTTCTATCGGCGCAGCGGGCCGATGCGCAGGTGGCGATGCTCGAGCATCGCCTGCGGCTGGCGGATATCCGCGCGCCGGCCGATGGGGTGATCCTGGCGGGCGATCTGCGGCGCAGCCTGGGCCAGCCGGTCGGCCGCGGGCAGCTGCTGTTCGAGATCGCACTGGGCGGACCGCTGCGCGCCGAGATTCTCGTGCTGGACGAGCATGCGCCGGCGGTGCGGCCCGGCCAGATCGTGCGGCTTGCCCCCGCGGCGGAGCCCAACCGCCGACGGCAGGCGGTGGTGGAACGCGTGCGGCCGATGGCAGAGCTGGTGGATGGGCGGAACGTGTTCCGCGTGATCGCCCGGCTGGAGGACACGCAGCAGGACGGGCTGCGACCGGGCATGGAGGGCTGGGCCCGCATCGAGACGGGACGCACCACCTGGCTCGCCTGGCTGCTGCGCGACCCCGTGCGCTGGCTGCGCCGGCAACTCTGGTTCTGAACGGTAGGCGGGCGCCGGTCCCGTCCCGCGCGTCACCATCTGCACCCGCTGCCGGGTCCCGATGGCGCCAGGGCCGAAAGCCGTGCCGTGCCGATGTCCCGCCGATCCTTGGGATGCGCATCAGCACATCTACCGATGCGTGGGATGCGCGGCCGTCGCGGCAAGGCGTGATGGCGGGACGGCACACAATTCTAAATAGCACTTAACTATAGCTTACAACCTATAATTGGATTTGCATATTTTGACGACATCGTGAGTTACACAATAGCGATTTTGTATCGTAATGGTTGCATCGGATGACCGATTGAGAGGAGCGCAGTGATCATTCGACCTGCTGTCCTTGGCGAACTGAGAGCGTCGTCCTTGGCGTCGAGAGCCATCGCCCTTTGGTTCTTGGTAAGTTTCTCATGCTTTTGCGCAGCCTTGTACACGATCAACCGCATTGAAGAGCAGGCTACGGAAAACGCACTGGCACGTGCTGAAATCGGCACACAGACCATCGAGAAGATGGTCGTCCAGCTTATTGAGCTATCTGAAATCTACAAAAGAATGGCGCAAACCGCTGTAAATCTTACCAAATCTGGCGATCACATCGGGGCGGGAACAATATACAACCATCTGGCAAACGCCGCCAGGACCGAGCAATTCGGTATATTCTATATGGCAGTATTCGACACTCAAGGAAACCTTTACTGGTCCTCATATCCACGATTGTATCACAACTACGTCGAGGATGACATTTTAGACTCGCACGATCCATACACAGGCAAATCACTGAGAATACATGGCGACATAGATGGCGCACGGTATGGCAGGCCGGCCATCCAATTCTCCACTCGGATCCATGACGCGTCGGGCAATGCCGCCGGCACCGCCATCATCCTGTTCGACACAGCCCAACTCGCCGAGGCCCTGACGACCATCCGTTTCGGTGCGGGCGCCGCCGCGCTGATCAGATCGCGCGACGGCACCATCATCGCCCACAGCCGCGCGCCAGGGACCTCGCTGGAGACCCGCCTGCCACCGGAACACGGCATGGCGCGCGCCTTGGAACAGGCCCCCGCGGGCCGCATTCGGGTACAGAGCAGCGCCCATGACGGGCAGCCGAAGCTCGCCGCGTATCGCACGCTGGCGCAGGCCCCCATCATCGTATGCGTCGCTCTTGATCCCCGCTCCGAATTGGCGCCGATCGCCTTCGCACGCCCGCTACTGCTCGCGACGGCGGCCGCGATCTCGATGCTCGCCCTCGCCGCCATCGCCTTGGCGATGCTGTGGCTCGACAGGCGCCAAGCCCAGCGCGCTCTCGAGACTGCCCGCCACGAGAGCGAAGCCGCCTGGAAGCAGCTTTTGCACACCCAGAGAACCGAGGCGCTCGGGCGGCTGGCTGGCGGTGTGGCGCATGATTTCAACAACGTCCTGCAAGCCGTCCTCGGCGGCGCCAAGAGCATTGACCGACGCTCCGATGACCCCGGCATCAAGCGCCTGGCCGGCATGGTCATCGGCGCCGCGGACAGAGGAGCCTCGGTGACACGGCGGCTGCTCACCCTGGCAAGACGCGGGGAACTCCGCACCGAGCCCGTCCAACTGTCCGATGTGCTGGCAGGCCTGCATGAGGTTCTGACCCACACGCTGGGTGCCGAGATCGAGGTCAGGATCGAGGCTTCGCATCCACTGCCGCCGGTCCTTGCTGACAAGTGGCAGCTTGAGACCGTCCTGGTGAACCTCTCGGTCAATGCCCGTGACGCCATGGCGTCGCTCGGCGGGGGGATACTGACCCTGTCGGCGATGGCCGAGAGCGTTCTGCCCCGCGACGCGCAGGAGAACGGCCCCAAGCCCGGCAGCTACATCCGCATCGCGGTGGCGGACACAGGGCTCGGCATGGATGCCGCGACATTGGCGCGCGCCACGGAACCCTTCTTCACGACGAAGTCCGACAGCAAGGGCACGGGGCTTGGACTTGCGATGGCCAAGGGCTTCGTCGAGCAATCCGGCGGCGCGTTGAGGATCATCAGCGAGCGCGGCCGGGGCACCACGGTGACGCTCTGGCTGCCACGCGGCAAAGCCGATGCCACGAAACCCACGGCTGCAGAGGCGGAAACGGCGGAGGAGAAAGGGAACGCTCCGGCGAGTTCTCGAAGCCTCCGCATCCTGCTGGTTGATGACGAGGTGCTGGTGCGCGATGCGCTGGCGGACAATCTGGCCGCTCTCGGTTGCAACATCGTCACCGCGGCGAATGGCGCTGAGGCACTGGCGCATCTGGACCAGTCCGACATGCTCGATCTGCTGGTGACCGACCTGGCGATGCCGGGGATGGACGGCCTTTCTCTGATTCGTGCCGCGCGTGACCGAAGGCCGCGCCTGCCTGCACTGTTGCTGACCGGCCATGCCGGTGACGCGCACGCGGCTCTGCTCGGTCTTGCCGAGGCCAGCGGCCCCTTCGCGATGCTGCGCAAGCCTGCGCATGCGGAGGAGATGTGGGCCTCCTGCGAGACGCTGCTGTCCCAGCGCGAAGGCGCCGGTTAGGGGTTGCTCTGCCCATCTGCCGGCCGGGGCGCGACACCGCGCAGCACTGATTGCCTAGCGGGACGGACAATGTGGAGGCGTAGGCCCGGGACCGCCGCGAGCTTGCCTGGATACGACACGATTGGCGTCACGATGTGGGTCTGGATACGGGCCCAAAAGGCCACCCCGGGAATGCTGGGCTGAAGAAAACAACAAGCCGGAGGAGGTGGCGGAGGGGATGGGATTCGAACCCACGATAGAGGTTGAAGCCCCTATGACGGTTTAGCAAACCGTTGCCTTCAGCCACTCGGCCACCCCTCCGCACGAGGCGCACAAGTCAGGCAGGCTGA